>NZ_JAMYLV010000002.1:0-350110 GCF_040318195.1 Mesorhizobium sp. M1273 | reverse complement strand
GCGGCCGCAAGGACCGTGCTCAAAGGCCGGACATATGGACGCAAGCGATCGAAAACGACGCAAAACAACCGTTGCAGGCAGGGCGCCGTCCACATATGGATCCTGGCCCGTGAAACTCAAGCGTCTCAGCGACATACGCCGCAAGGAGCTGCGGCAAGCCGCCTTTGCCGTGCTTCAGCGCGAAGGCATAGCTGGCGCGACCATAGAAAAAGTGGCGGCACAGGCCGGTGCGTCGAAGGGCATCGTGCTGCACTATTTCAACAGCAAGCGGGAGCTGTTCGAGCATGCCATGCGCGAATCGAACCTGGTGCTGCGGCATGCGGTGGTCGAGCGGCTGAGACAGGCGCGCACGCCAATGCAACGGATAGAGGCCATCATCGAAGGCAATTTCGAGCCGCATCTCTTCCAGCCGTCCCTCTGCCACGCTTGGCTTTCGCTTTGCGCGGAGGTGCCGCGCGACGAAAAGCTTGCCCGCATCCAGAAGGTGATCCATGCGCGCATGCGCTCCAACCTGCTATCTGGCCTGCGCGGTCTGGCGCCGGCACGCGATGCTGACGAGATCGCTTTCGGCGTCACCGCCCTGATCGACGGGCTGTGGTTGCGGCTTGGCCTGCAGCCAGGCAGCGTCACGCGTGAACAGGCCATTCATCAGGTCAAGGATTTCGTCGCTACGCGGCTGGCTGTTCGGCGCGGTGCAGCCGCTGCCGAATAGACAGGCGCATCAGCCGAAAGTTCATATTGTAGGATAGGCCGGCGGCTTGACCACAATTGGCAACGGCGCTGTTCTCCTTATCAGACAAGACGGTAATGCGCGGGAGTGTTGGATGAGACTAGGCGGCAAACGGGCGCTGGTCACCGGCGGCTCGGACGGGATCGGGCTGGCAATCGCCGAGGCTTTCTTGCGCGAAGGCGCGGACGTGCTGATCGTCGGCCGCGACGGCAAAAAACTCGACGCCGCCCGCAAGCAGCTCGGGGATAATGTCGACACGCTGTCGGCCGACCTGTCGACCAGCCCCGGCATCGATGCCGTGGTCGAGCATGCCAGGCGCGGCCCACCTGTCGATATCCTCGTCAACAATGCCGGCGTAGCGTTCCTTGTGCCGTTCGAGACCGTCAGCGAGGACCAGTTCCAGCAGTCATTCGCGCTCAACGTCACGGCGGTATTCTTTCTCACCCAACGGCTGTTGCCGCATCTCGCGCCGGGTGCGGCTTCGGTGATCAACATCTCGTCCTATTTCGCTCACAAGATGATCCCGAAGCGGCCGTCCAGCCTCTATTCGCTGTCGAAGGGCGCGCTCAATTCGCTGACCAAGTCGCTCGCCTTCGAGCTCGGGCCGCGCGGCATAAGGGTCAACGCGATCGCGCCCGGCACGGTCGACACAGCGATGCGGCGCAGGTCGATCGAAAACCTGCCTGAGGCCGCGCAAGCCGAGCTCAAGGCCTATGTCGAGCGCAGCTATCCGCTCGGCCGCATCGGCCGGACCAGCGACCTTGCCGGCATCGCGGTCTATCTCGCCAGCGACGAAGCGGCATGGACCAGCGGCGGAATCTTCGCCGTGGATGGAGGATACACGGCGGGGTAAGGTTGCGATCTCCCCCCTCGAGGGGGAGATGGCCGGCAGGCCAGAGGGGGTCGTCTCGCGTGGAACACCAGCCTGTTCCGTCCGCTATGGGAGTTGCGTCAAGACCTACCGCCCCCCTCTGTCGCCTTCGGCGACATCTCCCCCTCAAGTGGGGAGATTGCCAGCACCTTCAACCGATTTGCATTCCCGTCACCCGCAATCTCCGCTTGAAGGCATTTGTGCAACGCGATACGCCGTTTGCAAATTGCAAACCGGAGAGACTTCGTGAGCGCGCCAGAGACCAGAACCGAAACCGACACGTTCGGTCCCATCGAGGTCGCCGCCGACCGCTATTGGGGCGCGCAGGCGCAGCGTTCGCTTGCCAATTTCAAGATCGGCTGGGAGAAACAGCCGGCGTCGATCGTGCGGGCGCTGGGCATCGTCAAGCGGGCGGCAGCGGAGGCCAATATGGAGCTGAAGCGGCTCGATCCGGCGATCGGCAAGGCCATTATCGAGGCCTCGCAGGAGGTCATCGACGGCAAGCTGAACGAGCATTTCCCGCTGGTCGTCTGGCAGACCGGCTCAGGCACCCAGTCCAACATGAACGCCAATGAGGTGATTTCCAACCGGGCGATCGAGCTTTTGGGCGGCGTCATGGGATCGAAGAAGCCGGTGCATCCCAACGACCACGTCAACATGAGCCAGTCGTCGAACGACACCTATCCGACGGCCATGCACATCGCCTGCGCCGAGCGCATCACTCACGACCTGCTACCGGCGCTAAGACATTTGCATACGGCACTCGACGCCAAGACCAGGACTTTCGCCCACATCGTCAAGATCGGCCGCACCCACACGCAGGACGCGACGCCGCTGACGCTCGGCCAGGAATTCTCCGGGTATGCGGCGCAGGTCGCCTCGTCGATCAAGCGCATCGAGATGACCCTGCCCGGCCTGCAGGAATTGGCACAGGGCGGCACCGCGGTCGGCACCGGCCTCAACGCGCCGGTCGGTTTTGCCGAAAAGGTGGCGGTGCGCATCGCCGCGATCACCGGCATCGATTTCGTCACCGCGCCGAACAAGTTCGAGGCGCTGGCCGCCCATGATTCCATGGTCTTCTCGCACGGCGCCATCAATGCCTGCGCGGCGGCGCTGTTCAAGATCGCCAACGACATCCGCCTGCTCGGCTCCGGCCCGCGTTCGGGCCTCGGCGAATTGTCGCTGCCGGAAAACGAACCGGGCTCCTCGATCATGCCGGGCAAGGTCAATCCGACCCAATGCGAGGCGATGACGCAGGTTTGCGTGCAGGTGTTCGGCAACAATGCGGCGATCAGCTTCGCCGGCAGTCAGGGCCATTTCGAGCTCAACGTATACAATCCGCTGATGGCCTATTGTTTCCTGCAATCGGTACAGCTGCTGGCCGACGCTTCCGTGTCGTTCACCGACAATTGCGTCGTCGGCATCGAGGCCCGCGAAGACAACATCAAGGCAGCACTCGACCGTTCGCTGATGCTGGTGACGGCGCTTGCGCCGACGATCGGCTACGACAACGCCGCCAAGATCGCCAAGGCGGCGCACAAGAACGGCACCACGCTGCGCCAGGAAGCGCTGGCCACCGGGCTGGTCAGCGAAGCCGATTATGAGCGGCTGGTGCGGCCGGAGGACATGACGCATCCAGGCTAGGGCGTTGATATGCCTGGATCTCAACACCCATGTTGATCGCGAAAACGTTACCTTGGTGAACAATCCGTAACCAATCTGGCATCTTTGGTGAACAGTCGGCCTGCGCTAACTAGACGGGTATCCCAAGCCGTTTGGCCAAATCCTTCTGGAGAGTTACGCATGTCCACCAACACGTCCGCCAATACTTCGTTTGCCGGTTCCGGCACCGCCGCCGGCGCCTCCGGCACGATCCTGCTCGGCCGCATCCTGCTTTCGGTCATCTTCCTGCTTTCGGGTTTCGGCAAGCTGACGGCGATTGCCGGCACCGCCGGCTATTTCGGCAGCCTTGGCCTGCCGCTGCCGATGGTGACCGCCATTGTCGTCGGCCTTATCGAACTGCTTGGCGGCCTGGCCATCCTGGTCGGCTTCCAGACCCGGATCGTCGGCTGGGTAATGGCGATCTTCACCGTCGCCACCGCGCTGGTCGCCCACACCGGCTGGGCCGATCAGATGCAGATGATCAATTTCATGAAGAACCTCGGCATTGCCGGCGGCTTCCTCGTGCTCGCCTCCTCGGGCCCAGGCGCGTATTCGATCGACGCCAAGCGCGGCTGAAGCAGTCCAGCATTTCCTGAACAAAGGGGCGCGGAATTTTCCGCGCCCCTTTTTCGTTGTCGTTTGTGCCTGTCGGTCCGCTGACCGGAATTCTGCTAGGATCGGGCTCTTGGCCACCCGGCCGACAACGGAGGTTACCATGCCCCGCAATGCGCTGCTTTTGCTTTCCCGACTGCTGTTCGCCGCACTGTTCGTGCCGTCCGGCTTCCACGCGCTGACCGACATTGCCGGCACGACCGGCTATTTCGCCGGCCTTGGCCTGCCGCTGCCGACGCTGGCTGCCTGGGGCACCGGGCTGTTCGAACTGATCGCCGGGCTGCTCATCCTCGTCGGCTTCAAGACGCCGATCGTGGCGCTGCTGCTCGCCGCCTTTTGCGTCGCGACAGCGTTCATCGGCCACTATGGCCAGGGCGGCGGCGATCCGACGCTGACCTTCATGCATTCGCAGATGCTGATGAAGGACATCGCGATATCAGGCGGTTTTCTGGCGCTGGCGATGGCTGGCGCGGGTGCATGGTCGGCCGACGGCCGGATGGCTGCAGGGACTGGCTAAGCTGCCGCCCGGCTCGGCTCATTTGCTGTCGAGAAAGACGAACTCCGCAAGCCTGGTTATGTTTATGGGCTGAGAGAGGAAGCCCCCATGCCCCATTCGGCGACGCTGATGGTCAGGCAAACCTGTCTGCTTTGTACCGCGATCGGCAACCATTCATATCCATATTGATCTGCGCCCTTGGGGGGAGTAGCTCCGAAGATTGCTGTCAATCGCGACATACAGGTAGTTGCGCAGTTGGATCAGGCTTGCCCTCTTAACGTATGGCAACAGGTCGATTCGGCCCGCGACAGGCTCAAGAAAGTTGCCGAGGGGCTGATGAACGGACACGGTTCGATCGACAGCGCCAGGACAGAGATTAACGTCCGCATAAAACGTGTTCATCGAAATCGATCTTTGAGATTTGATCATTTCGTCGCTTATTCTAAATACAAAATAGTTTATCTTTTGCCCCGCTTTTAGGTTTTAGAAAACCTGTGAGCAAATTGAACAGTGTTTTTCCGCCTGCGGCTTTTGGATAACTCTTGTCAAACTCAAACGCGCCTTTTGCAGCAACGGAAACCTTGGAAACCGTCTGAGCTCTGGCCGCGTCGAAAATCAACAATGGCAGGATGGAAAGCAGCAGCAGCAGCAGGATTTGACTGGATTTCACGATCTTCTCCCAAGCGTGGAGCTCGCAGCGAATTGCCACATGCAATTGGCGTCGTGCCTGAAACTACTTCACTGAAATACTGGGCCCGCCCTCGACCGCCAGCACCAGCCGGCGATTGGTGACCCTTGCCAGTTGTGCCAGCCGGCCGGCGGGGCGCTCGCCGTAAAGATCGGCCAGCGCTGCCGGCAGCACCAGCGCCAGCACGCCATTGCCGCGGTGTTCCCATTTCAGTCGCGGCATGACGCCGGGCATTGCCGCGCTCAGCAAATAGACGACACGCAGCAGGGCGGCCAGCACACGGGCGCGCTCGAGATAGCGCGGTGTCGCCAGTCCGCGGATTTCCGGAGCGGCTTCATTGAACACGCCTTCGTGGCGAAACAGGCTGACAAGCGCTAGGAAGGCGCGGCCGGGATGGTCGACGCCGATGAACGAGGCGTGGGCGATGATGTTGAGCGATTGCTTGCCGCGATATTCGGGATGGGCACGCCAGCCGATATCGGCGAGCAGGCAGGCGGCGTGGCGGTAGCGCGCCTCGTCCCTGGTTTCGTCGATGCCGAAGGCAGAGAAGGCCTTGCCGGTCCACTCGACAAGCTCATGCGCGTGGTCGACCGAGCGCGAGCGCAGGCGGGCAAGCTCTTCCGCCGCCGAGATCAGCGGATCGGCCTTCTGCTCGGCCTCGTCGAGCAGCGAGTAGAGAAAGCCCTCGCGCACGCCCAGCGCCGAGACGATGATCTTCGACGGCTGCATCGCCGCCATGATCTCCTGCAGCACGATGGCGCCATAGGGCAGCAGCGAGCGGCGGTTCTTGGAGATGCCCTCGATGCCTTTGATCTTGTCGATCTCGGCTTTGGCGACCTGCCGGAGGAAGTTCGCGGCGCTTTCGATGCCGATCTCGTAATGGTGCATGACGCCGAGCGGGTAGTTGGTCATTTCCATGTGCAGCCGGGCGAGGTTTCGCCAGGTGCCGCCGACCGTGTAGAACGCCCTGCCCTGCCCGCCCTTCAGCAATTTCGCCCGCGCCAGTTGCTCGCGCGTGATCCTTGCCGCCTGGGTCAGCGAGTTCTTCGCCATGTCCTGCAGGCGCAAGCCGCCCAACGGCAGCGTGATGCCGTCACCGATCGTCTCACCGTCAATATCGATCAGCTCGAGGCTGCCGCCGCCAAGGTCGCCGGCAATGCCGTTGGCCGGATGGAAACCGGAAATGACGCCGAGCGCCGAATAATGGGCTTCCTCGCGGCCGCTCAGCACCTGGATCTCGGTCTTGAGCACATCCTCGGCACGGTGGATGAAGTCGGGGCCGTTGACGGCCTCGCGAGCGGCGGCGGTCGCCAGCACATACATGCGCTCGGCGCCGGCCTGGTCGGAGAGTGCGCGGAAACGGCGGAACTCTTCCATCGAGCGCGTCACCGCCTCGGGATCGAGCTTTCCGGTCGAAACGATGCCGCGGCCGAGGCCGGCCAGCATCTTTTCGTTGAACAGCAAGGTCGGCGAACGCGCCAGCCCCTCATAGATGACAAGACGGATCGAGTTCGATCCGATATCGATGATGGACAGCGGTCGGCGGTCCTGAAGCCGGCCCTGGGACGCTGAAATCATCAGCCCGTCGCTGCGTTCTGTTTCTTGCGGCGCTTGAACTGCGCGATGCGCTTGGGCGCATGCGACTTCAACGCATCGCCCCGTCCGGACAGGCTCGGATTGGTCATGAAATATTCCTGCGCGTTGAACGGTTCCTCGCCCTCCTCCAGCACGACGCGCCGGGAGGTTCCGTCAGCCAATACGTCGAAACTTTGCTGGTTGTCCATGATGTTGCCGAGCATGATCTGGCCGAGCACCTGTTCATGCACAGTTGGATTGGTGATCGGCACCATGGTCTCGACGCGGCGGTCGAGATTGCGCGGCATCAGATCGGCCGAGGAGATATAGACGATCGCCCCGTCCGAGGGCAGGCCGTGGCCGTTGCCGAAGCAATAGATGCGGCTGTGCTCGAGGAAACGGCCGACGATCGACTTCACCCTAATGTTCTCCGATAGGCCGGGCACCTGCGGTCTCAGGCAGCAGATGCCGCGCACGACGAGATCGATCTCGACGCCGGCGCGGCTGGCATCGTAGAGCGCATCGATGACGATCGGGTCGACCAAGGCGTTCATCTTCATCCAGATGCGGGCCGGCCTGCCCTCCAGCGCGTGGCTGATCTCATCCGAAATGTGCTGGAGGATGCGGTCGCGCAGCGTAAACGGCGAGATGGCCAGCCGCATCTGCTCGGCCGGCTCGGCATAGCCGGTGATGAAGTTGAACAGCTGGGCGACATCGCGCGCGATCGTCGGATCGGTGGTGAAGAAGGACAGGTCGGTGTAGATGCGTGCCGTGACCGGGTGGTAGTTGCCGGTGCCCAGATGCACGTAATTGCGCAGCCTGCCATCCTCGCGCCGCACCACCAGCGACATTTTCGCATGGGTCTTGAGCTCGAGGAAACCGAAGACGACCTGGACGCCGGCGCGCTCGAGGTCGCGCGCCCAGCGGATGTTGGCCTCCTCGTCGAAGCGCGCCTTGAGCTCGACCAGCGCCGTCACCGACTTGCCGGCCTCGGCGGCGTCGACCAGAGCGCGTACGATCGGGCTGTCGTTGGAGGTGCGGTAGAGCGTCTGCTTGATCGCCACCACTTCCGGGTCGGCCATTGCCTGGCGCAGGAACTGCACCACCACGTCGAAAGATTCGTAAGGATGGTGGACGATGATGTCCTTCTCGCGGATCGCCGCAAAACAATCGCCGCCATGCTCGCGGATGCGCTCGGGAAAGCGGGGATTGTAGGGGGTGAATTTCAGATCGTCGCGGGCGACGGCGACGATCTCCGAGATCTGGCTGAGCGCCAGCGGACCGGTGAGCACGCTGATGCGGCTTGCCGAGACGCCGAGCTCGCCGGCGACGAAATCGCGCAATTCGGCCGGCATCAGCCGGTCGAACTCGATCCGGATAACCGAGCCGCGGCGCCGCCGCTTCAGCGCCGTCTCGAACAGCCGCACCAGATCCTCTGATTCTTCCTCGACCTCGATATCGCTGTCGCGGATGATGCGGAACGTGCCGGAGCCCTTGACCTCATAGCCGGGGAACAGCTTGCCGATATAGAGACTGACCGCCTCTTCGAGTGGAATGAAGCGGACATGATGCTTGCGATCCGGCAAACGGATGAAGCGCCTCAGTGCCACCGGCAGGCGCAGAAGCGCGCTCATTTCCTCGCCGTTCTTGCGATGGCGCAATTGCAGCGCCATCGAGAAACCGAGATTGGGAATGAACGGAAACGGATGCGCCGGGTCGATCGACAGCGGCGTCAGGACCGGAAATACCTGCTCCTGGAAATGGTCCTCGAGCCAGGTCTTCTCGTCCTTGGTCAGGCCATCGCGGGTGATGCTTTCGATGCCTTGTTTGTCGAGCAGCAGCATCAGCGCCGAAAGGCTGTTCTGCTGGTCCTCCTGCAGGCGCTCGACCTCGCGCAGCAATTGTTCGAGCTGCTGCTCGGGAGTGCGCCCATCCGGGCTCTTCAGCACGATGCCTTCGCGCACCTGGCCGGCAAGACCAGCGACGCGGACCATGAAGAACTCGTCGAGGTTGGCGGCCGATATCGACAGGAAGCGAACGCGCTCGAGCAGCGGGTGATTGGCGTTCAGCGATTCCTCGAGCACGCGCCGGTTGAATTGCAGCCAGGAAAACTCGCGATTGACGAAGCGATCGGGATTGCCGCCTTCGGGGCTCGCCGCCTCGACGGTGATGAATTCGTTCTGCACCGGCTTCAGTTCGTTCATGGTTTCCGCTCTTCCCACACCGTTCGACGACCATAGCCTTAACCGGCTTAACTTATCCTCTGACAGGCTTTTGCGACAGTTTCATTTCATCGATCTTGCAAAGAGACGGGTTATGATCCAGATGCAATCGACAAGATCAGGAGACGACGATGGCAGGCGGTTCCATTCCCCATTTCCAGAACGATGCGGGCTATCCGGCAATCGACATCGGCGTCAAGGAATTCATGTGCACCGGCGCCAATCCGCCTTTCGACCATCCGCATGTATTTCTCGACATGGGCGACGACAATGAAAAGGTCTGCCCCTATTGCTCGACGCTCTATCGCTATTCGCCGAAACTGAAGGCATTGGAAACGCAGCCGCCGGGCTGCCTCTATATCGACCAGGCCGCCTGATTCTTCCGCGACAAGCCTGATGCAGGAAACGCAGTCCCGGCAGGTGGTCATCGCCGGGGCGGGCGTCGCCGGGCTGACCGCGGCACTGGCCTTCGCCGAGCGCGGCTATCGGGTAAAACTGTTCGAACAGGCGAAGCACCTCGAGGCTGCCGGCGCCGGTATCCAGCTTTCGCCCAACGCGACGCGCATCCTACGGCAGCTCGGCGTACTCGATCGGCTGCTGGCGACGGCGGTGCGGCCGGAGGCAGTCGTGCTCAAGGATGCCGCCACGCTGCGCAAGCTGGCGCGCGTACCGCTTGGCCAGGCGGCCGAAACGCGCTGGGGAGCGCCCTATCTCGTTGCCCACCGCGCGGATCTGCAGTCAGCGCTGATGCAGCGGATAGCCGAGCGGCCCGAGGTCGAGCTTGTCACCGGTGCCCGCGTCGGCGGCGTCGCAACCGGACCGAATGGCATCACCGCAACAGTCGAGATTGCCGGCACGACCATCGAAACCGAAGCATCGTTGCTGGTCGGAGCCGATGGCGTCTGGTCGTCGGTGCGAGAAAAACTGGCCCGCAAGGCGGCCGAATTCGGCAGAAGCCGATTCTCGGGCGAGCTTGCCTGGCGCGCCACGGTGGCCGCGGACAGCCTTGCCGGACAAGCCTTCAGGGCGATCGGTGCGCCCGATTGCGTTACCGCATTCCTCCATCCAGGCTTCCATATGGTCGCCTATCCGGTCAGCCGTGGCACTGTCTTCAACCTCGCGGCCTTCACCAAGGGCGAGCGCATCGCCGAAGGCTGGTCGGGGTATGCCGACCCCGCCAGCCTCGCCAGCGCCATGCGCGGTACCGCGCCGGCGCTGGTTCGCCTGGCGAACGAGGCGGCGCCGTGGACGGCATGGCCGATCCACATTGTCGAGCAACGGCGGTGGACGACGCCGCAAGGCATCGCGCTGATCGGCGATGCGGCGCACGCGATGACGCCGTTTGCCGCACAGGGCGCGGCGATGGCGATCGAGGACGCGGCGACGCTTGCCGGCTTCGTTGCGGCCTCCACAGCCGATCTTGAGGGGGCGCTTGCCGCCTGGGAACAGGCGCGGCGGCCGCGCGTCGCCCAGGTCGCCCGCCGCGGCGCCGTCAATCGCCTCGCCTGGCATGCGGCCGGGCCGGTGGCGATGGCCCGCAACCTGTTCCTGGCGATGCGCTCGCCCGAAAAACTCGCCGCCGATCTCGACTGGCTCTACGGCTGGCGGGCGTAGGACGTTCGGCGGTCCTAAGTCGCCCGGTCAATTGTAAAGCCGCATCGACAGGCCGAGCGATGCCGGCAGCGGGTTCCACCAGCCGGTGCGCAGCCCGGCGGTGCGCAGTGCCGCCGCCGCCCAGGTGTTGCAGCCGACCAGCGCGTTGAAACGGCCATTGCCTTCGAAGAAACGATCGAAACGGGAATACGCCGCATTCTCGATCGGCATGGCCCCGCTCGGTCCCTGCCGCAAGCTTCCCGCAATGTAATCGAGCAGCGCCGTAAACCGCTCCTCGCCGATGTCGAAGCCGGCGACGTCGGGATGCGGCTCGGCGATTTCGCCTGAAATGTCGACATGCATCACCGAGGCATCGACGGTCAGCGCCTTCATCACCGGCACTGCCTTCAGTTCCGACCAGGTCGGCGTCTCGAGATAGAAGGCGCGGCCGCCCCAGCCGAAGACGATGTAGCGGACCTCCGCCACGTCTGCTGGAATGCCGGCATCGACCAGGAAATGGAAGCGCCGGCGCACATCGTCGTCGACCGGGATGGCGATGTCGGTGTGGATCGGATTTTTCAGCACCAGGATGCGGTGGCTTGAGCCGATCGGATCGGCAACTGCCGCCGGCCAGAGCGGGCGCGGCAGCAGTGTGCCCAATGCCACCGCAAGGACTGCTGCAACGACCAGCAGGCCAAGAAAACGGGCAAGCTTCTTCATGGGAAAGGCATAGAACAAGCAATGCTCAAGGTGAAGCCCCTCCGAAAGTTGCACAGCTGACTTAGAGCTTGACGCGTATCCTCCCCGGGAGGATACGCTGAGGCATGTCAGATCACCTCCACGCCTCGCATCCTTCCATCATAAAGCGCCTGAAGCGCGCGCAAGGCCACCTTGCGGCGGTGCTGGCGATGATCGAGGCGCATCGCCCTTGCGTTGACTTGGCGCAGCAGCTTCATGCCGTCGAAAGGGCCATCAGCAGCGCCAAGCGCGAGCTGATCAACGATCACATCGAGCATTGCCTGACCGACAGCGTCGAAACCGGCGGCAACTCGCTGGCGGAACTCAAGCAGCTGGCGAAATATCTATGAATGCCATCGTAGCCCGCATTCTGGACTGGCTCGGGTTCGGCTCGCACGCCGCACATCATCACGGCGATCACGGTCCGCACGGTCACAGCCATGGCGTCATCGACGCGACAATTGCCACCACCGACCGGGGCATCTGGGCAATCAAATGGTCGTTCGTGATCCTGGCCATCACCGCGGCATTGCAGATGGTCGTGGTTGCGTTGTCGGGGAGCGTGGCATTGCTGGCCGACACGATCCATAACATCGGCGACGCGACCACGGCGATCCCGCTCTGGATTGCGTTCGTTCTGGCGCGGCGCAAGCCGTCGCGGATCTTCACGTATGGCTTGGGCCGGGTCGAGGATCTGGCCGGCATCATCATCGTGCTCATCATCCTGTTCAGCGCTGTAGTCGCTGCCTACCAAGCCATCGACAGGCTGATCAATCCACAAGCGGTGACACACCTGGGCTGGCTGACTGCGGCGGGCATTGTCGGCTTCCTCGGCAACGAGGCGGTTGCCGTGTTCCGTATCCGCGTCGGCCGCGAAATCAACAGCGCGGCACTGATTGCCGACGGCTACCACGCCCGCACAGATGGACTTACCAGCCTTGCCGTGGTCATCGGAGCCATCGGCGTCTGGTTTGGCTTTTCCTTGGCCGATCCGATCGTCGGCCTGCTGATCACGATTGCGATCTTCGGTATCGTCTGGCAATCGGCCCGCTCGGTGCTGACCCGCATGCTGGATGGAATCGAACCCGGTGTGATAGACGAAATCCGACATGCCGCCGAGCATGTTCCGGGCGCGCGCATTGTCGATGCCAAGGCGCGCTGGATCGGTCATAGATTGCACGCCGACATCGCAATTGCCGCGGACGAAACCCTGCCGCTGTCGGCGGCCAACAAGATCGCCGCAGCGCTGAAGGACGAACTATCCCAGCATATGCCCGCCCTGGCTGAGGCGAATGTGCGGTTTTCAACGGAACGTGGAGAGAACGACCATCCGCATGAGCACACGCATGACCACGGCCACATGCACTGACGCTCGCCGATTTTCTGCTAGTCTCGTCCGATGTTCCAGACGCTCGTCGAATTTCAGCGCACGATCTATCTGACGCTCGGCGAACAGATCCAACTGCTTGCGGCCGGAGGCAATTGGCTGGCGTTCATGGCCTTCCTGCCGATGGGCGTCGTGTTCGGGGCTGCCCATGCGCTGACGCCGGGGCACAGCAAGGCCGTCCTGGCGACTTATCTTGCCGGTTCGGATGCGAAGGTCTCGCGTGGTCTGCTCGTATCTATCACGCTATCGTTCACGCATGTGACGATTGCCGTTCTGATTGCGGCTCTCTCGCTGCCACTGGTCTCAATAGCATTGGGCAGCGTCGGCCGCGCTCCGCTTCTGGAGCATATCAGTCGCGGGCTGCTCGGCCTCATTGGCGTCTGGATGATCTGGCGCGCGTTGAGCCACAGCCATCATCACAGGCACGAGGGCGAGGCTGTCGGCGTCACGGCAGGCCTGATCCCATGCCCGCTGACGCTTTTCGCGATGACTTTCGCAATCTCCAGGGGGGTTCCGGCGGCGGGCGCCCTGTTTGCCGTCACCATGATGGTCGGCGTGGCGCTGACGCTGTCCTGTGTCGCCGTGTTGTCGATCCTGTTTCGGGAACGGCTTGTACAGTTTTTCGCGCGCCAGCCACGCCTGTTCGAAACCATCTCCCGGGCCATCGAGGGCGCCGCCGGTCTCGCCCTTGCCGGCGTCGCTGTCTGGCAGATCACCTCAGCTTGAGAGAAAATTTGGCCCCAGCCACTGCATGGCGTCCGGGCCGGTGCAGCGGATGGAACGCGCCAAGGCGACGCCGGTCATGTCACATCGATCACGACCATCAGCCCGCCGCCGCCCTTCTCCTCGACATTGTTGTTCGTGGTGTGATGCGGGATGTGGCAATGGATCAGCCATTTGCCCGGACGCTGCGCCTTCCAGATCACGTCGTAGCGCTGACCCGGCCCGACGTTGATCGTATCGGCAAGGAAACGACCCGAAGCGGGGACCGTCTCGCCGTCGCGGGCAACGACCTCGAACGGTCCGCCATGGATATGCATCGGATGGATGAAGCCGTTGTTGGTGCCGATGAACCGCACCTTGAGCGTCTCGCCGACCTTCATCGGGATCGTCTCGGTCGAGGGATAGGCCTTTCCCTTGATGGTGAAGAAATTCGGCATGCCGCCGTCCATCGGCATCGACGGGTAGGTCAGCCCTTCCCGCACCAGCCATTCCTGAAGCTGGATGACGTAATCATGGTCGGCCGCGACCTCGTCGGCGGGATTGGCGGGATCGATGATCAGCGCACCGTAGAGGCCGAGCGCCTGGGTCCGGTCCGGCTTGGCATGGGGGTGGTAGAAATAGGTTCCGTGCTGGGTTGC
The DNA here is from genome assembly GCF_040318195.1 of Mesorhizobium sp. M1273. Lineage (NCBI taxonomy): Bacteria > Pseudomonadati > Pseudomonadota > Alphaproteobacteria > Hyphomicrobiales > Phyllobacteriaceae > Mesorhizobium > Mesorhizobium sp. M1273. Next base: position 336,175 of record NZ_JAMYLV010000002.1, on the reverse strand, counting down.
GGTGAATTCGTATGAATAGGATTGCCCGGGCTCGATCGGCGGCTGCGTGATCTCGGCCGGCCCATCCATCTGGTTCGGCAGGATCAAGCCATGCCAATGCACCGTCGTTTCCTCAGGTAGGCCGTTGGTGACGTTGATCCTGACCCGATCGCCCTGGCGAATGTGAATTCGCGGACCGGGAATCTGGCCGTTATAGGCATAGGCGTCGACCGCAACGGCCGGCAGGATCTGCCAGCGGACCACCGAAGGCCTGAGCTCGAACACCTTGATGCCGTTCTCCATCCGAAACGGCAGTTCCTGGTCGCCCTTTGCCGTCAGGCCATAAGAGGCGGCCACGAGGCGTGGATCGGTAGCGGCCATGTCACGCATCGTATCGGCCGGCGTGTCGCGATCCATGATCATGCCTTGCGGCATGATCACCCCGCCGACGTCGCGTGCCGACAGCGTCAGGTTCAGCCAGTTCGCCGGCGCGACCATGCCGATGGCGAGCGACAGCAGGGAGACGGCACCCAGGGCAGCGACCTGCGGCGTCGTGGCATCCGTCTCCATGTGATGGCCGCCGCCTTTGCCTTTGTGGGAAACCATGTCGTGGTGCTGCCCGTGATGGCCGCTGGCGTCGGCCTGCTGCATTTGTATCTGCGCATGTTGCCTCGTGGCAGGCTGCTCCCGGACATCGATGCCGGCTGCCTGCGCACGCTGCGTCATCAGCCCATGCTTCAGCCCCCGGGCGACCAGCCAGACATTGGCCGGATAGGCAAGCGCAAAACCGGCGATGACGCCGATCGACATCACGCCCCAGAACAGCAGCTCCGTCGGTTCCATCGCGCGCATGTCGCGGCCCATCATCAGGAAGCTCATGACCGGCGCCATGCCGGCCATCATGAAGTTCATGGAGATGAACTCGGGCAGGAAGCTCTTGCGGACGTTCTCCCAATAGGTGCCGCCCATCATCGATTTCATGAACAGCGACTGGAAGATGAACAGGCCGAAGGCAAAGCCGGCGAGATATTCGACGATCAGGTCGATCCACATCGGCAGGCCGAGCGCCGCCGTGACGGCGGCGGCAAGAATGATGCCGGTGGCATCGCCGGCGACGCAGTGGATGGTGGAGCCGACGCCCTGCTTCCAGAGCGGCCGGGTGAAGAGTTCATGCTCGCCCGGCCGGGGCTCCTTGTCGGCGAGCACGTAGAGCAGCAAACCGAGCGGACCCATATAGAGGGTGACCAGGATGAAGCCCCATTTCATCACCACCGGCTCGGGATTGTTGCGATATTGGTCGAAGCCGACGTAAAGCGTCGAAGCCAGCGCCAGCGCGAACCAGACGACGAGGAAATAATCGATCGGTTGGATGAGCATCAGGATGAACCCGTGACCTGCCGCCGCACGCGCCCACGCGGCTCGTTATACAACTCCCAATGGCAATGAACGCAGCCGGCACGCTTATGATCCGTGCCGGCCTTAGTTACCAGGTTGCAATGTGACCACTCGAACGGCCTGAAGCACGCTTGCTATTTTATCGCACAGCGCACGGTCAGCGCTCGTCGAATACGCGCGAAGCCAGCAAGACACAGAGTTGTGATCCGCCGGTCTTGTCCCGAACCGGCGTACAGGATCAGTGCAGGATCTGCGACAGGAACAGCTTCGTGCGCTCATGGCGCGGGTGGTCGAAGAACTCGGCCGGCGTGTTCTGCTCGACGATCTGGCCTTGGTCCATGAAGATCACCCGGTTGGCGACTTTGCGCGCAAAGCCCATTTCGTGGGTGACGCAGAGCATGGTCATGCCCTCCTCGGCCAGCCCGACCATCGTCTCCAGCACTTCCTTGATCATTTCCGGATCGAGAGCCGAGGTCGGCTCGTCGAACAGCATGATGCGCGGATTCATGCACAGCGAGCGGGCGATCGCCACGCGCTGTTGCTGGCCGCCGGAAAGCTGGCCGGGATATTTGTTGGCCTGTTCCGGGATCTTGACGCGCTTGAGGAAATGCATGGCGATTTCCTCGGCCTGTTTCCGCGGCATCTTGCGAACCCAGATCGGTGCCAGCGTGCAATTCTCCAGAATGGTCAGATGCGGGAACAGGTTGAAGTGCTGGAACACCATGCCGACCTCGCGGCGCACCTCGTCGATCTTCTTCAGATCGTTGGTCAGTTCCTTGCCGTCGACTATGATCTTGCCCTTCTGGTGTTCCTCCAGCCGGTTGATGCAGCGGATCATCGTCGATTTGCCGGAGCCCGACGGGCCGCAGATGACGATGCGCTCGCCGCGCATCACCTTTAGATTGATGTCCTTCAGCACATGGAATTCGCCGTACCATTTGTGCATGGCGATGATGTCGATGGCGACATCGGTGGTGGAAATGTGCATCTTGGCGGCATTGACCTTGATCTCTTCCGCGCTGACGGCGTTTTCTATGGCCATGACAAGGTCCCCTTTTTAGCGTTTGTGGCCGGTGTCGAGACGGCGTTCCGTGTACATTGAATAGCGCGACATGCCGAAGCAGAACAGCCAGAAGATGAAGGCAGCGAACACCAGGCCGGATCTGGCCGTCTGCGGCGTCGCCCAATTTGCGTCGGAGAAGTTCTGCTTGACGATGCCGAGGAGGTCGAACATCGAGATGACGATGACCAGGCTGGTGTCCTTGAACATGCCGATGAAGGTGTTGACGATGCCGGGAATGACCAGCTTCAGCGCCTGCGGCATGACGACCAGGCCCATCTTCTGCCAGTAGCTGAGACCGAGCGAATCGGCGCCCTCATACTGGCCTTTGGGGATCGCCTGCAGGCCGCCGCGCACCACTTCGGCCATGTAGGCGGCGGCAAACAGCGACACGCCGATCAGCGCGCGCAGGAACTTGTCGAAGCTGACGCCGGCCGGCAGGAACAGCGGCAGCATCACGCTGGCAAAGAACAGCACCGTAATCAGCGGGATGCCGCGTACCGTCTCGATGAAGATCACGCACAGCAGCTTGACGATCGGCATGTTCGAGCGCCGGCCGAGCGCCAGCACGATGCCGATCGGCAGCGACACGGCAATGCCGACGAACGACAGGCTGAGCGTCACCAGCAGTCCACCCCAACGCGACGTCTCGACATGCGGCAGGCCGAACATGCCGCCGACCAGCAGAACGAAGGCGACGACCGGCAGTACAAAAAAGAGAAGAATGGCATTCAGCCCCTTGCGCGGTACGCGCGGAATGAGCAACGGCACCAGCAGTGCCACGAACAGGATGGCCACCACGATCGGCCGCCAACGCTCCTCGATAGGATAGGTGCCGAACATGAACTGGCCGAACTTGGCGTTGACGAATGCCCAGCAAGCACCGGTCCAGCCATCCGGCTGGATGCCGCCTTGCGCCACGGTGGCGCAGACCGAGCGGTCCGGTCCGGTCCACTGGGCGTTGATGAAGGCCCAATTGATGATTTGGGGCAGGATCACAGCGACCAGCGCGATGCCAACGATGGTGAGAATGGTGTCGCCCGTGGTGGCAATCAGGTTCTTGCGGATCCAGGCGGTGAGGCCACGCTCGCTCGACGGCGCCGGTTGGGCCAGCGCCATCTCCGTCCGCACCCAGGACATGTCGTGTTCCTGCATGGCCTTACCTCTCCACCAGCGCCATCCTGGCATTGACGACGTTCATGATCGCCGACGTGATGAGGCTGAGCGCGAGATAGACAGCCATCATGATCACCACGCCTTCAACCGCCTGCCCGGTCTGGTTCAAGACAGTGCCGGCAGTCGCCGTCAGGTCCGGATAGCCGATGGCGATGGCGAGTGAAGAGTTCTTGGTCAAGTTCAGATACTGGCTGGTCAGCGGCGGAATAACGATGCGCATCGCCTGCGGCACGACGACAAGCCTGAGGATCGATCCCGAGCGCAGCCCGAGTGCCGCGGCCGCCTCGGTCTGGCCCGTGCTGACGCCCCTGATGCCGGCGCGCACGATCTCGGCGATGAAGGCGGCCGTATAGCAGGACAACGCCAGATAGAGTGACAGGAACTCTGGTCTGACCTGAAAGCCACCGACCAGGTTGAAAGTCGATTGTTTCGGGAATTCGAAGGTCAGAGGAAAGCCGCTCAGCGCGTAGGCCAGCAGCGGCAGGCCGACGATCAACGCTATGGATGTCCAGAGCACCGGGAACGGCTGGCCCGTCGCCATCTGCCGCTGCCGCGCCTTGCGGGCGACGAACCAGGCCATGGCAAGGGCGAGGAGCAGGGCGACCAGGATCAGCCAGGAGCCCTCGCCCCAGACAGCGCGCGGAAAATAGAAGCCGCGCTGGTTGAGAAAGGAGCCGAACGGCAAATTAATGCTCTCGCGCGGCGGCGGCAGCACGGCGAGCACGCCGGAATACCAGAAGAAGATGACCAGCAGCGGCGGGATGTTGCGGAAGACCTCGACATAGACCGTGCAGATCTTCCTGATCAGCCAGTTGCGCGAAAGCCGGCCGATGCCGACGATGAAACCGATAATGGTGGCGGTGATGATGCCGACGACGGCAACGATCACGGTGTTGATGAAGCCAACCAGGATGGCTCGGAAATAGGTCGAATCCGACGAATATGCGATCGCGCTTTCGCTGATGTCGAAGCCGGCGCGGCCCCTGAGGAAGCCAAAGCCGGAAGCGATGTGCAAGCGCGTCAGATTGACGATGACGTTGTGGGTAACCCACCAGACCCCCGCTACCAGCAGGACGAGGACCAGCGCTTGAAAGAATATTCCGCGGACACGAGGATCATTGATGAAGGAACCGCGGCTTGGCTCCTCGCGAAGAACTTCCTGCGATGCCATTCGACAGTCCCCTGGAAAGAGAGACCGGAAGGCAGACGATCTGCCTTCCGGATCCATTTTCGATCAGCGGATCGGCGGAGCGTACTGCAGGCCACCCTTGGTCCACAGCGCGTTGATGCCGCGCGCGATCTTCAGCGGGCTGCCCGAGCCGACATTACGCTCGAACATCTCGCCGTAATTGCCGACGGCCTTGACGATGTTGACGACCCAGTCGTTAGAGACGCCGAGATCGGTGCCGATCTTGGTGTCGGCTTCCTGGCCGAGCACGCGCTTGATCTCTGGACTGTCCGAGTTCTTCATCTCGTCGACATTGGCCTTGGTGATGCCGAGTTCCTCGGCGTCGAGCAACGCGAAATAGGTCCACTTGACGATGTGGTACCATTGGTCGTCGCCCTGGCGTACGGCCGGCCCAAGCGGTTCCTTGGAGATGATCTCGGGCAACACGACGTGGTCGGCCGGCGCACCGAGCGTCAGGCGGATGCCATAGAGGCCCGACTGGTCGGTGGTGTATACGTCGCAGCGGCCGGCGTCATAGGCGGCGTTAACCTCTTCCAGCTTTTCGAAGACGACAGGATTGTACTCCATCTTGTTCGACTTGAAATAGTCGGCAAGGTTGAGCTCGGTCGTGGTGCCGCTCTGCACGCAGACCGCCGCGCCCGAAAGCTGCAGCGCCGAGTTCACGCCCGGTAGCTTCTTGGCGTTGATCATGAAGCCCTGGCCGTCGTAATAAGTCGTGCCGATGAAGTTCAGGCCGAGTGCGGTGTCGCGATTGATGGTCCAGGTGGTATTGCGCGACAGGATGTCGATCTCGCCCGACTGCAGAGCGGTAAACCGCTCCTTGGCGCTGAGCGGCGTAAACTTCACCTTGGTGCCATCGCCGAACACGGCGGCTGCCACAGCGCGACAGAAGTCCGCGTCGATGCCTTGCCACTCACCCTTGTCGTCCGGCGCCGAGAAGCCGGCCAGACCGGTCGAGACGCCGCATTGGATGAAGCCCTTCGCTTTGACATCGTCGAGCGTGGCCGCCGAAGCCGCCGAAGCCGCGAATCCAAACGCGGCGGCGCCCAAAACGCCGATTGCAATGTGTTTCATGACCCACAGACCCTTTTCTGTTTTTTCCAGGCGAACCCTGACTTTTTCCCGTGTGAACGCAGCTATGTATCCCGGCCCATTACCGGAATCCCGCATCGTAACCGACGCGCTGCCTCCCATTCACGAACAACATCGAAGGCGATTATTCCTGTGAGGTCAAGGGAAATGACCAAATCCGAAAGACTTTGAAAACCAACTGCCTGAAATGCCTGAAATTGCAGACAAACGCGCTCGCAAATCGGCCAGCGCGCCAATAAAGCCGGCAAAGTCCGACCGTGAGTTGCCAAGCGCACTTGGCAGCCTTCCCGCAGGTCCACGGCTCGTTGCTGAATTGGCATATTCAAGACCTTGGCCTGGCGAGTGCGGTGCGGTTGCGCGGCCAATGCCGCCGCACTATGGCTAACGACCAACCCATGGGACGAAAAGCAATGGCAAAAGACGACAGCGAGATGGGCGTCAACACACGGCTCGCCCATTCCGGCAACAACCCGCATGACTATTTCGGCTTCGTCAATCCGCCGGTGGTGCATGCCTCGACCGTGCTCTATCCCAATGCGGCGACAATGGCGGCGCGCTGCCAGAAATACACCTACGGCACGCGCGGCACCCCGACCACCGATGCGCTGACCAGCGCCATCGATGCGCTGGAAGGCTCCGCCGGCACGGTCGCGGTGCCGTCCGGCCTGGCGGCCGTGGTGCTGCCGCTGCTCGCCTTCCTGTCGGCCGGCGATCATCTGCTGATCGTCGATTCCGTCTATCATCCGACCCGCAATTTCGCCGACACGATGCTGAAGCGGCTGGGCATCGAGATCGAGTATTACGAACCGCGCATCGGCGCCGGCATCGCGGCGCTGATCAAGCCCAACACCAAGGTGGTGTTCACCGAATCGCCGGCCTCCAACACCTTCGAGGTGCAGGACATACCGGCCATCGCCAAGGCAGCGCATGCCGCCGGCGCCATCGTCATGATGGACAACACCTGGGCGACGCCGCTCTACTTTCGCCCGCTCGACCATGGCGTCGACATCTCGATCCACGCGGCGACGAAATACCCGGCCGGCCATTCCGACGTGCTGCTCGGCACCGTGTCGGCCAATGCGGACTGCTGGAAGCAGCTTTTCGAGACGTTCAACACGATGGGCTGCTGCGCCGGGCCTGACGACGTCTACCAGGTGCTGCGCGGCCTGCGCACGATGGGTGTGCGGCTGGAGCATCATCAAAGGAGCGCGCTTGCCCTCGCCGGCTGGCTCGAGGGTCAGCCGGGCGTAGCGCAGGTGCTGCATCCCGGGCTGCCCAGTCATCCCGACCACGCCATGTGGAAGCGCGATTTTTGCGGATCGAGCGGCATCTTCTCGATCGTTCTCGCGGGCGGCGGACAGAAGCAGCAGCACGCCTTCCTCGACGCGTTGAAGTTTTTCGGCCTCGGCTATTCCTGGGGCGGCTATGAGAGCCTTGCCGTGCCGGTATTCCTTGGCGACCGCACAATCGCCAAGGGCCCGTATGACGGGCCGCTGGTGCGCTTGCAGATCGGGCTCGAGGATGTCGAGGATTTGAAGGCCGACCTGGCGCGCGGGCTGGCGGCGGCCGCACAGGCCTGAGCCAAGCACCTTTCCAGGCTGAGTCAGGAAATCGGCGTAACAGCTTGGAAAAATTGCGATCCTGAGTGATGTCATGGCGACCGATCAGCCGATGACACGGCGTCTACAAAATAGAGACGCCGGTGTGGTGGAGGCGTTAGAATAGCCTCTGCCGGCGCTTGAAACGGATCGAGGCCGGCCGGCGGATCGGTCGGGAACCTTTTGTCGGCCGATTCATCCAATGTCCGATGAGAAGCCTATCAGGAGATCGGCCATGCCTGCTGCGTTGACGGCAACGCCCGCCGCTTCCGGCGACATGCAGCTTGTCGGCCGCGCGCTGGCACGTGATAGCGATGCATTCCGCACCATCATCAAGACGCACAACCAAAGGCTCTACCGCATCGCCCGAGGCGTCGTGCGTAACGACAGCGAGGCCGAGGACATCGTCCAGGAGGCCTATGTCAGCGCCTTTGCCCATCTCGAGGCCTTTCGCGGCGATGCCTCGCTCGCCACGTGGCTATCGCGTATCGTCATCAACGAAGCGCTCGGCCGCTTGCGCAAAAGGCGGCGAATGGTAGCGATGCCTGAAAACCCGCAAGCCGAAATCATCCGGTTTCCCCTCAACCCGAGCGACGATCCGGAGCGGACGATGGCGCAACGGCAGATCCTTGAGCTTGTCGAACGGGCAACCGACAGTCTTCCCGATGTCTACCGGATGGTGTTCGTGGCGCGCGTCATCGAGGGATTGAGCATCGAAGAAACCGCCGAACTGCTTGGCGTGCGACCAGAAACCATCAAGACCCGGCTGCACCGCGCCCGCGCGCTGGTGCGCAAGGCGCTGGACGACCAGATCGGCCCGGTGCTGCTCGACGCCTTTCCCTTCGCGGGCCGGCGCTGCGAACGGCTGACCAATGCCGTGATGCAGCGGCTTGGTCTTTCCGGATAGGTCGCGCCGATTTTCGCGGGAACGTTTGGCGGCGACCTGCATCCAATGAGCATCACTGAAAACGAAGCCCGATGCAGTTCCGCGTCGGGGCGAAGGAGAGCATCATGTTTATTCGATCGACCACGGCACTGGCCGCATTTTTCCTGCTTAGCGCAGCGCCCTTGTCGCAAGCTGCCGACAAACCGACCGATCCGCAGATCGCACATATCGCCTACACAGCAGGCGTGCTTGACGTCGAGGCGGCCAAGCAGGCGCTGAAGAAATCGAAGAACAAGGAGGTCGTGGATTTCGCCAAGGACATGGTGCGAGATCACGAGGCGGTCAACAAACAGGCTCTCGACCTGGTCAAGAAGCTCAAGGTCACGCCTGAGGACAATCCGACCAGCAAGGCGCTGACCAAGGCGGCGGCCGAGGAACGAGCCAAGCTTGCCAAGCTCAAGGGCGCGGCGTTCGACAAGGCCTATGTCGCCAACGAGGTGGCCTACCACAAGCAGGTCAATAGCGCGCTCGAAACTCTGCTGATCCCGTCGGCCAGCAATGCCGAGCTGAAGAGCCTGCTGGAAACCGGTCTGAAAATATTCCAGGGCCACGAACAGCACGCCGAACACGTCGCCGGCATGCTGAAGTGAGGATCGAGCCAATGGCGTCGGGGCGGCATCTGTGGGTTGCGCTGGCATTGGCCATGGGTGCCCAGCCGGCCAAGGCCGACACCATCGAGGTGACGATCGAGAAGCTTGTGTTTTCGCCGGCAAAGATCGAGGCGAAGGTCGGCGACACGATCAGGTGGGTAAACAAGGACGTGTTCGCCCACACGGCAACCGTCAACGGCGCCTGGGAAGTGATGATCCCGCCGAAGAAGGCGGCGAGCCTGACGCTGAAGAAGGCGGAATCGGTCGATTATTTCTGCCGCTTCCATCCCAACATGAAAGGCCATCTGACGGTGACATCGCCCTGACTGGCTGATGCATGTCGCGCAAAAGTGTGCAGCGGTTTTGCGATAACGACATGCATAAAAAAGAGCCTGAAGCGCGCCGCACGAGGCCGGTCTAGTGCGACGCGCTTTTAGGCTGCCAGCCATGCCGTCCCTACAAGCAGCGTGACCAGCGTCAACGGTAGGCCGACCTTGAAGAAGGCGATGAAGCCCAGCGGTTTGCCGGAGATTCGCGCGTGCTCGGCAACGATCAGATTGGCGACCGAGCCGAGCAGCGTGAAATTGCCGGCCAGCGTCGAGCTCATGGCGACGACCAGCCAGGCCCGCTCGGGGTTTTCCAGTCCGGGCACGAACGGCTTCAGCGCCAGCACGGCCGGGACATTGCTCATGATGTTGGACAGCACCGCGGTGAAGCCGGACAGCCGCCAGACATCATTCAGTCCGAGGTCCTTTGCCGAGGCGACGATGTCGGGCGTCAGCAGCGTCTTCTCCGCCCCGGCGACGACGATGAACAGCCCGGCGAACATGAACAGCAGCGGCCCATCGATCTCGCGATAGATGCGCTCAGGTTTGATGGCGCGGGTCAAAAGAAGAATGGCGCCGCCGATCAGCGCTGCCTTGGCGACTGGAACGCCGGCGAAGAAGGCGATCGCCAAACCGACACAGACGACCACCGCCTTCACCACCTGCCCCGGCAGCATGCGGCCGCGATAGACCTCGGGGCTGAGCTCGGCCTTGCGCGAAAATTCGGCGCGGTAGACGATGCGGATGATGACGATGACGGCGACGAGGCCGAACGCCGCGACCGGCGCCAGCGCCGCCGAGAAGGCCGGATAGGAAATCCCCGACAGCGCGCCGATGACCATGTTCTGCGGATTGCCGGTGATGGTCGCGACGCTGCCGCAATTCGAGGCCGTGGCGGTGGCGATCAGATAGGGAACCGGGTTGCGGTTGATGACGCGGGTGACATGGACGACGATCGGCGCCATGACCAGGCAGATGGCGTCGTTGACCAGGAACGCCGACAGGACGCCGGTCAACAGCGTCACCATCACCAGCAGCATGAACGGCGCATGCGCATGCTCGATGGCGAACCCGCCGAGCGCGCGAAAGGCGCCCGACACTTTCAGATGCGCCACGACGATCATCATGCCGAGCAGAAGCGTGATGGTGTCGAAGCTGATGGCGCGGTAGGCGTCCTCCATGTCGAGCGCGCCGATGGCGATCATCGCCGCACCGCCGAGCAGCGCGATGCCTGCCCGGTCGAGGCGCAGCCCGGGTATCCTGCCGATTGCGACGCCGGCATAGGTCAGGACAAGGATCAGCAATGCCACCGCGCCCATCGCTGTCATGTGTTGGAAATCCTGTGCGACTGGCGAGTAAACCTGTCCGGAATGGACACTGAAAATATTGGCGATCCCGACAGGATTCGAACCTGTGACCATCGGCTTAGAAGGCCGGTGCTCTATCCAGCTGAGCTACGGGACCGCTGGCCGGCCGCATGACCGGCGAATTGTGCCGGGAGGGCCGGTATGGGATCAATGCGTCCAGGGCGTCCTGCGGTCATAGCGGAAATTCTCCGCATAGGAAATCTGGCGGCGCTTGATTTCCTTCGGCTCCTCGACGCGGAAAGCCAGCCCTTCCTTCTCGGCATAGGCGACCGCCTCTTCTCTTGTGTCGAAGGTCAGCCTGATCTGGCTTCGCATGTCGCCGGACGTGGTGTAGCCCATCAGCGGATCGATCTTCTTGCGCTGCTCCGGATCGAATTCCAGCACCCAATAGCCGGTCTTGGCCTTGCCGGACTGCATCGCGGTTTTGGCTGGGCTGAAAATGCGGGCTGACATGACCACCTCATTGCTGGTTGCAAGCACACGACCCCGAGACCACATTACTGTTCTCTGGCCATGCACTAGCCCGTCATTACTGCGCAATGCCGCCGGCAGCAAGGCCGATGGCTTTTTACGCTTGCTTTGGCGGGCTGAAATCACTAGGCAACAGACCGTTCGGAGTGTAGCGCAGCCTGGTAGCGCATCTGGTTTGGGACCAGAGGGTCGGGAGTTCGAATCTCTCCACTCCGACCATTCATCAAGCAAATCTCGTCGGCAGCGCAAGCGGATCACGCTCGAGCGTGTCTGCCGTCGCCGGTCATGCTTAAGCGACGGACGGACAGCACGAGCCCGCGCTGCCCGTCCGATATGCAAGCCGTCAGCCCTGGATGAAGGCCAGCAGATCCGGATTGATGATCTCCGGATGGGTGGTGCACATGCCGTGCGGCAGGCCCTTGTAGACCTTGAGCGTGCCGTGCTTCACCAGCTTGGCCGCAAGCAGCGCGGAGTCGGCGATAGGCACGATCTGGTCGTCGTCGCCGTGCATGATCAGGACGGGCACGTCGATCTGCTTGAGGTCGTCGGTGAAGTCGGTCTCGGAAAAGGCCTTGATGCAGTCGTAATGGGCCTTGGCCCCACCCATCATGCCTTGGCGCCACCAATTGTCGATAGCGCCTGGCGAGACCTTGGCGCCGTCGCGGTTGAAACCGTAAAACGGGCCGGCCGGCACATCCCTGTAGAACTGGGCGCGGTTAGCGGCCAGAGCGGCGCGAAAGCCGTCGAAGACCTCGATCGGCAAGCCGCCGGGGTTGCTGTCGGTCTTGACCATAATCGGCGGCACGGCGCCGATCAGCACCGCCTTGGCAACACGGCCGCCGCCGCCATAAAGCGCGACGTAACGCGCTACCTCGCCGCCACCGGTCGAGTGGCCGATGTGGATCGCATCCCTGAGATCGAGATGCGCCGCCAGCGCCGCAACATCGGCGGCGTAGGTGTCCATCTCGTTGCCGGTCGCGGTCTGCGACGAGCGGCCGTGGCCGCGGCGGTCATGGGCGATGACGCGGTAGCCCTTTTCGAGGAAGAACAGCATCTGGTTGTCCCAATCGTCGCCGCTCAGCGGCCAGCCGTGATGGAACACGATCGGCTGGCCCTTGCCCCAATCCTTGTAGAAAATCTCGGTGCCGTCATGAGTGGTGAATGTGCTCATCGTCTTACTCCTTGATGGAAAAATCGGGGGGTAACAGGGAAGCTTTTAGCCCCTTCAGCTGGACAAATTATAACAGTGCGGCCAGGGTGAGCATTGGCAAAACGGACGTTCAACGTGGCAAAACTGACAAATGACGGCTGCGCGTGATCTGATCGAAATCGGCCTTGTCCTGTATCCCGGCGTGCAGGAAGCGGCCGTGCTCGGCCTGACTGATCTTTTCATGCTGGCAAACCGGCTGGCTGTCGAGCGGTCGCCCGAGGCGGCGAGGCTTCGCGTCAGTCATTGGCAATTGGACGACGCGGGCCACACCGTAGTCCGCACCTTCGACAGCGACCCCGGCGCCGACAATGAACCAGCCATGGTTATCCTCCCGCCGACCTTGGGAGATCCGATCGCTCGGGAAGCAGCCGCGCCCTATGCCGGCTGGCTCAGGGACCGTCATGCGGCAGGCGCGACGCTCGGTTCGGTCTGTGCCGGCGCTTTCGTGCTTGCCGAGACCGGCCTGTTGTCCGGCCGTGCGGCGACGACGCACTGGGCTTATCGCGACGCGCTGGCGCTACGCTTTCCAGACATCCTGCTCGACGCCGACAGGCTGGTCATTGACGATGGCGACGTCATCACCGCAGGCGGCTACATGGCCTGGACCGACCTCGGCCTGAAGCTGGTGGACCGGGTGCTCGGGTCAGCCGTGATGATGGACACGGCGCGTTTCATGCTGGTCGATCCGCCGGGCCGCGAGCAACGTTTTTACAGCCCGTTCGCGCCGCGGCTGACCCACGGCGACGAAGCGATTCTCAAGGTGCAGCACTGGCTGCAGGCAAACGGCGCCCGCGACGTGACGCTCGGCGCCATGGCCGGGCATGCCGGATTGGAGGAGCGGACTTTCCTGCGCAGGTTCCGCAGCGCCACCGGCCTCAAGCCGACCGAATATTGTCAGCACCTGCGCGTCGGCAAGGCGCGCGAGCTGCTGGAAACCACGATGCGGTCGATCGACCAGATCGCCTGGGAGGTCGGCTATGACGATCCCGGCTCCTTCCGCAAAGTATTCGCTAGGATAACCGGCCTGGTGCCTGGCGATTACCGCCGGCGCTTTGGCGTGGAACGAGCGGCGGTTGCAGGCGGAGAGAGCTGAGGCCAGCCGCGCAATGGCGCTATCGATTCGATGCTGCCAAAGGCAAGCTCGCCGGGAAGAGAACCCCAACCACCCATCTCCCGGCGAGCCTACTACCTGATTTGATACGCAATCAGGACCGGGATTAGCCGGCAAGCTGTCAGGTGCAAGACAGATGCCAGGTTTGTTTCCCGAAATGAGACACCGGCCGAGGTAAGAACTAGGTGTATGCACCTTCCCCGGCCCAGCCAAAAACCATTGGCCGTAGTTCTTCAAGGGCGGCCTGCAGCATTTCGGGAGACGCGTGGCGTTCCTCTCTGGCACCCCATTTTGTAGCGCTTTTAGGATCCAGCACCGACGCCACAATGGTTACGTTGCCGTTGACGTCAGGCAAATCGAGCCACAACTGAGCACGACGATTGCCATTCTTGTCGTAAACCCAGATAGAACGGACATCGTCGTCGCGATATTTAGTGGCGACCCGTATTCCGTGCCGATTTGCCCACGACATCAGTAACGGATCAATGATGTCGTATGCACTGAACTCAGACGTCATTTTGTATCCTCTAAATCTCGAACTCGCCCTGCCCTTCGTCCATGGCGCTGACGGTCTCGGCGGCGAGCGCGCGGGTGATCGGCGTCTTGCGCTCGAGCGCGGTGCGGTCGAGCCGTTCGACCACCCGCATGGCAGTGGCCAGCGAGCGCTCGATGCGGCGCACCAGATATTGCACGACATGCGGCTCGACCTCGACCTGGCGGTCGGCGAACAGCTTTGTGATGACGCCGGCCAGCAGAAGATCGTCGGGTTCGTGGATCTCGACGGTCGCCGCCGCCTTCAGCCGCGACGCCAGATCGGGCAGCCTGACGCCCCAGGCGGACGGGAAGCGCCGCGCCGTCAACAGCAAGCTCGAGCCGGCGCCGCGCACCGCGTTGATCAGGTGGAAGAGGCCGTGCTCATCGATCGGGCCGGCATCGACATCGTCGATCAGGGCCGGATGCGCGCCGAGATTTTCGATGCAGTCGCCGATGCGGCCGGCCTCCACTTTCACCGCGTCGGCGCGGGTCCGCCAGATCGAGGCCAGATGGGTTTTTCCCGAGCCGGCCGGCCCGGCCAGCACGACGACCGGCGACGGCCAGTCCGGCCAGCGGTCAACAAGCGCCGCCGCCTGGCTGTTGGTGCTGGAGACGACGAGCTCGTCGCGCGAATAGCCTGTGCCGTGGCCTAGATCGAGCGGCAATTGACGCGGCGGATCGATCTTGTCCGGCATCTGGCTCAACCGCGCGCGCCCCCGCGGCGCCGCACCTGCAGCGGCGGCACCGGCTCGTCGGCATGGCCCTTGTAGAGCGGCGATTCGAGATAGCGGGCGATGGCGAAACGCACCAGAACGGCAACGGCGGCGGAAGCCGGCACGGCGATCAGCAGGCCGACGAAGCCGAACAGCGCGCCGAAGGCAAACAGCGCAAACATCAGCCATACCGGATGCAGACCAACGCTTTTGCCGACCAGCCTGGGCTGCAGGATGTTGCCCTCGATGAACTGGCCGACGAAGAACACCCCGGCCACCGCTGCGACCATGGTCCAGTCTGGCCAGAACTGGACGAAGGCGACGCCGACGGCCAGCACCAGGCCGGTCAGCGAGCCGACATAGGGGATGAAGGAGATCAGCCCGGCGAACAGACCGATGAGGATGCCGAAATTCAGGCCCGTCAGCGTCAGGCCGGTGGCATACATGGCGCCGAGCACCAGGCACAGCGTGCCCTGGCCGCGCACGAAGCCGGCGGTCGCGGTGTTGATGTCCCTGGCGATCGTCCTGACGGTCTTGACGTAATCGCGCGGCACCCAGCTGTCGACGATTGCCACCATGCGATCCCAGTCGAGCAGCATGTAGAAGGCGACGACCGGCGTCACCACGAAAAGACTGACGACCGAGACCAGCGCCACGCCGGAGCTCCAGATCGAGGTGAAGACGGTGGTCAGGAGGCCGAAGCCGGAGGTCAGCAGCGAGTTCAAGCCTTCACGCAGGCCATTGGCGTCGACGCCGAATTTCTCTTCCAGCCATTTCGGGTCGAAGCTGGTGATCAGGCTCTGCAGCCGGGTCAGATAGTCCGGCAGCTTGCTGGCGAAATCAGCCATCTGCGAGGCGAGCACCGGAACCAGGATGACGAAGGCCAGTACCAGGACGACGATAAAGGCGATGAGGATGACCACCGTCGCCATCAGCCTGGACAGGCCAAGCCGCTCCAGCCGGTCGGCGACAGGGTCGAGGAAATAGGCGAGCACCATGCCGGCGACGAACGGCAGAAGGATGCCGCTGAAGACATAGAGGAAGACGGCGAGGATGATGGCGCTGACCAGCCAGAAGCGGATCTGGCGGCGAAACGACGCCGATGCCGCAGCTTCCGCTGCCGCAGCCTCAGCTTCAGCGTCGATGGACCGTTCGTCAGGTGCCGGGTGTGGAGCCTTCGCCATAGCCGCTCATATGCCTCAGCCAAGCCACGAGATAGGCCGCGGCCGAAGCCACGGTCAAGACCCCGGACAGCAATATGAGGGCCGGCCTCAGCGGATCGAGACGGATATCGAAGGCGAGTTCGCCCAACACCACTGCCGCCAGCACGATCTGGATCGCGGTGTTGGCCTTCGACACCAGGAGCGGCTTCATCTCGACCGGATGCGCCATGACGGTGGATAAAAGCACGGCGCAGACGATCAGTGCGTCGCGCGACACCATGGTAACGACCAGCCACAGCGGCAGTTCGCCGCTGAAGCCCAGGACCACGAAAACCGAGACCAGCAGCAGCTTGTCGGCCATCGGATCGAGATAGGCGCCGAGCCTGGAAAACTGATTGAAATGGCGGGCGATGAAGCCGTCGACGCCGTCGGAAATGCCGGCAATGAGGAAGCCCGCAAAGGCCCAGTCCCAGCGGTCCTGCAGCATGGCCAGCACCACCGCCGGCACCAGCACGAAGCGCATGATCGTGATCATGTTGGGGATGGTCAAACGCATATCCCGTCGCTCTTGTTTGCCGATACATGATGGAGATGGAGGGTTACGGCAAGTGAGAAGCGACACAGAAGCTGCCAATCTCCCCACGAGGGCGCCAGCAATGAAATAGGTCAAGACAGATGTCGATTTCGGGGAGGCTCATTCGTCTCACGATAGGAAGCCAAGGAAATTTGCCCAGGCAAGGAAACGGACGCGATGACAATCACTATCACAGCATTTGAACGATCGCCCGATGGCGGCAAGGGACTGGCGCGTGATACGCGCGTTCGCTGGGCGCTCGAAGAAGTGGGGCAGCCGTATGAGGTTCGTCTTGTTTCCTTCGCAGAGATGAAGGCGCCTGAACATCTGGCGATCCATCCCTTCGGCCAGATCCCCACCTATGAGGAAGGTTCTCTCTCGCTGTTCGAGACCGGCTCGATCGTCTTTCATCTTGCTGAGCAGCATGCGGGATTGCTGCCGAAGGATCGCAATGCCCGCGCGCGTGCGATCACGTGGATGTTTGCCGCACTTAACACCGTCGAACCACCGATCCTCGAATTAAC
The DNA here is from genome assembly GCF_040318195.1 of Mesorhizobium sp. M1273. Lineage (NCBI taxonomy): Bacteria > Pseudomonadati > Pseudomonadota > Alphaproteobacteria > Hyphomicrobiales > Phyllobacteriaceae > Mesorhizobium > Mesorhizobium sp. M1273. The sequence continues at coordinate 319,157 of NZ_JAMYLV010000002.1, read as the reverse complement.
GACGGCAAGAATATTCGAACGTGACAAGCCTTGGAGCGAGGAGCGCTTGCCGTTGGTAAAGGACCGTGTTCGCGCTCGGCTGGACAAACTCTCGGCTCACTTGGGTGTCGCCGACTGGCTCGATGATGCGTTCAGCGCGGGCGATTTGTTGATGGTGTCGGTGCTGCTGCGACTAAGAATGTCAGGCATTTTGGACGAATATCAAAACTTGGCTGCCTATGTAGCGCGCGGGGAAGCACGGCCGGCCTATATCCGGGCTTTCGCCGCGCAATTTGCGATCAACGCAGAGGGGGCGTGAAGATTAGCCAGCATTGAACTAACCAAATGGAAGCGAGCCCGAAGCGCGCGCGCTCTCCTTTGGCGACGCCAGTCAAGAAAGCTGGTACGTCTCCCGTATTCGAGGGGACGCCATGTCGATCAACATCTATGTCTACTGGGGGCGAGGAGAAAGGACGCCGAAGAGCTGGTCCCGCAGCTGCAGGCGCATTTCCGGGCCTTGGACGAAGCCGACGACAGGTTCGCGAGGTGGGCCCCGCGCGGCAGATCGCTCAAAAAAGCAATCGCCTCCAAGCCGGTCAACACCTCGTCGTGCGAGGTTCTCCATCGCTGGCTGTTAAAGGGCCGGAACAAGACGGACATGCCTCCGAGACAGCCCGTTCCTGAACTGGGATACAATGTGTCGCTGTGGAACCAGCGCCAGGCAAATATAGAGGCGTCCACATCAGTCCATTGCAGTTCCTGGTCCAAATATCTGTCGGAAGACAGCCAGAACAATGCTTCGCTGGAGTTTAGCTACATAGCTGGAGCCGAACCGGTGAATACAAAGGTTTTGCTCGGCCTATTTCTCAAGTTCATTGATATCTGGGAACCCAGTTGGGGTTCGATCTGGCGGCACGTTCATGAGGGACATCCAGCCGGGGCGCGTTGGAACCCAAGACATGTTCAATATGCCTTCTTCCAGTCACCGGGAGGACGCGGGCACGATGAACGATTTATGGGACAGCAGCAGACCCTCCCCAAGGGCGGTCGCCTCTGGACGGACGAAACGGCGGTGCCTTTCCTGGAAGAGACGTAAGTGCCCGGTATTCCGCTGCCGTCCTTGCAAGACGCTGTTGCCCATGCGAAGAGCCCGTGAAGCGACAGCCTATTTCCCCACTGCTGAATGACGATGGCGCAGAGAATCACAATCGCTTGGCGAGTAACGCTTTGTTATCTGGCCGGACTGACAGAAAGTCTTTTGGTCTTCGCATTTTTGGGAGCCCCGCACCGCAAGGTGGCGACGCAAGATCTCCTGTGGGCCTTCGCTCTTGAGCTGGCCGTGGGCGTGGTCGTCTCTTGGCCCCTCTGGCTGACCGCCGCTGTCGTCGCGTTCGTTTTCTCAAGATCAGTCGTTGCAAATCCAGGTCTGTGGGCTGCCGCGGCGGCGTTGATCGCCGCCGGCTTCTCGTATGGGACCCTGCCCTTCGACGGTGAGATCAGGTCTCTTGCCACCGTCGGAGGCCTCGCCGCAATTCTGGCAGGGATTTCTTTTTATTGTTGGAGTGTATCGCGCCCGGTTCCCGCGGCATCCAACTGAAAACACCATTAATCGCGCGCTTGCCTTGCGGGGCAAAACCGTTCATGCGAAGAGCCCGCACGCGAGTGAAAACAGCGACAGGCAAGCGCAACAGATGAGCAGGCGCCGGAAATGAGCAAGCGCAAGAACGGGCTCACCTATGCCGAAGCGGGCGTCGACATCGACGCCGGCAATCTCATGGTCGAGAAGATCAAGCCGCTGGTGCGCGCCACCCGCCGGCCGGGCGCCGATGGCGAGATCGGCGGCTTCGGCGGTTTGTTCGACCTCAAGGCCGCCGGCTTCACCGATCCCGTGCTGGTGGCCGCCAACGACGGCGTCGGCACCAAGCTGAAGATCGCCATCGATGCCGGCAAGCACGATACGATCGGCATCGACCTCGTCGCCATGTGCGTCAACGACATCGTCGTGCAAGGCGCCGAGCCGCTGTTCTTCCTCGACTATTTCGCCACCGGCAAGCTCGATCCCGACCAGGGTGCCTCGATTGTCGGCGGCATTGCCGCCGGCTGCCGGCAGGCCGGTTGCGCGCTGATCGGCGGCGAGACGGCGGAGATGCCCGGCATGTATCACGACAAGGATTATGACCTTGCCGGCTTTGCCGTCGGTGCCGCCGAACGCGGCCAGTTGCTGCCGACCGACGACATCGTCGAGGGCGACGTGCTGCTCGGCCTTGCCTCGTCGGGCCTGCATTCGAACGGCTTTTCGCTGGTCCGTCGCATCGTCGCCGTAAGCGGCCTTGGCTGGGGCGATCCGGCGCCGTTCAATGACGAGGCGACGCTGGCCGAGGCGCTGCTCGAACCTACCCGCATCTACGTCAAGTCGATCCTCAAGGCGATCCGCAACACCCACGGCATCAAGGCGCTGGCCCATATCACCGGCGGCGGCTTTCCCGAAAACATCCCGCGCGTTCTGCCCAAGGATTTTTCGGCCGAGCTCGATCTCGGCGCCATCGAGGTGCCGCCGGTGTTCTCATGGCTGGCCAAGACCGGCGGCGTCGCGCCGGAAGAGATGATGCGGACCTTCAATTGCGGCATCGGCATGATCCTGGTCGTCGCCTCCGGCCAGGCGGCGCAGGTCGCTGCCGTTCTGCAGGAGGCCGGCGAGACGGTGACGCCGATCGGCCAGATCGTGCCGCGCCGCGATGCCGGCGTCATCTATCGGGGCTCGATTGGCCTATGAGGAAACGGACGGTCGTACTGATCTCGGGGCGCGGCTCCAACATGACGGCGCTGGTTGCGGCGGCGAGCAACCCGGCCTATCCGGCCGAGATCGTCGGCGTCATCTCCGACCGCGCCAATGCCGCCGGCCTTGGCATCGCCGCGGCGCGCGGCATCGCCACCAGAGTGATTTCGCGCTCCGACCATGCCAGCAAGCAAGCGCATGACGAGGCGATCGATGCGGCCCTCTTGTCGTTCGGCGCCGAGATCGTCGCGCTGGCCGGCTACATGCGCATCCTCGGCGCGCGCTTCGTGGAGAAGTGGCAGGGCCGCATGATCAATATCCACCCTGCCCTGCTGCCTGCCTTCAAGGGGCTGGATACGCATGCGCGGGCCCTCCGCGCAGGCATGCGCATCCATGGCTGCACGGTGCATTTCGTCACGCTCGACATGGATGACGGGCCGATCATCGCCCAGGCCGCCGTGCCGGTGATGGTCGGCGACAATGAGGACACGCTGGCCGCGCGCGTGCTCAAGGCCGAGCACCAGCTCTATCCGCTGGCGCTGGGGCTGGTCGCCGAAGGCAAGGCGCGAATGGAAGGCGGCCGCACGGTGTTTTCGCGCTTCGCCGACGATGCCGACAACGCCACGTCGGTGGTGATCGCGCCCGACCCGCTGCGCGAAGAGACCGATCTCGAGCACCTGGCGCGGATAACGCCGTAAGAGTCAGTTCTTGAATTTGGTAGCAAATTTTGCTACCGTTTTCGTGAGGAGACGGCTTGATGGCGACAGTCGAAAAAGTCAGCGTAGCGCTTTCCCCGGAACTGCTGGACATGGTCAAAGGCGCGGTGGCCAGCGGGCAGTACGGTTCGGCAAGTGAAGTGATCCGCGAGGCACTGCGAGAATGGCGGCTTCGCCAGCCCTTGCGCGAGGCCGAAGCGGAGCGGTTGCGGAAAGCCTGGACGGAAGGGCTGGAGAGCGGTCCGTTTGCGCCGTTCGACATCGAGGACATAAAACAGAAAGCCCGCAGCCGGTTGGGCAACACCAGCAAAAACCGGCGGAATGGCTGACATCCGCATTGTCCGCAGCCCGGCGGCAGAAGACGACCTGATCGATATTTGGTTTGGCATTGCAAGGGACAACCCGCTTGCCGCGGACCGCTTTTTGGATGCTATTGCCGTGCGCATCGTGCAATTGGGCACATTCCCGGAATCCGGTCCCAAGAGGCCCGACATCGCTGCCGAGGTGCGGGCGTTGACGATCGGCAACTATCTCGTGCTTTATCGCCTGGCCGAACAGCGCGTCGAGATCGTCCGCGCCGTACACGGCGCCCGCGACGCTTCGGCACTGTTTTGATAGATTGCGGACAAGCAAATGGACGTTTTCGACAGCGCGATCCGGACAAAGCGTGATCTGGCCGGCGTCTTCGAGTACGACGCGGCGGACGATCCGAAAAGTGCCACGGCATATTTCTATCTTTGTCGAACCGAGGACGGGCGGGCCGATTCTGTCATCGATGCAATTCACGTTCGATCGGGCGATTGGGCCATCACTGAAGCAGACATTTTGGTCAGATGGGATAAAGATGAACGGCATGTAGGCCTGTTCATCTTTGGTGCGCTTTGGGCGAGTTTTGATACCGCCATGGGCACAAAACATGGCGGCGGCTATGGGAAAGACTTTCAGCCCGACATCCCTTGGACTTGAGTTGAATCCATGAAGCAACTGCTGCTCCTGCGTCACGCGAAGTCGAGTTGGGACGATCCCGACCTCATCGACTTCGACCGGCCGCTGTCCGCGCGCGGGCTGAAGGCAGCACCACTGGTCGGGCGCGAACTGGCCCGGCGCGGCTGGGTGCCGGAGCTGGCGCTGGTGTCGCCGGCGCTGCGCACCCGCGACACGTGGCGGCTGGTCTCGGCGGAATTGCCGGCTAAGGTGCAGGCCAAATTTTCCCAGGCGCTCTACGAGGCAGCGGCGGCGGACATCCTCGCCAAGGTGCGGCAAGTAAAGGCGGGGACTGGAACGCTGCTGGTGCTTGGTCACAATCCCGGGCTGGAGGAGTTCGCGCGCGGGGTTGCCGGGGCTGGATCGGACCAAGCGGCGCTGAAGAAGCTGGCGGAAAAATACCCCACCGCGGGCCTGGCTCGGTTCGACGTCGACGGCGATTGGACCGGTCTCACCTTCGGCAGCGCCCGACTGACGCACTGCATTTGGCCGAAGGATCTTCGCTAGCGACTGCCTGACAGGCCGGGGGATCGCCGACCTTTCGACCAAACCCGGCTTCGCGCAAACAAAAGCGGCGGGCCAAGCCCGCCGCTCTTCGTGCTCCTGGGTTTGAGGAACTATCGGCCCCAGTTGCCCCGGCCAGATTGGGGCACTACGGGTTGATCCGCGCCGAACCGGGTCGTCGCCTCGGTGTCGACGGCGTTGTGCTCGGCCGTCAGCGGCTTGCGGATGGAACCAGTAAACCCGTTGTCGATGCTGCCGACAGGCGCGTTGCCAACAGGCGCGGCCGGCTGGTTGACGCCGTCCGAGCCATAGTGATCACTGCCTGCAAAGGCGCTGCCCGTGGCGACGAGGACGATGGTGGCGACGGTAAGAGCAATCTTGGTCATTTCAGGTACTCCAGTGTACTGGTCATTCGTGAGTTGTCGTTGCTTTCGACGCATTCGAGATGAGAGCGCTGTCCGCGCCGACGAATACGCACCCGGCTTTTTCCGATGTGCACGTTGCTGGACGATTTCAGCAACCGAGATTGTGGCTACAGATGAAACCTGCAAATCAAAGTATTCGATTGGCGCAGGATGCTATTCGGCGCACACGCTCGTTGATACGCGAAAGCAAGAGTAGCGGGCCAAGCCCGCCGCTCTTTGTGTTGCGGGCCGTAATAATCAGCGGCCCCAGATGCCTTGGCCGGATTCAGGCGCCACCGACTCGGAGGTTATCTTGGCACCGGTATGCTCGGAAGTAACTGGCTTGCGGATCGAACCGGTGAAGGTGTTGTCGACGTTGGCAGCAGCAGCGGCCGGCTGGTTGACGTTGTCCGAGCCATAATGGTCGCTGCCGGCAAAAGCAGTGCCGGTGGCAACGAGGATGGCGGCGGCGGTAAGAGCGAGCTTGGTCATTTCGGTACTCCGGTAGTTCTTTGGTCTGTCCGTCAAGTGGCGTGCCTCGGGAGGAATTCGCGTCGCTCGGACCACCCCGAGATGGGTCGGCAAGCCTGTCGTTTCCAATCACGAAAATTTTGTACGGGTGCGCCAAATTGGCCGCTTGAAATTCGACATGCAACTCCTGCGCCACAATTTTCTTCTTTCTTTTCAATTAGTTATGCGGCCAGTGGTGATTTGCCGCGCGAACATTCTTTGAGCCGGCGTTCACCCTTTCCTGTACTCTCTGCTAACGGAACCGAGCCGTTCGGTTCGAGTTCTTTTACGCTTGGCTGATCAGCGCTTTCAGAGGCTCGATCGACATTCCTGCCGACCGATCAATGCGCGGTGAAATTCACGCTGCCAGCTCAGCGCCAGCGGCGTCGTGCTTGGGCCGCGCGCTGGCCAGAAGCACGACCGGGCAGTTGCAGGCGGCTAAAACAGCGCCGGCGGTTTCACCGAAGAACAGGTCCTCACCCGGACGTTGGGTGACGCCCATCACGACGATCGCCGCTCCTTTGGCCGCCTCCCGGGTGATCGCCTTGTCGGGTGTGACGCGGGTATGGAACGCTGTGTCGATATGCAGGCCGTAGCGGCCCGCCAGATCAGCGATGTCTTTCAGCACGGCCTCTTCGCGGCTATGCGACACCGATGTCGACCTGCGGCCCTTGGCTGCCTTTTGCGAGACGTAGAGAACCTTGATCCGCGCCCGGTTTGGACGGGCCAGCGCCAGCGCCAAGTCGGCGGCGCGACGCGCCACCTGGGTACCGTTGACGGGGACGAGAATGCTGGTGCCGGCCTTCAGCGTCGGCATCTTTTCGCCAGCATTGCCGCCGTTCAGGACCAGGCAAAGCGGGCCGTCAAATCCTGCGGCAATGTCGTTGAGGGCCGGCGCGAAGGCGCCATCGGCGGTCAGCACATTGTCCAGGCCGACCAGCAACAGGCCGTATCCCTTGCGGGCCTCTTCGGCAATCGTCTCACCCGTGGCATCCAATTCGGTGCGGGCCGTCAGATGGACTTTGTCGACAAGCGTATCTTCGATCCGTTTCACCGCCTGAGCGCTCTTTTTTGCACCCTTTTTGATTTCCTGGAGGGCGCGCTCCTGTCCCTTGCTGTCGGTCGGCCTGTCAACTCGGCCGTCTTTCGGCTGAAGCAAGGTGGTGGGCAGGCGAAGCAAGGTGGTGGGCATGCCGCTGCCTCCGCCGACCAGTCCGGCGAGATATGCGGTGAACTTGCCGATCCTGCTGTCGTCGACCAGCACCAGCAGCCTCTCCAGCCTGGAAATGAAGCCGTATTCGTCCAACGCCTCGCGCTCGACACGCTGCTGCTCGTCGTGCCCAACCGGCAGCCGGCCGAGCGCCCAGCGCAGCATCGGCGGCATGGCCAAGGTGGTGATCACGGCCATGGTGACGATCATGGTGAAGAGATTGTGCGACAGGATGTTCATCGACAGGCCGATGCTGGCGACGATCACTTCGGTCGAGCCGCGTGCGTTCATGGCACTGCCGACGGCGATTGCTTCCTTGAGCGACATGGCGGCGAGCTTGGCGCCGATGAACGCGCCGCCAAACTTGCCGATGCTGGCGATGATCACGAGAGCGCCCGTCAGCATGGCAAGGGTTGGATCGGCGAGCACTGTGAGATCGGCGGAAAGCCCCGCCATGCCGAAGAAGATCGGCATGAACAGCGCGGTGATGACGCCGCGCAGCTGACCTTCGATATGGCTGGAGAGGATGGGCGATTCCCCGACCAGGATGCCGGCGACGAACGCCCCCAGCACGGTATGGACGCCTATCAGATTAGTGATCAGCGCCATCGCTCCCATGATGATGAGGATCATGGTGATCACCGCAAACTCGCTGCGGAATTGATCGTTGGTCCAGCGGATCAAGGTGAAGACAAGACGGCGGCCAATGGTGAAGGAGAACACCATGAACAGTGCCACCGCGGCGATGGTGGTCACCAGCGGCGCGAACTGTAGCTTGCCATTGGTGGCGATGCCGAAGGTTACGGCGATGACCAGCCAGCCGATCGTGTCCTCGATGATCGCCGAGGAAATAATCACCTGTCCGAGGTTGCGGCGCATGAAGTTCATCTCGCGCACCACCATGGCGACGACCTTGACCGACGAGATCGACAGCGCCGTGCCCAGGAACAGCCCGGCGACGGTGCGCTGCGTGGGGTCAGCCAGCAATGCGTCCGGCAGGAACTGCGCCAGCGCAAAACCGAAGATGAAGGGCACCACGACGCCGGTAGCCGAAATGGAAAAACAGGCCGCGCCAACCCGGCGCACCAGCCGCAGGTCCGTCTCCATGCCGGTCAGCAAAAGCAGCATCAGGATGCCGAGCTGCGAGACGGCGTCGATCATGCCCTTTTGCGCAGGATCACTGGAAAAGATCAGGTGCTGGGCCGACGGCCACAGCCAGCCGAACAGCGAAGGACCGAGCAGGATGCCGCCGATCAGTTGGCCCATGATTGCCGGCTGGCCATAACGCTGCAGAACTTCGCCCAGGCCGCGCCCAACAAGCAGCAGAAGCACGATCTCGGCGACGAAAGCGCCTTCGCCCGAACCACCCATGCCGGAGGCCCGGGTACCGGCAACGAGCGTCTCCGCTGCCCAGGCCGCCCCCGCGGGGACGAAAGCGCAAACCAGCAGCGCCAGGCTGGAACGTGTCGGAGCCTGCCAAGCCATGAAACCCCCATCGCCCAATGCACGTGTCCAACAACGCGCGACAGGGCGTTGCGTTGCTAGACGTGGACGTCACCGAAGGAGAGTTCGCCGTCGTCGCTCTCTGTCAGAAAGGCTGTCACCAGCAGGCCTGCATAGAGGACGGCGACCAGCACGACGATGGCGCCACCAGGAACGGGACCCAGGGCAGCACTGGTGACGGCCTCACGCATCGACCCGACGAAGCCGATGCGGACGCCTTCGGTCAGAAGACTGGGGGTCGACAGTTTGAGGATCCAGGCCAGCAGCAGAATCAGCAGCATGTAGATGTAATTGCGACGCAGGCGGCGCGCCAAAGCCACGCGTTGCGAAATCAGGAATTTCGGCGCGCGCAGGCTCTCGCCGACGATCAACAGCCAATCGGACGCGAAGTCCGGCTGCGGCGAGAATATCTGCGCGAAATAGTGCCGTTCGAACTGGCGCACGCGAGCCCGATAGAAGTCGAAGAAGCGATATCGGCGGGCTTCTATCCACAGCAGCAGCAGAACAAGCAGCATGGCAAACAGCAGCACGCCATGGTGAGCGCTGGCTGTCGAAAGCGAAACGGACAGCATGGCTGCGACAACGGTTATCGCCCAGTTGCTCGTCCGGTCCAGGCGGTCGCGCCACCCAGCCATGCGCGCAATCTCGGCGCGATGAAAGTGGGACATTGTGGTTACGAGTTCGCCGGACGACAGTGTCCTTCCGATAGGATCCGGCGCCGGCAACACTTCTGCCATGACAATGCCTCCACCCGCCACGCGAAAACGGCCGGATGGAGATATCGTTCCGACGCTCAATGCGCCGGGCGCAGCCAGACCTTGTTGTCGTGGAAGGCGGCGCCGCCGTAGGGCGCCGGTGCATCGGCGCCGGTCAGCACGTTGATGCCCTCGCCGCGCTCATGGGCGCTGTTCGGCCAGATGCCTTCGGCGACGACGACGCCGCGCTTGATGCCGTCGAACAGCTTTGCGTGCAGCACCACCTCGCCGCGCTGGTTGCCGACCTCGACACGGCCGCCGTCGGCGACGCCGAGTGCCGCCGCATCATCGGGATGCAGGAGCAACTCCGGCCTTCCCTCCTTCGCCTTCGACACCGGCGTTTCGGCAAAGGTCGAATTGAGGAAATTGCGCGCCGGCGAGGTGGTCAGCCGGAACGGATGCTTCTCATCAGCCACCTCGATCAGGTCGACGTGGTCGGGGAATTCCGGCAGGTTCGCCACGGGTCCGAACAGGCCCATGCTTTTCGGCGGCCGGTTGGGTGCGGCCTGGCCCGTCCAGTCGGCGCGGAAATGGAATTTCTTGTCGGCATGGCCGAAGCCGTCCAGGAAATGTGCGGCCTCGAAATCCGGCTGCAAATCGACCCATTTCTGCTCTTTCAGGCTCGAAAAGCTGCCCAGCCCGCGCTTGCCCAGGATGATGTCGATATGCTGCTGCTCGGTCATGCCGAAGCCAGGGCGATCGGCGATACCAAGCCTTTTGCCGAGCTCCTCGATGACGAAATGGTTGGTGCGCGGACCTTCCGGCGGATCGATCAGCTTCGGCCCGAGGGTGATGTGCTGGTTGCCGCCGCCCTTGTAGACGTCGTCATGCTCGAGAAACATCGTCGCCGGCAGGACGACATCGGCGAGCTTGGCGGTGTCGGTCATGAACTGCTCGTGCACGCAGGAAAACAGATCGTCGCGCAGAAAGCCTTGCTTCACCAGCCGCTGCTCCGGCGCGACATTGACCGGATTGGTGTTCTGGATCAGCAGCGCCGTCACCGGCGGGCCGCCATAGAGCGCATCCTCAGCCCCGGTCAGCACCGGGCCGATCCGCGAATGATCGAGATGACGGATCGCGGGGTCGCGCATCCGTGTGCCTTCGAGCAGTTCCTGGTTGAGCTTGAAGATGCCCGAATTGGAATGGAAGGCGCCGCCGCCCTCATATTGCCAGCAGCCGGTAACCGCGGCGATCGAGGCCGCGGCATGCATGTTGACCGAACCGTTGCGCTGCCGCGAAAAACCGTAGCCGAGGCGGAAGTAGGTCTTCTTCGTCGTGCCGACGAGACGGGCGAAGGCCTCGATTTCGTCGACAGAAAGCCCGCTGATATCAGCGGCCCATTGCGGCGTCTTTGTGCTGAGATGCGCTTCCAGACCGTGCGGATCGTCGGTGTATTTTTCCAGATAGGCGCTGTCGGCCATGCCGTCACGGAACAGCACGTGCATCACCGCGCAGGCCAGCGCGCCGTCAGTGCCGGGCTTCAGCACCAGGCCGAGATCGGCCTGCTTCATCGTTGCATTTTCGTAGACGTCGATGACGACGATCTTGGCGCCGCGTTCCTTGCGCGCCTTGATGGCGTGGGTCATGACGTTGACCTGCGTGACCACGGCGTTGGTGCCCCAGATCACCACGCAGTCGGACTTTGCCATTTCGCGCGGGTCGGGGCCGCGCAGCGCGCCGGCGCCCATCATCCAGCCGGTCCAGGCCAGATTGGTGCAGATCGAACCGAAGAAGCCGGAATATTTTTTGGCGTGCCTGAGCCGCTCGATGCCGTCGCGCTGCGCCAGACCCATCGTGCCGGCATAGTAATAGGGCCAGACCGTCTCCGAGCCATATTTTGCCTCGGCGGCTATGAACCTTTCGGCGACGAGGTCGAGCGCCGCCTCCCAGCTGGATTCCTTCCAGGCGCCCGCGCCCTTGCCGCCGGCACGGACCAGCGGCTTCATCAGGCGGTCGGGATGATGGACGCGATCGGCGTAACGGGCGACCTTGGCGCAGATGACGCCGGCCGTATAGCTGTTGGCCTTGGCGCCATGGACACGGCCGATGCGCTTGTCGTCGAGCAGCTCGACCTCGAGCGCGCAGGTCGAGGGGCAATCATGCGGGCAGGCCGAATGGCCGATTTTGAGCTTGGCATACTGATTCATGGGTGCAAACTAGCCGTTTATGGCGGCGGCGTGTAGGGCCAGTTACCCGCCATCAATGCGCTTGAGCAAGGCGTTGTAGGCGCCGCATTTCGGGCAATGTATGTGGCGCTCGACATGCGATGATCCGGCTCCGGCGTCGATGACCAGCAGATTGCCGTCTCCACACTCAGGGCATTTTACGACAGCTTCGGAATTGACAACCAAAACCTTGGCAGCTTCGATCCAAAGTTTTGTCGACATCGTCCTACTCCGCCGTGCCTTCCTCGTACTCCGCCGACATCGACAGCCATTTTTCCTCATGGCCGGCCAGCTGTTGCGCAAGTTGTGAGCGCTCCTTGGCCAGCCTTGTCGCGGTCGACGGGTCCTTTTCGTAGACGGCCGGGTTGGCGAGTTCGTCCTCGATCAGGTCGATGCGCTTGCGGAGGCGGTCCATCAGCGCTTCGGTGGCGCGGATGTCCTTAGCCAGCGGCTCGAAGGCGGCGCGGCGCGCGGCTGCGTCGCGGCGGCGGTCGGCCTTCGACGCCTTTTCCGCCTCGCGCTTGCCGCGGCGGTCGCCGGAGACGCCGGTGACCAGTGTCTTGTAATCCTCGAGATCGCCGTCATACGGATTAACCGCGCCGTCCTTGACCAGCCAAAGCCGATCGGCGGTCGCTTCGAGCAGATGGCGGTCGTGCGAGATCAGGATGACCGCGCCGGGAAAATCGTTCAGCGCATGGATCAGCGATTCACGGCTGTCGATATCAAGATGGTTGGTCGGCTCGTCGAGGATGAAAAGGTTCGGCCCCTCGAAGGCCGACAGGCCCATCAGGAGCCGCGCCTTCTCGCCGCCGGACAGATCCTTGGCCGCGGTATTCATCTTTTCGGTGGTCAGGCCGAACTGGGCGACGCGGCCGCGCACCTTGGATTCCGGCGCGTCCGGCATCAGCCGGCGGACGTGTTCATAGGCGTTTTCATCGGGCCTGAGGTCGTCGAGCTGGTGCTGGGCGAAGATTGCCACTTTCAGCCCGGGCGCCACGGTCATGCTGCCGGTCTCCGGCTTCAGCCGGCCGGCCAAAAGCTTGGCGAAGGTCGACTTGCCGTTGCCGTTGGCGCCGAGCAGCGCGATGCGGTCGTCGGCATCGATGCGCAGCGTCATCTTCTTCAGGATCGGCGCACCCTCGGTGTAGCCGACATTGACGTTGTTCAGCGCAATGATCGGCGAGGCCACCGCCTTCACCGGCTCCGGAAAGGAGAACGGCCGCACCGTGTCGTTCACGATCGCGGCGATCGGCTTCATCTTCTCCAGCGCCTTGATGCGGGACTGCGCCTGCCTCGCCTTCGATGCCTTGGCGCGGAAGCGCTCGACGAAGGATTCCATGTGCTTGCGCGCGGCTTCCTGCTTGACGCGGCCCTTCTCCTGCAATTCGCGCTGCTCGGTGTATTGGCGCTCGAACTGGTCGTAGCCGCCGCGCCAGAAGGTCAGCTTCTTCTGGTCGAGATGGACGATCGAATTAACGGCGCGGTTGAGCAGGTCGCGATCGTGCGAAATCAGCAGCACGGTATGCGGATATTTCGACACGTAGTTTTCCAGCCACAGCGTGCCTTCGAGGTCGAGATAATTGGTCGGCTCGTCGAGCAGCAGCAGATCGGGCTCGGCAAACAACACGGCGGCCAGCGCGACGCGCATGCGCCAGCCACCGGAGAAGGACGAGGCCGGGCGCCGCTGCGCGGCATCGTCGAAGCCGAGGCCGGCGAGAATGGTGGCCGCGCGTGACTCGGCCGAGTGCGCATCGATATCGGCCAGCCGCATGTGGATGTCGGCGATGCGGTGCGGGTCGGCCGCCGTCTTTTCCTCTTCGAGCAGCGCACTCCGTTCGAGGTCGGCCTTGAGCACGATCTCGATCAGCGGCTCCTCGGTGCCCGGCGCTTCCTGCGCCACCTGGCCGATGCGCGTGTTCTTGGGCAGGCTGATCGAGCCGGTCTCGGAGGCGAGGTCGCCGGTGATCGCCTTGAACAGGGTCGTCTTGCCGGTGCCGTTGCGGCCGACAAGGCCAGCCTTGCTACCGGCCGGCAAGGTCAGTGAGGCATGGTCGAGAAGCAGGCGTCCGGCCATGCGGAGCGAAAGGTCGTTGATGATCAGCATGGCCGGGCTTTTGCACGGGACAACCATGCTTCGCAAGGGCTTGAGCCCCGGTTCGCCGCATAAGCCGCGAAAACCGACAAAGCTGGTGATGTCGACCCCGCGCGCCGCGACTTCCCGCAAAACGCAAAAACAACCCGCTATCCTGAGGGGGGACAAGGAGAGCGGGCTCTTTCGTGAACGGCGGCCTTGGGAGCGTCCGATCGACATCCAAACACGCAGCAGCTTGGTTTGTTCCATGGGAAGAATGAACTATGTGATGAACAAACGCTGCTGTGGCCGGCAGGTTTGTCCACAGGGGTGTGCCGTCTGTACGCTATCGACCATGACGCTGCGGAAAGACTCGGCTATCCTTGGATGTGCGGCGGGCCTGATCTCCGCCTGGCCGGCGCCATCAGCTTCCTCCCAAGCGGCGCCGGCCACCTTCCTTGACCGGCGCCGACGCCATTTGAGGCGGTCATTGTTTCGGCGGCGTGCCGGGCTGATCGCCGCCGGTCGTCGATTTCGGCACCGGATTCTTGTCGACCTGCGGGTTCTGATCGACCGTGTCGCCAGGGGCCTTGGTCGGCTGGATATTGTTGTCGCAACCCGCAACAGTCAGAGCTGCCATAAGCAGCAGGATTGAGCGCTTTTTCATCGCAGTCTCCTCTCGCCCGACAACGAGGCGTCGGCGATTTGGTTGCGCGGCCGGTGTCGTTCCCGCATTCGCCAAGGGGCCCGGGAACAAAATGCCGCGTCTCCGGTTGCTGCACAATCAATGGAGGAAGGCATGATCCGTCTGCTCATCGCCGGGGCAATCGTCTATGTCGCCTATCGCGTCGCCAAGAAAGTGATCGATGAGGTGCCCGACGATTTCGATCCGCTGCTGTTGCCACCGCCACAGGACGATCGCGAGGCGCTACGGCGGCAATCGGCAAGGATGGGCGTCGAGCCCGAGCGTTAGTCGACAGGCCTGCCCGCAAGGCTTCTTCGCTCACGGGGCCTATTCCGGCTCCGCAAACCGTTGCGAACAAAGCAGAAACGATGCTTGATGGGCGATGAACCTCGCCGCCCGTGATTCGTCCTTCCAGCCGGCCTATCTGGCGAAGCTCAACGCCGAGCAGAGGCTTGCCGTCGAACATGGCGACGGCAAGATCGCCGGGCCGTTGCTGGTGATTGCCGGCGCCGGCTCCGGCAAGACCAACACGCTGGCGCACCGGGTCGCGCATCTGATCGTCAGGGGTGCCGACCCGCGCCGCATCCTTTTGATGACATTTTCGCGCCGTGCCGCGGCGGAAATGGCCAAGCGGGTCGAGCGCATCGCCGGCGAGGTGCTGGGACGCGATGCCTCGGTGATCACCGATGCGCTGAGCTGGGCCGGCACGTTCCACGGCATCGGCGCCAGGCTGCTGCGCGATTATGCGCTGGAGATCGGTCTCGATCCGGCCTTCACCATCCACGATCGCGAGGATTCCGCCGACCTGATGAACCTCGCCCGCCACGAGCTTGGGTTTTCGAAGACCGAAGCCCGCTTCCCGACCAAGGGCACCTGCCTGGCGATCTATTCGCGCGCCGTCAACGCACAGGCGGCGCTCGGCGAGGTGCTGGGTTCGGTGTTCCCGTGGTGCGCCGGCTGGGCCGAACAGCTGAAGCAATTATTCGCACGATATGTCGAGGCCAAGCAGGCGCAGAATGTGCTCGATTACGACGACCTGCTGCTCTACTGGGCGCAGATGGCCGGCGAGCCGGAAATCGCCGCACATCTGGGTGCGCGTTTCGACCATGTGCTGGTCGATGAATACCAGGACACCAACCGGCTGCAGGCATCGATCCTGACGGCGCTCAAGCCCGACGGATCTGGGCTGACGGTGGTCGGCGACGACGCGCAGTCGATCTATTCGTTCCGCGCCGCGGAAGTGCGCAATATCCTGGATTTTCCCAAGCAGTTCGCGCAGCCGGCGGAAGTCGTCATGCTGGAGCGCAATTACCGCTCGACCGAGACCATCCTGGCGGCCGCCAATGCGGTAATCGGCGAAGCGTCGGAACGTTTCACCAAAAATCTCTGGACCGAGCGCAAATCTGCGGAAAAGCCGAAGCTGGTCAGCGTGCGCGACGAGACCGAGCAGGCGAGCTATGTCTGCCAGGCGATACTCACCGAACGCGAGGCCGGCACCGTTCTCAAAGCACAGGCGGTGCTGTTTCGCGCCTCGCACCATAGCGGCCCGCTGGAGATCGAGCTGACGCGCCGCAACATCCCCTTCGTCAAGTTCGGCGGGCTGAAATTTCTCGATGCAGCTCACGTCAAGGACTTGCTGGCTGTACTGCGCTTTGCCGAAAACCCGCGCGACCGCGTCGCCGGCTTTCGCGTGCTGCAACTTCTGCCGGGCATTGGCCCTTCGGCCGCCAATGCGATCGTCGAGACCATGGCAAATTCGCTTGACGAGACGATGGGGCTTGCCCGCTATCGGCCGCCGCAGCGTGCCGCCGACGACTGGCCGGGCTTTGTCGCGCTCTATAGCGGCCTGCGCGCCGGCGCGCAAAAATGGCCGGCCGACATCGAACAGGTCAGGCTCTGGTACGAGCCGCATCTGGAACGCATCCACGAGGATGCAACGACGCGCCGGGCCGATCTCCTGCAGCTCGAGCAGATCGCTTCCGGCTATGCGTCGCGCGAGCGCTTCCTCACCGAGCTGACACTCGATCCGCCGGACGCGACCAGCGACGAGGCCGGCCCGCCGCACCGCGACGAGGATTATCTGATCCTGTCGACGATCCATTCGGCCAAGGGCCAGGAGTGGAAGAACGTCTTCGTGCTCAACACCGTCGACGGCTGCATCCCGATCGATCTCGGCGTCGGCAGCAAGGAGGACGTCGACGAGGAGCGGCGGCTGCTCTACGTGGCGATGACGCGGGCCAAGGACAGCCTGCACCTGGTCATGCCGCATCGCTTTTTCGTCCACGGCCAGGCGGCGCGCGGCGACCGCCATGTCTATGCCTCGCGCACGCGCTTCATCCCGCGCTCGATCCTAGGCGCCTTCGAACAGCTGGCTTGGGCCAGCGTCCAGGCCCCGGACGATCCGCGCCGCCAGCCGCAGGTACGTGTCGACCTCGGCGCCCGCATGCGCGGCATGTGGAAATAGGCACCCGCCTCGACGTCGGCGCTGCTCGCCCGGCGACCGCTCCCGGAGCCGGCGAAAAAACAATCCCGGCGACATGGAACCTCGCGCCGTGATCCGCGTTTCTGCCCGACCCCCAGACCGGAGAACGGCGTCCGCCGTGACCTCCGCCCATTCGAGAGGCCAGAATGCACGACAGGACGTTTTCCACCCCGGTCGCCCTAACCGTTGGCGCCGGCTACAAGCGTACGATCGCTTCGTTCTCCGAGATGCACGAATTCCTGACCGAGTTCCCGCCTTCGCGCCGCCGGCTGAGCTATGGCGCCGCGGTGAAGGCCTGCGAGGCGGCACGTGCCGGCGATATCTCGCCCGAAGCGGCACGCGACGCCCTGATCACCTTTGCCGTAACGGCAGGCATCCTCTGGCCGGCCGCCCAGCCGGCGGTCTCGGTCAAGCCGGTCGCCCGGGGCCTCGGCGGCTACGCCGCCTGACAGAAACGACCATCAATGGACCGTCATCGGGCCGCCGCCCGGCGGGTCGCCCGCTGCCGCGGTTTCGAAACTGACCTGATCACGGCCGTTCGATTTGGCCCTGTAAAGGTGCTTGTCCGCCACCATGAACATCTCGGCGTAGGTGGTCGGCCCGCTGAAGGCGACGCCGCCGATGCTGACCGAGAGAGGACAGGGCCGGCCGCCAGGCGAGAACTCCGCCTCACGGACGCGTCGGCGAATTGTCTCCGCCACCAGCCACGACTGCGAAGGATCTGCGCCGGGAAGGAAAACCGCAAATTCCTCGCCGCCGATCCGGCCGACGATGTCGGCGCCGCGCAGCTGGCCCTGGATTGTCCTGGCGATCAGCTTGAGCGCCTGGTCTCCGCAGTCGTGGCCGAGGCGGTCGTTGACGGATTTGAAATGGTCGGCATCGACGATCAGCAAGGCTCCGGCATTAACGACGGAATGGCTGCGGGCCTGTTCGAGATAGGCCTCGACGAGCATGGAAAACGCACCCCGGTTGAATACCGCCGTCAGGCTGTCGGTCGCCGCGACGACGGCCAGTACCTTCTGCGCGATCGCCAGCTGGCGCATTTTCCACATGAGGAAGAAGAAGAACGAGCTGGCCAGGACAAGCGGCAGCAGCAGGTCTGTGAGCTGCGCCCGCCACAGCGCTTCCGGCGACAAATACGGGAAATTGAAGGAATCGACGAGGAATGCGGCTGCAATGCAGACCGCCGTGCCCGCGACGGTAACGGCCACGACCCTGCCCCAGCTCGTTGGGGACAAATCGATCTGCATGCTTTTGCTCCTGCTTCAGCAGGCTACCTTGAAGCAACAGCGCAAACGAAGTCCTAAGACTTTGCTTTCAATTCGATCGCAGTCGAAGCGAACCAGCCGTCGAGATGGCGGCCAGATAAGAAGATCGGTCCTAAATCAGCTGCCGTCTGATGCTCATCCGCGTTACCGCGGTCACAAGAATGGCGCCGATCATGAAATAGATGGTCGCGACAATGTCGCCCTGGTGGAAATAATAACCGGAGTTGAGAAGCGCCAAGACCACGGCGAAGAACGCCACAAGGCGCAAGGGTTCATTGGGCATGCGTGCCAATTCTCGCTGTTGCTGCTGAATGCTGCTGAAGCGGCCGCCCTCACGACCATCCGCTCCATAAAATGTTTCGGCGCGTTTTGCAATCTCGGCAGATCGTCCTCTATCCTCCGTCCGCTTCACCAGCCGCCCCAGGTTCAGGCGAAGGCCCTGCCCTCCTCGCTGCGCTGGAACATCGTCAGGTCCAGTCCGAGGCTTGGCTTGCCCAGAATGGTCAGGATCGCATGCGCCTGGCCGCGATGGTGGGTCTGGTGGTTGAAGAAGTGGTCGAGCGCCGGCGCCAGCCGCTGCGAGACGGTGCGCATATCCGAGACGGTCATGTAGGAGAAGCGGCCCGACAGCGCCTTGTCGCTCAGGCCGTCGACCCAGTCGATGATCCGTTTGTCCTCGGCCTCGCGCGCCAGCCGCAAGCCTGGCAAGGCGCGGTGCAGGACCGTGTCGAGCCTTGCCGGCGCGTCGCCGTCGCC
This sequence comes from Mesorhizobium sp. M1273, assembly GCF_040318195.1. NCBI lineage: Bacteria > Pseudomonadati > Pseudomonadota > Alphaproteobacteria > Hyphomicrobiales > Phyllobacteriaceae > Mesorhizobium > Mesorhizobium sp. M1273. The sequence continues at coordinate 300,389 of NZ_JAMYLV010000002.1, read as the reverse complement.
GGTGAAGCGTTTCATCCAGATACGGTCGGCTGCCAGGAGGTGATTGAGCGTTCCCATCATCGAACCGAAGAAGACGCCGATATTGCGGTCGAACTCTTCCTCGTCGAGATCGGCGGCGGCATCGTAGATGCGGCCGTTGGCCCATTGATTGTAGGCCGCAAACATCCTGAAATGCTGTTTCATTTTCTCTCGACCTGCGAGACCCCCCTGCGCGGGTCCGTTTCGGGCATAGTTAGACTGCAAGGACGCTGCCGCCAATGACCATTCTGCTCTATGACCTTGTCGGACGCGATGCCGCCCGCCCATTCAGCCCACATTGCTGGAAGGCGGCGATGGCGCTGGTCCACAAAGGGCTCGACATCGCCAGCGTGCCGACCCGTTTCCTCGAAGTGCCGAAGGTGGAAGGCGGCGTCTCGAAGCTCGTTCCGGTGATCCGAGACGGCGAGACGGTGGTCGCCGATTCCTTCGCCATCGCGCTCTATCTCGAGGAGGCCTATCCCGAGCGGCCGACATTGTTTTCCGGCGACGGCGGCAAGGCGACGGCGCGCTTCATCGAACGCTGGTCGCAGCTGACCATCCATCCCTACGTCACCACCGCGGCGATACTGGACCTGCACGCCATGCAGGACGAGGCGAACGCCGCCTATTTCCGGCAGAACCGCGAGCAGCGCTTCGGCAAGCCCCTGGAGGCGATTTACGCCACCCGCGACGCCGGGCTCGCCGACTTCCGCGCCTCGCTGGAGCCGCTGCGCTCGATGCTTGGCTATCAGCCCTTCATCGGCGGCCGGTCGGCGCTGTTTGCCGATTACATCGTCTTCGGCGCGTTGCAATGGGCGCGCATCGCCACGCCCTACCGGCTGCTCGACGACGGCGACGTCGTGGCGCAATGGTTCGAACGATGCCTCGATCTCCATGGCGGCCTCGGCCGCAACGTCGCGGCGGCCGCGATCTCCCGCCTTGAGAGTTGAAATCGGCAGTTTTCATCGGCGGCGGCACATTTTGTTCTTGCTTTGTGCCGGCAGCTATGCTACTAATCTCGATATAGTGATGATTCGCACCGACGCCCGCCCGGCCTGCCGAGGCGGGTTTTGTTTTGCCGATCGAGGTCCAACGGCGTAGATCGCGGCGATGTCGTCCGGCCTTAGCTGAAAGTTGCCAGCCGGCGAAATGCGACAATGCGGGTAGACGAAGTGTCGCTCGAAGCGCCTCATCAGCGCCTGGATCGAAGCAAACAAGACGAACATCCGGCGAACCGGGCAATCACAACAAAGGCAGCGCGCCATGACCGCAAACCCAGAGTTCCCGGCCGATTTTCGCGCTGCGCTCGCTAACCTTTTCCTGTGGCGGCGCGACGTCAGGCGATTTAAGCCGACGCCGCTCCCCGATGGAGCGCTGGAGCGGCTACTGGAGCTTGCCAGCGCCGCGCCGTCCGTCGGGCTGAGCCAGCCCTGGCGCTTCGTCGTCGCCGAGAGCGAAGCATGCCGCGCCGCCGTCAGGGCCTGCTTCGAGCGCTGCAACGCGGAGGCACTCCAAAGCTTTTGCGGTGAACGCGCCGCCCTGTATTCGCGCCTAAAGCTTGCCGGCCTGAATGAGGCGCCCTGCCAGCTTGCGGTTTTCGCCGACCGCGCAACCGAGCAAGGGCATGGGCTCGGCCGCCAGACCATGCCAGCCACCATAGACTATTCGGCTGTCATGGCGGTCCATACGATGTGGCTGGCGGCGCGCGCCGAAGGAATAGGCATGGGCTGGGTCTCGATCCTCGATCCGGCCGAGATGGCGACGATCCTGGATGTGGCGCCGGAGTGGACGCTGATCGGTTACTTCTGCATCGGCTACCCCAGCGAGAACCACAGCGTGCCGGAACTGGAACGGGAAGGCTGGGAAACGCGGCGGCCGTCTATCGTGACAAGGCGGTAGTGGAATGGCGCGGGGAAGAATGACTCCTCCCTGCAGGGCTGTGGACGTCACGGATGGTTTCGCCGATCGTCAGCATCGCCAACAAGAGACCGTGGCAAGGCCAGTCGTGACGGGCTTGACCTGAGGAAGGGCATAGAATGTTTCGCTACGACATGCAGGCCGAGATCTGGGTCTATCCGGGCAAGGGCGGCTGGCATTTCGTGACGCTGCCGCCGGAGTGTGGGGCCCGGATCAAGACGGCGATGGTGGGGATGGCAAGGCCCTGGGGCTCGCTTGGCGTGGAAGCCGTCGTCGGCCAGACCAGATGGCGGACATCGCTGTTTCCCGACAAGAAATCCGGCAGCCTGCTCTTGCCGATCAAGACCGCGGTGCGGGTTCGCGAAGGCCTCGGGGCTGGCGACACGGCCAACCTGACGATCGAGATGCAGTTATGACGACGTTGGGTCAGGCTGACGACGACGCGCTATAGCCCAGTCGGTCGGATCCAAAGTGGGTACCGGTTGTCGGAAAATCCGATGCTCAACAAAAAGATGAGCGGCGGCATGGTTCGACTTGAAAGTCCGCCGCCCCAGCGCAGAAATGCGCGCTGCACCGGCCTCCCCTTGGCAAGCCGGCGGGCGGCTTGTATAGAGCCCGCCACCCTCAATTCCACTCTCCATCACAAGGACGATCCCATGGCGCTCGAACGCACTTTTTCCATGATCAAGCCGGACGCGACCCGTCGCAACCTCACCGGCGCTATCACCAAGATACTGGAAGATGCCGGCCTGCGCGTCGTCGCTTCGCGCCGGGTGTGGATGAGCCGCCGCGAGGCGGAAGGTTTCTATGCCGTCCACAAGGAGCGTCCGTTCTTCGGCGAGCTGGTCGAATCCATGTCGTCGGGCCCGACAGTCGTGCAAGTACTGGAAGGCGAGAACGCCATTGCCAAGAACCGCGAAGTGATGGGCGCCACCAATCCGGCAAGCGCCGCCGAAGGCACCATCCGCAAGCTGCACGCGCTGTCGATCGGCGAGAATTCCGTGCATGGTTCCGATGCGCCCGAAACCGCCGCCCAGGAGATCAAATACTGGTTCTCGGACACCGAGATCGTCGGCTGAGCCGGCATCCCGAACCCCATCAAAGAGGCCGGCGCAACGCCGGCCTTTTTTGCTAAAGCGCGTCGCGTTCGACCGGCCTCCTGCGACGCGCTTTAGGTTTCTTGTCTTGATGCATGTCGTTATCGCAAAACCGCTGCACAGTTTTGCGCGACATGCAGTAGCCGACATTTTCAGCTTCAGGCTCCTCGACGGGTCACGGGTGCGTTAAGCTCGGAGGGGCGGATCAAACGCGGTCCCGACAATGGAGCCGACCAGGCCATGACCAGCACCATTCCCGGTTTCTTCCAAGGCACCGAAATGCCAACCGGCGGCTGGTGGGAAGCGCTGTGGCCCGAGCCTGCCAGTGTCCTGGCGGCGGTCGGCATGAAGCCCGGCACGGACGTGGTCGATCTCTGCTGCGGCGACGGCTGGTTCACGCTGCCAATCGCCAGGGTCGCCCGTCATGTGATCGCTATCGACATTGATGCCGATCTGCTCGAAGTCGCCAGGCTGCGGCTGGCCGAAGGAGGCGCGAGCAATTGCGAGTTTTTGGCGGGCGACGCCTATGAACTTGCCAGGCTGGTGCCTCAAACCGTCGACTTCGTCTTTATCGCCAACGCTTTCCACGGCGTTCCGGATCGGCCGCGGCTTGCCCGCGCCGTGCGCGCGACGCTTGGCCCTGCCGGTCGTTTTGCCATCGTCAACTGGCACCAGTATCCGCGCGAGCAGACCACGGTCCTGGGCGAGCCGCGCGGGCCAAAGACCGAGCTCAGGCTGTCACCCGAACAGACCACCGCGTCGGTGGAAGCGAGCGGGTTCAAGCTCGCCGAGCTGGTTGATGTGCCGCCCTATCACTATGGCGCGGTATTCAAACTCGCGACGAATTGAGAAATATCGCATGAAATGCGGCATCGTCGCCCGATACATGTCGCCCGCCGCCCCCTAGCGGCGGGTTCTGCCAGTCTATTTCGCCTCGCGTTCCTTCACGTTCGCATGTTCGTTCGCCGCTTCCGTGTCGGTGGACGGGGTCTTGGTCTCTTCACCTGAAAACGGGCTGCCCTGCCCCGGTGCGAGATCGCCGCTATGGCCGGCCTTGTTGGTCTGGAACGGTTGGCTGTCCGCTTTGAGACCGTGGTCAAGAGCATTGACGAGATGGTCGTCCGCCTTGGCAAGGCCGGTAAAGGCAAGGAGCGATGCACCGGTGGCGGCAAGGATAAGCGTGTGCGTTTTCATGTCTGGACTCCTTTGAGTTAAGGCCAGAACGAGCCGCAGCCATTCTGGCGGCTTCAACGAAGGGACAAACGTCCCTTTTGCCTTACCCGCCATTTATGAAGAACTAACGCGCCCCCTGCCCGGCCTATTCCCGCTGAAACACAACGTGATCGGCATGCAGCTGCCGCAGAGAGTAATCGGCTTGGGTGATGCGCTAGCCCGCGGCGTTGAAGCGCAGAATGTCGCGGCCGCCGCTGTCAATGATGACAAGCTTGCCGGCGTCGACGTGGTAGGATGTCGCTTTGGCCAGCGCCTCGAACAGCGCCTTTTCCTCGGCCATAACCTGAGGCGCACAGGCCTTGAAGGTCGAGCCGATGTCGCTGATGGCGATCGTCGAGCCGTCTACCCTGGCGGTGGCGAAATAGACGTTGCAAGGGCCTTTGCCGCCGGCCTTGCCGGCTTCGCTGATGCGGAATGTCGCCCGCGGCTCGGCAATCACGCCGACACCGTCGATATATTCGACCAGCCAGCTTTGGCCGAACACCGAGGCTGCCGCCGGCGCATCGCTTGGCGCCGCCATTTTCAGCATGATGGTCTGTGGCGCGTCGCTGAGCGGGTCGACCTGGTGGCGCGCATCTGTGACGAACAGCAGCCGGTCGTCGACAGTGATGCGCGCCTGCAGCGCGTAGGTCATATCAGGCCGGATCACCTGCGGATCGAAGCTGATCTCGAACTTGATCGGCACCTGGCCGGCCGGCACCACCTTGCGCTCACCGATGATTGCGGCCGGCGCGTCGGCCAGCGACACGTCGGCAAGCTGCACGGAAAGCACGGCATTGGGCGGCAGCGCGATGCGCTCGCGATACATCACCTCGCCCTTGAGGGTCTTTTCGGCAGCCGCGGAACGATCCGGGACGGCCAGGATGCCGACGGCCAGCGGCACCAGTCCGAAGATGAAGAACTCGGCGATCCTGTCCAGCATGATCCTGCTCCCCTTCCGGCAAAGGGTTTCGCAGGATTACGGTCAATGAATGGCTGTCGGGGTATGGGCATGGCTGTCCAGGGATTTTATTTGGACGGCGGCTGCTTCCAGCGCCCCACCGCCTTGTCGTCGGCCTCCTTGGCGTCGACCCAGCCGCCCTCGGAACCGTCGCTATGGTGTTCCTTTTTCCAGAACGGCGCCCGTGATTTCAAATAGTCCATCAGGAAATTCGCGGCCTCGAACGCCGCCTGCCGGTGGGCGGAAGCGGACACCACCAGCACGATGTTTTCGCCCGGCGCGATCTTGCCGTGGCGATGGATGACGGTGAGCCCCTGCAGCGGCCAGCGCTCGATTGCCTCGCCGGCGATGCGGGAAATCTCGGCTTCGGCCATGCCGGGATAATGTTCGAGCTCGAGCGCGGAGAGCCTGCCTTGCTCGTCGCGGCAAACGCCGGAGAAGGTCACCACAGCGCCGATGTCGCTGCGACCCTTGGTCAGCCTGGCGATCTCGGCGGCGACGTCGAAATCCTCAGCCTGGATGCGCACGACGGGCACCACCGCGGACATGGTTCAGCCACCGGTCATCGGCGGGAACAGCGCGATCTCGCGCGCGCCGGCAATCTTCTCGCGGTGCTCGACATGTTCCTGGTTGATGGCGACGCGGATCACGTCAGGATATTGCAGCGCGTTCTCGTACTCCTCGCCGCGCGATTTCAGCCAGCGCAACAGGTCGGCGACCGTTTCGATGCCGGCCGGCAGTTCGACCTCTTCCTCCGGTCTGCCGATCCGCTCGCGCACCCAGGCGAAATAGATGAGCTTCGTCGACATTCTATTCATCCATGATGTGCTTGAGGCCCGCGCGGAAATAGTCGTAGCCGGTGTAGAGCGTCACCAGGGCTGCGATCCACAGCAGCACCAGCCCGGTCTGGGTGGTCAGCGGGAAGATCTTGTCGCCGGCGGGACCTGCAAGCAGGAAGGCGATGGCGATCATCTGGATGGTGGTCTTCCATTTGGCGAGCTGCGTCACCGGCACCGAGACCTTCAAGGCCGCCAGATATTCGCGCAGGCCCGAGACCAGGATCTCGCGGCACAGGATGATGATCGCCGCCCATAGCGACCAGCCGGCGATGCCGGCATGGCGGTCGGTGTCGGCGGCAAGCAGCAGCAGGCAAGTGGCGACCAGCAGCTTGTCGGCGATCGGGTCGAGCATCTTGCCGATGTTGGAGGTCTGCTGCCAGGCGCGCGCCAGATAGCCGTCGAAGTAATCGGTGATCGAGGCGAGCAGGAAAATGATGAGCGCCGACCAGCGCGCGAAGTCGCTCGATTTCAGATGGCCTTCCAGGAAGAAGCACAGCACCACCAGCGGCACCGCCAGGATGCGGGCGTAGGTGAGCATGTTGGGCAGGTTGAACGCGCGCTGGGACATGTTTTGGGAACTCTTTCTGCCTGCTTAGTCAAATCAGAAGCGAATGTGGGGGGTCAACAGGCCAGAATCGATTAGCCAGCCGAAATATCGGCAATAGGTCTTAGCTCTCGTGAAAATGATTGTAGACCAATTTCGCCACCTGCTCCGAAATGCCGTCGACCTTGACCAGGTCCTCGACGGCGGCACGGCTGACCGCCTTGGCCGTACCGAAATGCATCAGCAGCGCGCGCTTGCGGCCGGGGCCGATGCCGCTGATCTCGTCGAGCGGGCTCTTGACCATCTCCTTCTTGCGGCGGGCGCGGTGCGAACCGATGGCGAAGCGATGGACCTCGTCGCGCAGCCGCTGGACGAAATAGAGCACCGGATCGCGAACGGGCAGCGAGAATGGGGCCTTGCCCTTGACGAAGAAGCGTTCGCGGCCGGCATCGCGGTCCTGACCTTTGGCGATGCCGATGGCCACGACGCGGTCCTCGATGCCGAGATCGGCGAGAATCTTGCGCACCGCCGTCATCTGGCCCTGGCCGCCGTCGATGAGGATGACGTCGGGCCAGGCGGGGAAGGCGCCCGCGTCCTCGATATCGTCGCCCGGTTCGGTAGGGCTCGCCTCGTCCGCGCCCTCGGTTTGCGGGGCGTCACCATGTTCCTTCAACAGCCGCGAGAAGCGCCGCTGCATCACCTCGCGCATCATGCCGAAATCGTCGCCCGGCGTGATCTCGGTCGAGCGGATGTTGAACTTTCGATACTGGTTCTTCACAAAACCTTCCGGCCCGGCGACGACCATGGCGCCGACGGCGTTGGTGCCCATGATGTGCGAGTTGTCATAGACCTCGATGCGCACCGGCGGCTTTTCCAGGCCGAAGGTCTCGGCAAAGCCAGTGAGCAGCCGCGCCTGGGTCGAGGTTTCGGCGAGCCGCCGGCCGAGCGCCTCGCGCGCGTTCTGCAGCGCGTTGTCGGTCAGGTCCTTCTTCTCGCCGCGCTGCGGCACGGAGATCGACACCTTGCGGCCGGTGCGGGTGGAGAGGGCCTCCGCCAGCAATTCCTGATCCTCGACGCCATGCGACAACAGGATGGTGCGCGGCGTCGGCTTGTCGTCGTAGAACTGCGCCAGGAACGATCCCAGCACCTCGCCGGCTTCGAGCGCCGGATCGGCCTTGGGAAAATAGGCGCGGTTGCCCCAGTTCTGGCCGGTGCGGAAGAAGAACACCTGGATGCAGACCTGGCCGCCCTCCTGATGGATGGCGAAGACATCGGCCTCGTCGACGGTCTGCGGATTGATGCCTTGATGGCTCTGCACATGCGACAGCGCCGCCAGCCGATCGCGGTAGATGGCGGCGCGTTCGAAATCGAGGTTCTCCGAAGCCTGCTGCATGGCGGCGGAGATCTCCGTCTTCACCTTCTGGCTGCGGCCGGAGAGAAAATCCTTCGCCTCGGCGACAAGCCTTGCATAGTCGCCGTGCGAGATTTCGCCGGTGCACGGGCCGGCGCAGCGCTTGATCTGGAACAAAAGGCAAGGCCGGGTGCGGTTCTCGTAGAAGGAGTCGGTGCAGCTCCTGAGCAGGAAGGCGCGCTGCAGCGAGTTGATGGTACGGCCAACTGCGCCGGCCGAGGCGAAGGGGCCGAAATAGTCGCCCTTGCGCGAGCGCGCGCCGCGGTGCTTGTAAATACCGGGCGAGACATGGTCGCCGGTCAACAGGATATAGGGGAACGACTTGTCGTCGCGCATCAGCACGTTGAAGCGTGGCCGCAAGCGCTTGATGAGGTTGGCTTCAAGCAGCAGCGCTTCGATCTCGGTGCGGGTGACGACGAACTCCATCGTCGATGTCTCGCGCACCATGCGGCCGATACGGCTGGTGTGGAACCGGCCTTGCGCGTAGCTGGTGACCCGCTTCTTCAGGCTGCGTGCCTTGCCGACATAGAGCACGTCGCCGGCGGCATTCATCATGCGGTAGACGCCGGGCGCATTGGGCAGCCGCTTTACCAGCGTCTGGATCACCTCGGCGCCGACCATACCGTCGGCGTCGCCGGCATGCGGGGTCCAGTCGATGGCGGTGAAGGTAACGTCCGGACCGCTGGCTGCAGGCTCGACGACCTCCTCGGCCGCCTCGTCCTCGAGGTCGATTTCGGGCGGCAGGTCGTCGGCGCCACCGCGCGTTTTTTGTTTCTGGTCCATGGGGCTCATTCCGTCATGCCTGTCACATCGGGCGTCTGCCATGCAAGATGCTGGCCGCCGTCAAGCGCGATCATCTGGCCGGTGACCGAGCGTGCCGCCCAGAGATAACGGATAGTGGCACCGAATTCCGGCAATTCCGGGCCGCGTTTCAGGATCAGCCCGGCAATCTGAGCATCGAAATCGCTGTCGTGCTGGCGCGTGTTCTTCAAGGTCGGGCCAGGACCAATGGCGTTGACACGGATGCGGGGACCCAGCGCCTGCGCCATCATCTCGGTCGCCGCCCACAACGTCGACTTCGACAGCGCATAGGAGAAATAACGCGGCGTCGGCCGCCAGACGCGCTGATCGATCATGTTGACGATCAGCCCCTCACTGTTCTGCGGCAAGGCCCGGGCGAAAGTCTGTGCCAACAGCGCCGGCGCCTTGACGTGCATGGCGAAATGGCGATCCCAGGCCGGCCAGTCGAAATCCTCAACGCTGTCGTGCTCGAACAGCGAGGCGTTGTTGACCAGCAGCGACACCGGCCCGAGCGCCGCCGCCGCGCGACCGACCAGGTTGCTGACGGCGTCCATCTCGGTCAGGTCGGCAGCAATCACTGCGGCCCGGCCATGTCGACCAAAATGACCACTGTTGATCTCGGCCGCCAGTGCCTCCGCCTCGGGCAGCGAGCGATTGCAGTGAATGGCGACGGCAAAACCATGCGCGGCAAGATCTTCGACGATCGCCCTGCCGATCCGTTTCGCACCGCCCGTCACCAGTGCCGTCGCGGCGACCTTGCTCATCTGTCAATCCTTAATCCGATGCCGATTCCGGCCTGCCGGGATCGCGCCGGCAAATTATGGCCCGCCAAGCGTTAAATCCCATTTCCACCTGGGGCAGGATTGTGGCAAAGTGCCCGGTGGGCGTTTTGGCTCGACCGGAATTCGGGCCAGCCCGCCCGCAATATAGGGCTCTGGAGCCCTTACACCAAGCCGTGTGCAGTGCAGCACGGCGAACCTGCTGACATTCGCTGTTGCGAAGATGCAACGTCAAGGTTCTGCCTCATTCGTGCCAGGGAATGACCCAAGTTCAGGTTCGCTTCAGCCGCATTTCGACACGACATTTGGAACCGTTGAACGCCGGATCCGTTTCATCCCCCGGACGGGTTGAGGGCGCTCATAAACAACAAGCCTGTGTCCTGTGGCTTAAGGAGTAAAGAACAATGCAAGCCAATCTTAAATTTGCGCGACCGCTCGCGGTGGCGTTTGGGCTGTTCGCCCTCGGCGGAACCGCCTATGCCGCGGACGTGGTTCAGGAAGAGCCGCCGGCACCTGCCCCGATCGCAGAACTTCCGGTCGCATCCTGGGCCGGTCCCTATGCCGGTGTGAGCGTCGGCTACGGCTTCGCTGGCCACGCCAAAGCCAAAGACATTGGCGTCGACGTCGACACCAAGGGTTTTGTCGGCGGCGTCTTCGGCGGCTATAACTGGCAGCAGGAGAACTTCGTCTACGGTGCCGAAGCCGATATCGGCTACAACGGCGTCAAGGGCGACGATGCCGGCATCGAGGCCAAGGGTGGCTTCGAGGGCTCGCTGCGTGCCCGCCTCGGCTACGCTGTCACCCCGGACATCCTGCTCTACGGCACCGCCGGTGGCGCGCTGAAGAACCAGAAGATTGAAGCTGCCGGCGTAAGCGATACCAACACGCAGTTTGGCTGGACAGCCGGCGTCGGTACCGACATCAAGATCACCGACAATGTGTTCGGCCGTGTCGAGTATCGTTACACGGACTTCGGCAGGAAGGACTTCGACGGTATCGGCAAGGTCAAGTCGACCGACAATCGCGTCACTTTCGGCGTCGGTATGAAGTTCTAAGTCGTCCAAGCCACGACACGAAAAAGCCGGGCCTCGCGCCCGGCTTTTTTTGTGGCACCGGTTGAGGCCGCCCGCCCTCAAGCCGGGATGGCGGGCTTCAGCTCCGGGAATTTCTCGTCGAAGCGTGCCGCCCAGCGCGTCAGCCGGCCGCGGCCCTTTTCCCATTTTCCAGCGAAGCGCAGCGAGAGATAGCCGAGGCAGGCGCGCAATGCGATCTGGCCGAGGGTGATTTTCTTCGGCAGCTTCGGCGGGTTTGCGTTGAGCAGATCGAGCGCGTCCGAAATCTTCGTCCACTGGCGCTCGAGCCAAGGCTGGTAGACCATCTCTTCCGGCCGTGTGCGCCGCTCGTAGACCATCGACAGCGCGCAGTCGCAGATGCCGTCGGCCAATGCCTCCAGCACCTCCGCCTCGAGGCGCTTGTCGGGATTGCGCGGAAACAATGCGTTCTTCGACATCCGGTTGAGATGCTGGGTGATGGCGCGACTGTCATGGACCGAGCGGCCGTCGTCGAGCACCAGCACCGGGATCTTGCCGAGCGGATTGGCGCCGATCAGCGCGGCCGGTCTTTCCTCGGTCTTTATCGGCACGAGATCGACCGCGATGCCGGCATGAAGTGCTGCCATGCGCACCTTGGAACTGTAGGGAGAAGTAGACGCGTAGAGCAGTCTGGGCATTGTCGATTCCTGTTTGCCGGCTACAGCTCCATATGCCCCATTGGACGCGCAAAGGAAGCGGTAGCATTGTGACTTCGTGCATGACCCTCATCGAAAATCGATTCCGACAGGGGCTCGTGCATGGGCACCGTTGACCGATCATGCAGGGTTCATCAACGGCCAGAGGCGGAAAACCGCGCCGCCAGCGTACAACCATTGTCTCGCGTTCGGATGCGATGAATCGGAGGTGCGTCGGCAGACGCGAGCGCGTCGGACAATCCAGATCCGAGCAACTACCAACTAGGCCTTGCACCGAAGGTTTGGTTTTGGCAGCCACGAAAATCCCACCGGACTTCGCCGCACGGCGAAGTCCTGGGAGCTGCGAAAAGATGTCTTCCTCCCGCCTCTTTCTCGTCCTGCCCGACCGTCAGCCAGCAAGCGAGGCGCCTATTAGGCATCCCGCCATGGCTGTCTTGAGTACTGTCCCCGGCGATCGGAGAACGGCGACTACTTCTTGGCCTTCGCCTTTGCGGGCGCTGCCTTCGGCTTGGCCGCGGGCGCTGCTTTCTTCACTGCTGCGGAAGATTTCGCAGCGGCGGCCTTTGCCGGTGCTGCCTTCTTCGCAGCGGGCTTCGCCACGGCCTTTGCAGCCGGCTTCTTGGCCGGTGCAGCCTTGGCCTTGGCCGGTGCTGCTTTTGCCTTGGCAGGTGCTGCTTTCTTCACGGCCGGTTTTGCCGCGGCCTTGGCGGCCGGCTTTTTGGCCGGCGCTGCTTTTGCCTTAGGCGCAGCGGCCTTCGCTTTGGCCGCGGGTGCTGCTTTCTTCACAGCAGTTGCGGCCTTTGCCGCGGCTGCTTTTGCCGGTGCTTTCTTTGCCGGTGACTTTGCCGGTGCCTTGGATGCCGGCGCTTTGGATGACTGCTTAGCCATATCATGCCCCTTCCGTTGTGCCGACGGCCGTTATTGACCCGGCGCGCATTGCATATCTGACTCGCGGCTTGCTAGCCAGCGAAGCATTAGAATGATTTTTGCAGCTTAAGTTTCGGTTACGGCGAGCGCGCGACCATTTTACCCGCGCAAAAACCGGCTGCGAATCTTTGTGTCCCGCAGCGAAGTTCTGCGACAGAAATTCTGGTCGTTCTATCTCGACCGGTCTTCTCGTCAAGCTCAGGACCTTTTCGACCAGCTTTGCGCTTCAACGTCCGACGCTCAGCGCGAACATTGTCAAGAGCGAAGGCGGTCGCCCGCCTCGTCTTGTTCGAAACGATAAACTACAGGTAAGTAGGAAGCAACGCGACGAGCACGCCGCTGCACTATCTTGCACGACGCGATGAAAGTAAGCAGACAGCTCGCATTTCTGAAGGACAGGATATCGTTCGATAGATCCGGTCGAGGCGACCGCGTGATCGAAAGCGCTTGGCCGTTCAGGCGCCGAGCGGCTCACGGCTTATCTGCAGCCGGCGCGAAGGCTCGGCCCTGTGGAGATGGACGGCGAAGGTATCCCATGGCGGCATGACCGAAATCTGCGCCAGGATGCGCCCCGCTTCACCGCGATGATAGCCGCCGTGCAGTACGACGTGGGTCAGCATTTCCTGTCGCGACATCAATGCCTTATCCCCGTCGGTGAACACGAATGCGACGGGCTCGGACAGCTGCCGCGACGAGACGGTTTCGAGATAATCGAGATACCAGCGATCGGTCGCTGCGACTGCGGCGCGAAGTTCGTCGAACGCCGGCGTGTCCTCGGTGGTGTCGGCGGAGTAGCCATGGCTTGCGTCAACCAGGTGCGCCGAGAATATCCGCGACACCACATGGCTGTGATCGACGAGCCGTATCACGGCCTGCCGTTCCTTGCCGTGAACATGCGGGTCGAGATTCGCGAGCTTTTCCAGCAGTTCCTCATTGGCCCAGACCTGATAGGCAAACAGGCTGCGAAGCAGAGCGAGCGCATTCATGGTCGGTGTCCTTTTCCGGAAATGCGAGTATGTTGTTTATATTTTCAGGAGAATGGGCGAACGTGTCTACTCGCATTGCAAAACCGCATCCGCGCATGCGCAAACAGCCGCGCCAGGCGCGTTCCAGGGCAACCGTCGAGGCGATCATAGAGGCGGCGGCTCATGTTCTGAGCGGGCTGGGGTGGGCCGGCTTCACCACCAACAAGATTGCCGAGACAGCAGGTGTAAGCATCGGCACGCTCTACCAGTATTTTCCCGACAAGCTTTCCCTGCTCGCTGCCGTCCGGCGCCGTCACTTCGATCATGTGCTGTCGGTCATTCGCGATTCGGCGGAAGACCAAAAGCCGCTCAGGAAATTCGCGCAGGAGCTGGTGCGCGGCATGATCGCCGCGCACAGCATTCACCCGACACTACATCAGGTGCTGCTCGACGAGGCGCCGGGCGATCGCGGCTCCAGGGCCGCCCATGCTTCGTTCCAGGCACAATACCTCAATCACTATGCGACTGCTGTCGCCACTTATCGCAAACCAAGGAAAGGCGCCGACACGGAGGCAGTTGCGCGCGTGCTGTCGTCAGCGATCGAAGGTGTGATCCATAACGCGGCACGCCGGAACATGCTCGCCGTGCCGGAGCTGCAAAAGCAACTCGTCGAACTGATCTGCGCCTACCTATCGGGAGCAGGCCGCATCGGTCGATAACGCATGGCACGGCGGAAGTCGCGATTTCTGTGTGTCGTTCAAACCCGGCTTATGAGGCGCGGCAAGGACGATACCAACAATGCCCCACCTGATGCGGCCAAGAGTGTGAGGACGATCGTTCGAAAAGTCGCCTCGCTAACGCCGATGTAGAGTCTCGCGCCAAGGAGTGTCGGTATCAACATCGCCGGCGCGACGAGGGCAAACATCGGCAGCATTTCGAGCTTGATCTTTCCGGCCGCAAGATAGGCAGCCATCGTCATGGAGAGGGTCACAAGGTTGAAATTCTGGATGACAATACGCTGCCTGTCCTTTTCCCATTGGCGCAGCACGCACCACAGCGTTGGAACCGGGCCGGTGAAGCCGCCAAGTCCACCCATGATGCCGCCGACCAGACCTATTGCACCGTCTGCAACAGGACCCCCGACCGTGATGGGAGGGAGGCGAGGCGCAAAGAGCATCAAGGGACACCAAACGACCAGCAGCGCTCCGAAGACCAACTTGAACAACTGCACATCCAGCAAAGGCAGGATGGCGACACCGACCGGAATCCCGATGATCCCCCCGATCAGGAATGGCAGCAGAAGCTTGAGGTCGAAGCCCCGGCGGACGGTGACGGCGGCGATGATCTGGCCGGTGAGCGCCCCAAAGACCGCCATGGCGGCAGCAAGCTGGGGCTCCACGGTCCAAACCCAAATGGACATGGCAACCAGGCTGAAAGCGAACCCGGAAAGCCCCTGGACGAAGCCTGCAACGACCGCGCCGAGAGTAACAGTATAAACAAGCGAATCCATGTGGTGCTGTTTCCCCCGCAAAATGATCGATGTGGTCGGTTGGCGTTGACATGCATGGAAGTCTCCGATTTTCGCAACCTCGTCCGACCTTGGACCCTCAACACCAGAGAGGTATGAATGTCCTCCTTGCCGAGCTTGGCATTTGTCACATGGTTTTCGGCTGATCCCAGATCAGCCGCGGCTTTCTACGCGAATTTTGGAATTGTCTTCAGGCAAGAGCAGCATGGCTCCGGTCCGATACATTTCGCGTTCCAAGGTGAAGGGCTTGCGATCGAACTCTACCCGGCAGAAGCAACGACGCCGGAAGGAGCGGGAACGATGATCGGCTTCGAAGTCGCCAACGCAGATGAAGCTGCTTCTGCCGCCAAGGCCAACGGCTTTGGAATCATTGCGGACGTCAAGGCGACGGCTATGGGCCGACGTGTGATCGTCCGTGATCCTGATGGCCGTCAGGTGTTCCTTTTCTCGACCACCTAAGTGACGCAACAATCCGTCGGGATCGGAAAGCGCTGGTCAGCGCAGGACGCGGCAGCGGCCGTTGTAGACCATCCAGCGGTCGAAGCCCGAGACGCAGAATTCGACATTGTCGCCGATCGAGGCAAAGCCCTGGCCTTCTTCGATCAGGTACCAGATGGTGCGAGCGCCGCCGTCGGAGAGGCTGACGGTGGCGCCGCAATAACGGCGGCCGATCGGCCAGGTGTCGTCGGCCGGCAGATAGCGATGCTGGTGGATGCGCTGGAAGTCGACGATCTGCACATCCGGCAGATGCGGCACGTGATGCACCTGATAGGAGAAGCGGTCGGTGATCTTGTTCAGCACCCAGGCCTCGCCGCAGACGCCGCTATCCTCGTCGGTATAGATTGCAAGGTCGGCCGCCTGGACTGCCTGGGTGACGCCAAGAGGCGCAGCCAGCGGCGTGCAAAAGGCGAGCAGTGCGGCAAGGGCGGATTGGGCGAAGCGAGTCATGGCAGCCTCTCAAGGTCGACTACGCGCACTGTGCGGATTCGCTGACGCGCGGTCAAGCGGTTGTAGCGACCGTGGTTGTGGTGACGATGGTTGCGCTGACGGAACGGCAGGGCCGCGCCCTCAAACTACTCTCCCGCCAGCCAATCCAGCGTCCAATGCGACGGCTGCTCAAGTGCAAGCAGCCGGTGCAGCGCCGGCAGCAGCGTCCGTAACTCGCCTTCCAGCGTGAAGGGCGGATTGACCACCACCATGCCGCAGCCGTCGAGGCTCGGCTCGACGGCGTCCGGCCTGATCTCAAAACCGATGTCGAGCAGCTTCGAAATGCCCGTCTGCTTCAGCGCCTTGCGGAAGGCGGCGACCGCCCTGCGGTCCTTGAGCGGATACCACAGCGCGTAAATCCCTCCTGGCCAGCGCCGATGGGCTCTTTGCAGCCCGTCGACCAAGCGACCGAACTCGCCCTCTTCCTCGAAAGGCGGATCGATGAGCACGAGGCCGCGCTTTTCCTTTGGCGGCAGATGCGCGCCGAGGGCCAGCCAGCCGTCGAGCTCGATCACCCGGGTCTGGAAGTCGCCGTCGAACAGCGCCTTCAGCCTGGCGGCATCCTTAGGGTGCAGTTCGACCGCCGACAGCCGGTCCTGCTTGCGCATCAGGTGCCGGGCGATCAGCGGCGAACCCGGGTATTTTTTCATGCCGCCGTCCGGATTGAGCGAGCGGACGGCTTCAAGATACGGCGCCAGCAGTGCTGCCGCCGGCGCATCGAGGGCCGCATCGACGAGCCGGCCGATGCCGCCTTGCCATTCGCCGGTCTTTTGCGCTTCGGTCGAGGACAGATCGTAACGGCCGATCCCGGCATGGGTGTCGATGACCCGAAACGCCTTGTCCTTCTGTTTCAGATATTCAATCAGCCGGCTGAGCACGACATGCTTGACGACGTCGGCGAAGTTCCCGGCATGGTAGGCATGACGATAGTTCAATTGGAGCCCCTGCCCCAGCGCGGCGGTGGCGGCTGCGAGTTCGGATTTTCCGGCCGACGGCCGCCGAAACGGAATGCCAGCACCAGCCCGACCAGGCCCGCCGCCATCAGGGAAAAACCAACCGGGCGCGCCCGGCGGTCGACCTCGCCGGCCCCCGAGCGCAGGACGAGATCGACGGCCCGCATCGGAATGCCTTCGGCGTCGCCCGGACCGACGGTGAAGATGTAGGAACCAGGGGTAACGGTCGGGATCAGGCCAGCCTCGTCGCGAAAGATCCTGTCCGGCAGTTGCGGGCTGACCTGGCGCGGATTGTCGGAGTGATTGAACTGCAGCGTCGAGGCGAGCACCGTCCTGCCGCCGGTGGCGGCAGTGAGGGTCAACACAGTGCGCTGCTGCGAGACGATGCGCTCGGCTCTTGCCGTAAGGTCGACCAGCAGGCGTAGCGGCCCGTCGCGTGCGCTCAGGGGCACGGTCACCGGCTTGAACCGGCCCTGGTCGTAAACCCGCCAGGTGCCGATCTCACGGCCGGAGAAATTGGTCATCGCCCAGGGATAGACGACGCCGATGCCGGTACCGATGAGCAGTATCAGGGCGAACAGGGAGCGCATGAGGTCAAGTCCCGGTATTCGGCGCGATGGTGCCGTCGCGGGCGCGCTCCATTTCGTCCAGGAGCATGTCAAGGCCGAGATCAAACGTCCGGTCGAATTCGGCGGTGCCGAAATAACGCCCGGCCGCAGCTACTTTTGGAAAATCCTGCGCCAGTTGCTCGTCGCTGACGATGGTCACGGCCGAAGGCCCCTTTGCATAGCCGGCAGTCTCGTCGAGGATGGCACCCATCAGATAATAGCCGGTGGTGCGGAACAGCCGCGCACCCAGTTGCGGTCCGAAGCCGCCGGCCTCGAACAGGCCAAGGATGCCGTTCAGCCAAGTGAGACAGGTCGGCGAATTCATCCGGTAGGTTACAAGGAACGTGGCAAAGGCCGGGTGCTCACGCGCGACGCGGCGGAAATCCTGCACGGCAATGCGTAACCTTTGTCGCCAAGGGAGGTCCGCGTCGGGCATTTCGAGGGAGCCGATCAGCCGATCCACCAAGGCTTCGAAGAGATACGCCACCGAAGGAAAGTGGTGATAGATGCTCATGGCTTCGCAGCCGAGTTCTGCCGCCAGCTTGCGCATCGAAAACCCGGCGAGGCCCTCGCTCTCGATCACCTTCAAAGCGGCATTCTCGATCATCTCGCGAGACAGCCGGCCGCGCGGTCGCTTTTTTTTGATCGATGTGTCCATGGTGCCGCTTGACAACTTACGATGTAAAGTTCATTTTCGACGTTACCTTACACCGTAAGGCCAACAAACGCCAGAGGAGAATGTCATGTCTGCCTATCGTACTCTTTCATCAACGCATTCTTCCATTCGCCGCGCCTGCCTGCTCGCCGCCACCTGTGTGTTGACCCTGGCTGCAGCTCCTTCTTATGCCGATGAGTATGACGCGACCGTCAAGGACATCCAGTCGACCATGGGCGGCGTACCGAGTTTCGTAATGCAGTTCCCGAAAGTCGGTCTGCCCGGTGCATGGGCCGAGGTCAAGGCCATCCAGCTCAGCGACAAGACGGCGCTGCCGCCGAAGGTCAAGTCGCTGATCTCGCTGGCGGTGGCGGCGCAAATCCCGTGCAACTACTGTATCTGGTCGGACACGCAGGACGCCAAGCGCGCCGGCGCCACCGACGAGGAGATCCAGGAGGCGGTCGCCGTTTCAGCGCTGACCCGCCATTGGAGCACCATCTTCAACGGCATGCAGGTCGATTTCGATACGTTCAGGAAGGAGATGGGCGGGCAGTGATGCTTTCGTTATTAGAGCGGGACGCGTTCAGACTGAATTAGCCTTCCCGCTTCGACTGTTTGTGTGATCCGCCAGCACCTCATCGATGACCCGCCACGATTTTTCCGCCTCGCGCTGGTTGCCGTCATGTCCCGAAGCGACGATCAGCGCCTTCCACAACGCCCAGCCCCGTGCGCGCGCCCAGCTGTGCTCGTCAAGGGCAATGGCGTCGCGGAACGCCTGACGGCTCTCGCCGTAAAATTCCGTCCACGCGATCACCAGGTCACAGGCAGGATCGCCGATAGCCGAACTACCGAAATCGACGACCGCGTAGAGCTTGCCATCTTCGACGAGCAGATTGCCCGAGGCGACGTCGCCATGGACCCAGACCGGCGGCCGTTGCCATCGCGAGGCAAGGGCCGTCGCCCACACGGCCTCGGCGGCGGCCTTGTCGATGCGGCCGCCGAGCGCCGAGAGCGCGGCTCGGGTCTCGGCGTCGTAGACCGAAAGCCGGCCACCGCGGTGGAAATTATGCTGCCCTGCCGGTGGCCCATCGGCAGCGTCGATCCGGTAGAGCGCAACCAGAAAGCCGGCCAGCGAACGGGCGAACTCGGTAAGATCGGCAATCAGTCCACCAGCCGCCGGTCTGCCGCCAAGCCAGCGATAGACGGACCAAGGCCATGGATAGCCTTCCCCGGGCGCGCCTTTGGCCAGCGGCACGGGTATCGGCAGAGGCAGGTGAGGCGCCATGCGGGGCAGCCAGCGATGCTCCTTCTCGACCTGGGCGACATAGGCGGCAGCGCTCGGCAGCCGCACCGACATGCTGTCGCCCAGCCGGAACGTGCGGTTGTCCCAGCCGCCAGGCTCGACCGTCTCTACCGGCAGGTCCGCCCATTTGGGGAACTGCGCGGCAATCAGCCGGCGAACAAGTGCGGCATCTATCGGCATGCCTGGCGTTCGTTCATCGGGCGGCATCGGGCTTGCTCCGGTCTTCTGAATAGCTGGCGGTCCATCTTTTTGTCGTCGCACTCTTGCGGCGCCGGTGATTCCACTTGGCTGCAAATTCTCTAAGCCTTGCGCTCCCAGCGCCGGTCGGGCGTTTGCTGCCAGTAGGTCACGGTGTGGCCGGCCTCCTTCATTGTCTTCCAGTGCGTGCGTGCCGCCTCTAGCTGGGCTGCATCGTGGCCGTCGAACAGGAACACGGCGCGCTGGTAGCCGCCAAGCTCCGGCGGCACCGCCCCATCGACCAGGAAGCGTATCTGCGCCTGGTTCGGATTGTCAGGGCCGACGGTCAGAAGCACCGGCTGCTCGGCGGGATGGGCTTCGCGATCCGTTGCGTGGGCCAGGAACGAATCGTCCCGGAAAGTCCACAGATGCTGGTCCAGCGCGTCGCGCCGTTCCTCGGTGCCGGTCTGCACCACGGCACGCCAGCCGCGATCGATACTGCGCTCCAGGAGGCCGGGCAACGCATCCTCCAGCGTCGATTCGGTCAGGTGATAAAACAGAATCTCGGCCATGCGTTCAGTCTACATTGTCGGAGTCCCGCCCCAGCCGCTCATTGCTCGTAATGATCGCGCACCAGCCGGTCGAGCAGCCTGACGCCGAAGCCGGAAGCCCATGACTGGTTGATCTCGTTGGAAGGCGCGCCCATCGCCGTGCCGGCGATGTCGAGATGCGCCCAGGGCGTGTCCTTGACGAAGCGCTGCAGGAACTGCGCGGCGATAATGGCGCCGCCATGGCGACCGCCGATGTTCTTCATGTCAGCATTCTTGGAATCGATCAGCTTGTCGTATTCGGCACCGAGCGGCATGCGCCACACCCGCTCCTGCGTCGCCTGTCCGGCCGCCGTCAGCCGGTCCGCCAACTCGTCATTGTTGGAGAACAGGCCGGCATAATGCTGGCCGAGCGCGACCATGATGGCGCCGGTCAGCGTCGCCAGATTGATCATGAATTTCGGCTGGAAGCGGTCGTTGCAGTACCAGAGCGCATCGGCCAGTACCAGGCGGCCCTCGGCGTCGGTATTGAGCACTTCGATAGTCTGACCCGACATCGAGGTGACAATGTCGCCCGGTCGCTGAGCGTGGCCGTCGACGGCATTTTCAACCAGCCCGACAATGCCGACGACATTGACCTTCGCCTTGCGCGCGGCCAGCGCGTGCATCAGGCCGGTGACGGCAGCAGCGCCGCCCATGTCGCCCTTCATGTCCTCCATGCCGGACGCCGGCTTGATCGAATTGCCGCCGGTGTCGAAGGTGACGCCCTTGCCGACGAAGGCGACCGGGCTTTCCTTGGCCTTGCCGCCGTCCCACCGCATGACCGCGATGCGGGCGCCACGCGGCGAACCCTGCGCTACGCCCAGCAGCGAACCCATGCCGAGCTTCTTCATCTCCTTCTCGGCCAGGATCTCGACCGTGACGCCGAGCGCCTCCAGTTCGGCGATGCGGGCGGCGAATTCCACCGGTCCCAAAACATTGGCCGGTTCATTGACCAAATCGCGCGCCAGCAAGACGCCGTCGATCACCGCCGCTTCATCGGCGAAGGCCTTCTTTGCAGCTGCCGGATCGGCGGTGTGAATAGTCACCTTGACCGGCTTTTTTGGCTCGCGCCTGTCGTCACCATTGTTCTTTTTGGTCTTGTATTTGTCGAAGGAATAGCTGCGCAGCAGGATGCCCGCTGCAAGCTGAACGGCTTGCCTGCCGCTGACGACCGCACCGGGAAGATCGAGCACGACGGCCACTTCGGTTGCCTTGCGAAAGGATGCGGCAATCGTGCCGCCGAGCTTCAGCCAGGCGTAATCATCGAGATTGGAGCCCTTGCCGGCACCGACCGCCACCAGCCGCTCGATCGATGTCCCTTCCGGTGCCAGCACTTCGACCAGGCTGGCGAATTTGCCGGTGAAGTCGGCGACCGGAAAAGCCCGCTCGAGGGTCTTTGCCGGATCGCAAGCCCTGGCGGCATCGCTGAGGCCGCCCTCGTCGGTCACCAGAACGAAAACGCTGCCTTTTTTGGGCGCGGCGAATTTGGCAAAGGCGATCGAGGGTCTCGAATTCATCATGTCCTGCTTTCGGGGAAGTGAGTTGGATTATTGCGAGAAACGTTCGTCAGTGAGCGGCGGGTTGAAACAGCTCGATAACATTGCCCGATGGATCTTCGAGCAGCGTCTGGGAACCGCCGACGCCCGTTATGATATCGTTGCGAAAGACAAGTCCAGCACTCTTGAGGCGCGCAACCTCTTCTTTCAGGTCCGGCACCACCAACAGGATGCGATTCCAACCTCCCGGCACCGGCTGCCGGCCATCCGGCATCGCCCGTGCACCCGAACTGCCGGGGCCGCTTAGAAGGAGCCGTAAAGCGCCGCGTGTCACGGAAGCAAAAGCCGGTCGCGCGTCCTGTTCAACAGCGAAGCCCAGATGTCCACAGTAGAAGTCGATCGAGGCGGCGACATCATCGACCATGTAGCGAATGCTGACTGGCGTCATGACCATTGACCTTTCGGTTCGAGCACCTTTCAACAAGGCGTGTCTATTGCGGGCGGAACAGTCGGCATAGTCCGGCTCATCATCGCTGCTTGACAATCCGCGCCGCTATCGCCCTGGCCTGAATGCGGGCGTTAGCGAAACAACCGCGAATGCTCGGCCGCATGCCGGTAAACCACAGACCGGGCAATTTCGGATCGGCATCGCCGCCGTTGAAAAGCGGAACGCCCTTGCCGTCGAGAACGCCGAGCTTGCCGAACATCTGCTCCAGACCGGTGCGATAGCCGGTCGCCGCAATGACGATATCGGGCGTGATCGACCTGCCGTCATTCAATACGATGCCGTCTTGGGTAAATTCCCGCAATGGTGGCACCACCACGATCGTGCCTGCCTTTATGGCGCGGACGGCGCCGTCATCGGCTGCGATCGCGGTGTAGTCGGCGCTCAGACGGCTCGCACCGCCTATAGGAGCCGGCGGAAGCCCAAATTTCGTCAGGTCGCCGAAAACCAGGCGCTGGGTTGTCGCCATCACCGCATCGGCCAGCCGCACCGGCAAGCTCGCCATCAACGGTGAAAGCCTGTGGACGGCGACCTTGCCGATGCGTTTCGGCAGCAGCGACGGGCCGTTGCGGGCCGACAGCCAGATGCTTTGGGCATCTGCATTCGCAAGATGGTTGAGTGCGTCGAACCCCGAATTGCCGGCTCCGACGACCAGCACCCTTTTGCCGACGTAGTCCTTCGCCTCGCCAAAATCGGCCGAATGGATAATCCGGCCTGCAAAATCCTTCATGCCTTTCCACGCGGGAATAAACGGCTGCCGGTCGCGCCCGGTGGCGACGACGACATGACGCGCCAGACGACGTCCGGCGTTCGTCCGCACGGTCCAGTGATCGCCATCGAACGTGATCTCTTCAACGACAACGCCGAATGCGACCGGCAGACCATGCGCCTGGCTGAAATCGTTCAGATGGCGAATGACGGCCGATTTATGCGGAAAAGCCGGGGTGCCTGCGGGATAGCCGATGCCGGGCAGCGTCGAGAGATCGCGATGCGTATTGAGGTGCAGCCGCTGGTGCCGCCGATGCCAGGGTTCAGCAAGCCGGCTCTCCTTTTCCAGGACGAGCGTCGGTACGCCGGCCTTCATCAAGGCGTGGGCGGCGGCAAGGCCGGCCGCGCCGGCGCCGACCACGATCGCGCCGTCAAAGACGGTTTCCCGACCGGTTTGACCGCGCAATTTTTCCGCTTCCATGCTGGGACTCAACAGATCCTGACCCGTCTTATCACGCCGCGGCGGTCGCGACCGGCGCGACATTTGGTCGTTTTGCCGCATTTGACAAGACTTTGGCCGAAATCGCTCCCATATGCGATATCGAACCATCCACGATTCGTCGCGGCACGGCCCCGCTTCCCGCCGCAACCTGTTGTTAACCAACAATGTTCGCCCTTTCTTATCCATTGCCGCCGACACTCCGGCCCAGCGGATTTTGCGATCCGGGACAGAACCCAGATCGAACCGCCAAACTGAGCCAGTTGTGCAGCCGGCGCCGGACGACTACCTTGTTCCAAGGCATGATGCCGTTCGAAATCGCCGAGAAAAGCCTTCATGAAGGTCGTTGAACGTTACATCATGCGCCGTGCTTTCGCGGTATTCGCGCTGGCGCTCGTCTGGACGCTGGCGATCGTCTGGACGACTCAGGTGCTCGCCCGCATCGACCTCGTCACCGATAGCGGTCAGTCGGCCCTCACCTTCTTCGAAGTCGCAGCGCTGATCATCCCGACGATCGTTCCGATCGTCGTGCCGTTCGCCCTGGTGGTCGCGGTCGCCCAGATCCTCAGCGTGATGAATTCTGATTCGGAGCTGGCCGTCATCAATGCCGCCGGCGCTTCACGCTGGACCATCGTCAGGCCGATCATGCTTCTGGCACTTGCAGCCAGCGTTTTTTCCTTCGCCGTCGACAATGGCGTCGACCCTTACGCACGCCAGAAGAACCGCGAGTTGATTGCGTCATCGCGTGCCGATCTGTTGTCGTTGATCATCCAGGAAGGCACCTTCCGCAAGATCGATGACGGCCTGTTCCTGCAGGTTGGCGAACGGCTTCCCGACAACCGTCTCGGCGGCATCTTCGTCGCCGATTCGCGCGAAGAAGGCGTCAATCTCATCTACTACGCCAAGACCGGCAGCATCATCGAACGCGGCGACGAGAAGGTGCTGATGATGAATGACGGCGTCATCCATCGCAAAACCATGACCGGCGACCTCTCGGTGATCCGGTTCACCTCCTACGCCTTCGACTTGTCCGCTTTCATGTCGGCATCATCTGACATCCTGCTTTTGCCGAAGGACCGGACGACCCAGTATCTGCTCAATCCCAGTCCGAACGACAAGATGTACCAACAAAAGCCGAACAGGTACCTGGCCGAGCTCAACCAGCGTTTTTCCGAGTGGTCCTATTCGCTCGTCTTCGCGCTGATCGCGCTCGCCGTCGCCGGAGATGCACGCTCGCATCGCGAGGCGCGTGTGCACCCGCTGATCACGGCAATCGCGATCGCGCTGTTCGTGCGCTGGCTCGGGTTCTTTGCCGCCGGCAAGGCCGACAAGGTGCCGCAATATGCCTATATGGTCTACGGCGTCCCGATCGTGGCATCGGCGATCGCCATCTGGTTCATTGTTTCCAACCGGACCATGGAACTGCCGGTTGCCTGGGCCGATTGGATAACCAATCTTGCCGGCCGCTTCAGTGAGGGCTGGAGCGCCATCAAGCTCCGTTTTGCCGGGCGTGGCGCATCCGGACAGGGAGCCGGCTGATGGGCTGGACTCTGGGTCGGTACTTCTTCTTTCGCTATGTGACGATCACCATCTGGTTCTTCATCGGCCTCTTGGCGCTGGTGTTCCTGATCGATTTCACCGAGCTTTCCGGCCGCACGACCGGCGTGCCGGGCTTCACCTACGCAACTGCGTTCGCCATTTCGGGGCTCAGGATGCCGATGATCATGCTGCAGACGGTGCCGTTCGTCGGCCTGTTCTCGGCGATGGCGACGTTGGTGTCGCTCAACCGCAAATACGAATTGGTCATTGCCCGTTCCGCCGGGGTTTCCGCATGGCAATTCCTGCTGCCGTGCTGCATCGGGGCGCTGCTGTTTGGGGCCTTGTCGGTCGGCGTCATCAATCCGGTAGCCGCGCACGCCTATTCCTGGTCCGAGGAGATCGAGACCCAGCTCCGTTCGGGCAAGTCGAACAGCGTCTCGGCCGATGCTGCGCCCTGGATCAGGCAGAAAACCAACGCCGGCGACACCATCATCGGCGCGCGCGCCATTCTCAATCAAGGCCTGGAGATGGCCGACGCGGTCTTCTTCAGCTTCAGCCCGCAAGGCGACATCATCGAGCGCAAGGATGCGGCGCGCGCCTTTTTGCGGGACGGCTACTGGGAATTGCAGGACGTCAAGGTGTTCCGGGACGGTACCATCCAGTCGTTACCCAGCGACCGGCTGCCGACCAATCTCAAGCCGGAATTCGTGCAAGAGCGGTTGGCGCGCCCTGAGACCATTCCCTTCTACGATCTGCCCGGCAAGATCGAAGTGGCCCGCTCCTTCGGCCTCAAGGCAAACGCCTTCGCCATGCAGTTCAATTCCCTGATTGCGCTGCCCTTCCTGCTTGTCGCGATGACGCTGATTGCGGCAACGGTATCAATGCGATTTGCGAGGATGGGGCAGTCGGCAACGATGATTCTGGGTGGCATCGTGGCCGGCTTTCTGCTTTATGTCGTTTCGGTGCTGGTCAAGGCATTCGGCGTAGCGGGATTCGTACCCACGGCCGTAGCGGCTTGGGTCCCGGTTGTCGTGGCTATGTTCTTCGGGGTGACATTCCTGCTATACAAGGAAGACGGCTAGTGAGGGAGGCGGTTTTGCGCAGCCATAGGCACGCCGGTTTGGCACGCCTCTCTGCGGCGAGCGCCTTGGCATGCCTGCTTGCCAGCGCCGCCCCGGTTGCTTCGGCTTTTGCCCAGGACGTCAGTGAGCTGGCAACGAAGGTTCCGAGCGGCACGCAGATGCTGCTGGCAGCCGATACGCTGGTCTACGACAACGACAAGCAGACCGTGACGGCTGTCGGCGGCGTCCAGATCGACTACGGCGGCAACCGTCTCGTCGCCCAGCGGGTCGAATACAACCGCAACACCAAACGCCTCGTCGCCAGCGGCAATGTCGAACTCGTCAATAGCGACGGCACCAAAATCTATTCGCAACATGCCGACATCACTGACGATTTCGCCGACGGCTTCGTCAACGCGCTGCGGGTCGAGACCATAGACAAGGCGTATTTCGCCGCCGAAAGCGCGGAGCGCATGGGCGGCGTGCTGACGACGTTCCACAATGGCGTCTACACCGCCTGCGAGCCGTGCGAGGACAAGCCCGACAAAGCGCCGACCTGGCGTATCAAGGCCAGGAAGATCATCTGGAACGGCGAGAAGAAGACGGTTCGCTTCGAGAACTCGAATTTCGAGTTCTTCGGCTTTCCGCTGGCCTATCTGCCGGCTTTCGAGATCGCCGACCCAACGGTCAAGCGCAAGAGCGGCTTCCTGATCCCCGGCGTCGCCTACAAGAGCGATCTCGGCGTCGGTGTTAAAGTCCCCTATTATTTCGCGCTCTCGCCGACCTACGATCTCACTGTCACTGGCAGCGGCTATACCAAGCAAGGTTTCCTCGGTGAGGCCGAGTGGAGGCAGCGCTTCAACAACGGTCAGTACAGCCTGAAGATTGCGGGCATCCGGCAGGAGAATCCCGACGCCTTCATCGACGACAATGGCCACAACGTGAATTCGGGTACCGAAGGCGACCCGAACAGGTTCCGCGGCATGATGGGCACCCAGGGCCAGTTCGCCATCAACCCGCGCTGGGACTTCGGCTGGGACATCCTGCTGCAGAGCGATAAGAATTTCTCGCGCACCTACGACATCGATGGCTTCAACGATAGCGTGCACCGCTCCGACGTGTATCTGACGGGGCTCAACGATCGCAATTACTTCGACGTGCGCGCCATGCACTTTGAGGTTCAGGAAGACACGCTCGCCAGCGATCCGACTGCACGCGCCGCCAAGCAGCCCTGGGTGCTGCCCTCGCTCGACTACGCCTATATCCCCGACATGCCGGTGGCCGGCGGGCAGCTGTCGTTCGACGTCAACGCGCGGGTCATTGACCGCGACAGGCTCGATACGGCTCTTGCAAATTCGGGCATCCCTTCGTCCGTCAACAACGTCCGCGGCATCGACGGTCAATCCGGGCGCCTTACCGCGGAAGCCGAATGGAAGCGCACCTTCACCACCGATGGCGGGCTGCTGCTGACACCGCTCCTGGCGCTGCGCGGCGACGCCGGCTACGTTAACGCCTCCTCGGCCTCGCTCGACGCCGTCAACCAGATGGCGACCAATCTCGGCGTCGAGGACGATATGCGTTCATCGCTTGCCCGCTACATGGCGACCGCCGGCCTTGAGATGCGCTGGCCGGTGCTGTTTTCGATGACCAGTTCCAGCCATGTCTTCGAACCGATGGCGCAGGTATTCATGCGTCCGAACGAGCAATATGTCGGCGGGCTGGCGGTCCCCAACGAGGACGCCCAGAGCTTCGTCTTCGACGCCACGACGCTGTTCGAGCGCGACAAATTCTCGGGCTATGACCGCATGGAAGGCGGCACACGCGCCAATGTCGGGCTGCGCTATTCCGGCGCATATGACAATGGCTGGGGCACCAATGCGGTGTTCGGCCAATCCTACCAGCTGGGCGGCCAGAACTCGTTCGGCACGCCGGACCTGGTCAATGTCGGCGCCTATTCAGGCCTTGAAACTGCAACCTCCGACTATGTCGGCCTTGTCGGCTTCAACAGCCCCAGCGGGTTTTCCGGCTCGGTCAGCGGCCGTTTCGACGAGCAAAGCTTCGAGATCCGCCGCGCTGAGGTAAAGGCCGCCTTTTCAGGCCTGCCGGTATCGCTGAGCGCCAAATACGCCTTCATCCAGGCGCAGCCACTCTATGGCTTCTCAACCGATCGCCATGAGGTTACGCTCGGCGCCTCGACACATCTTGCCGAGAATTGGCGCGTCTTTGGCACCGGCACATATGATCTGGAGCAGAGCGTTCTGGTCAAGGACGGGGTCGGCTTTGCCTATAGTGATTCGTGCTTTACCTATTTGATGACGTTTTCGGAAAGACGTGACCTGAACACCAAGGAAGTATCGCAGAACGTCGGCTTCAACCTGTCGTTCCGCACGCTCGGCGATTTCGGCTCGTCGCAACGCTCCATCGACACCATCCAATAACGGGCAGCGGTCGGCAACGGGGCGGCTGGCGGACGACATTGTTTCGCCGCATAGAGCAGGCACGAATTTTGACGGCCTGAACTGGGATAGGTTCGGCTGAATCGGGATGGAATTGGGATGCTTTCGATGAGGAAATACCTCTTTTCGGCAGGGTTCGCGCTGCTGGTGGCGTTCTCGACCACCGCGGTGACGCGGCCAGTTTTCGCCACCGAGATCAAATACGTCGTCAACAATATACCGATCACCACCGGCGACATCCAGCATCGGGCCGCTTTCCTGCGCCTGCAGCACAGAAAGGGCGATGCCGGCCAGGAAATGATCGACCAGACGCTGCGCCTGGCCGAAGCCCGGCGGCTCGGCATCCGCATCAGCGACGAGCAGGTCGATGCCGCTTATCAGCGTTTCGCCACCAGCAACAAGATGCCGCTCAAGCAGCTTGACGGCGCGATGGCGCAATCCGGCGTCACCAAGGAGCATTTCAAGGACTTTATCCGGGCGCAGATGGCCTGGAACCAGGCGCTGACCGCGCGTCACCGTTCTAGCGACGGCGGCGGCGCCATGAGCGAGCAGGACCTCGTCAAGCGCATGCTCGAAAAAGGCGGCAGCAAACCGAGCGCCACAGAGTACATGCTGCAGCAGGTCATCTTCGTGGTGCCGGCGGCCGAGCGCAGCGCGACGCTGGCCAAGCGCAAACGCGAAGCCGACGCTATGCGCGCCCGCTTCAACGGCTGCAACACCACGCGCGAATTCGCCAAGGGCCTGATCGATGTCACCGTTCGTGATCTCGGCCGGGTGCTGGCGCCGCAATTGCCGGCGGACTGGGCCGAGCAGATAAAGGCTACAAAGGTCGGCGGCGCCACCACGACGCGCGAAACCGACCGCGGTGTCGAATTCATCGGCATCTGCTCGTCGCGCGAAGTGTCAGACGACAAAGCCGCGCAGATGGTGTTCCAGAGTGAAGGTTCGAGCGACAAGAACGCCGACGAACTCTCGAAGAAATATGTCGAGGAGTTGCGGAAGAAAGCCCGCATAATCGAGCGCTGAAGTCGAAGCGCCGTGGCTGACGCAGAGCTTCCGCTGGCGTTGAGCGTCGGCGATCCGTCCGGCGTGGGGCCGGACATCGCCATCGCTGCTTGGCAGGCCCGCGAAAGCGCTGGCGTTCCGTCATTTTATCTCCTTGCCGATCCGGCACTGATTGCCGTGCGAGCGCACAGGCTCGGCACCGATATCGCGATTGCCGAGACGACGCCGGCGTTAGCGCCGGGGGTGTTTTCGCGCGCGCTGCCGGTGGTGGCGCTTGCTGCCCGTTTCGTCGACAGTCCCGGCCGCCCGGATCCAGCCAACGCCGCCGGCATCATCGAGGCGATCGACCGCGCAGTTGCCGACTGCCTGGCCGGCCGCGCCGCCGCAGTCGTCACCTGCCCCATTGCCAAGAAGCCGCTCTACGACGCCGGCTTTCGCTTTCCCGGCCACACCGAATATCTGGCGCATCTGGCATCGCTTCACACCGGCACCGAAGTGATACCGGTGATGCTGCTTGCCGGACCGGACCTGCGCACCGTGCCGGTCACCATCCACATCGCGCTGGCCGAGGTGCCGAAAGCGCTGACCACGGACCTTATCGTCGCCACCGGCCGCATCACCGCCGCCGACCTTGCGAACCGCTTCGGAATTGCCAAGCCGCGGCTCGCCATTGCCGGCCTCAACCCGCATGCCGGCGAAGGCGGCACCATGGGCACCGAAGACGAGCGGATCGTGCGCCCGGCGGTCGACCGGCTGAGGCAGGAAGGGATCGACGCCTTCGGGCCGTTGCCGGCCGACACGCTGTTTCATGCTCGCGCCCGCGCCGGCTACGACGTGGCGCTCTGTATGTATCACGACCAGGCGCTGATCCCGGCCAAGGCGCTGGCGTTTGACGAGGCGGTCAACGTCACGCTCGGCCTGCCCTTCGTCCGCACCTCGCCCGACCACGGCACCGCCTTCGACATCGCCGGCAAGGGCATCGCCCGTGCCGGCAGTCTGATTGCAGCGCTGAAACTCGCTCGCGTTCTTGCCGATACCGGGAAAAGGCCGTAGGCCCTGAGCCCAATCAGCCATATTCGATGGCCTTAACCCGATGAACCCGCCTGATGAGCCCAGCCCGATGAGCATAGACGGCCTGCCGCCACTGCGCGAGGTGATCGAGCGCCATGGGCTGCAGGCGAAAAAGGCGCTGGGCCAGAATTTTCTGCTCGACCTTAACCTGACAAGCAAGATTGCGCGAACCGCCGGCGACCTGAGCGACGTTACGGTTATCGAGGTCGGTCCCGGTCCGGGCGGGCTGACCCGGGCCCTGCTCCTCAACGGCGCCCGGCGGGTCGTCGCCATCGAGCGCGACGAGCGCTGCCTGGCGGCCCTGGCCGAGATCTCGAACCACTATCCGGGCCGGCTAGAGATCGTAGCCGGCGATGCGCTGAAAACCGATTTTGCAGCGCTTGCTAAAGGGGAAAGCGGCGGGCCGACGAAAATCGTCGCCAACCTGCCCTACAATATCGGCACCGAATTGCTGATCCGCTGGCTGACCGTCACCGAGTGGCCGCCCTTCTACACATCGATGACACTGATGTTCCAGCGCGAGGTCGCCGAACGCATTGCAGCCAGCCCCGGAAGCGATGCCTATGGTCGGCTCGGCGTGCTGGCAGGCTGGCGGACGGAGGCGAGGATTGCCTTCGACGTGCCGCCGCAGGCGTTCACGCCGCCACCCAAGGTGACGTCCTCGGTGGTGCATCTGGTGCCGCGCGCCAGCCCCTTGCCGGCAGAGGTGAAACGGCTCAGCCGCGTCACCGAAGCGGCGTTTGGCCAGCGCCGGAAAATGCTGCGGCAGAGCGTGAAAAGCCTCGGCGGCGAGGCGCTGCTTGCCCGTGCCGGCATCGATCCGACCAGGCGCGCCGAGACGCTGAGCGTCGAGGAGTTCGTTCGCCTGACCAACGCGGTGTGATGCCGGGACGCGTCTGCGTGGAATTTCCGCTCTCACGGCATAGATAGCCGGACAAACCTGCCCGGAGACAAGCAATGGCCGCCTATGTCATTTCCGACGTCACGATCCGCGACGCAGAGGCGATCGAAGCTTATCGCATCCGCGCGGCTGCCCCCATCGCCCAGCACGGCGGGCGCTATCTGGTACGCGGTGGCAAGGTGGAAATGTTGGAAGGCGACTGGTCTCCCGGGCCGCTGATCATCGTCGAATTCCCCGACATGGACACGGCGCGGCGCTGGTATCGCTCGGCCGAATACGCCGCTGCATTGGAGCTGCGCGACGCCGCGCTCAGCCGCAATCTGATCCTGGTCGAGGGGATAGCGCGTTGATCAATCCGTCTTCTCGTCGAGCAGCCCCGAGACGAAATCGAACAGGCCGGGCCGGCGATCGCGTCTGAGCCGTTCGGCGGTGACGATGCCGCGCACCTCGGCGAAAGCGCGGTCGAGATCGTCGTTGACGATGACGAAATCATATTCCTTCCAGTGCTCGATCTCGTTGCGGGCGTTCTTGAGCCGCGTCTCGATCACCGCTTCCTGGTCCTCGGCGCGACGCTTCAGCCGCGCCTTCAATTCCTTCATCGATGGCGGCAGGATGAATATCGAGACGATGTCGGCGCGCATCTTCTCCTTGAGCTGCTGAGCGCCTTGCCAGTCGATGTCGAACAGCATGTCGCGGCCTTCGGCCAGCGCCTGTTCAGCCGGCTCGCGCGGCGTCGCGTAGCAATTGCCGTGCACCTCCGCCCATTCGAGCAGCGCATCGGAATCGCGCAGCCGCTCGAACTCGCGCATGGTACGGAAGTGGTAATGGACCCCCTCGATCTCGCTGCCGCGGCGTGGCCGCGTGGTGACCGAGACCGACAATTCCAGGCTGGAATCGCTCTCCAGCAGATTGCGCGCAATCGTCGACTTGCCGGCGCCTGACGGCGACGACAAGACCAGCATCAGCCCGCGGCGCCGAATGCGGGAACCCACATCCCTAGCGGTCATGGGGCTTGGCAGTCATGTGGCTTGGCATCGGGATCATTCCAGATTCTGGACCTGTTCGCGAAACTGGTCGACGACCGCCTTCAGTTCCAGCCCGATGGCGGTGACCGCGGCAGCATTCGACTTGGAACACAGCGTATTCGATTCGCGGTTGAATTCCTGTGCCAGGAAATCGAGCTTGCGGCCGATGGCGCCGCCGCCGCCGAGCAGCGCCCGGCCTGACGCCACATGTGTCTTCAGCCGGTCGATCTCCTCGCGTATGTCGGCCTTGGTGGCCAGGAACGCCGCTTCCATATGCAGCCGGCTGGCGTCCAGGTTGGCAGACGCGTCCATCAACAGGCGGATCTGCTCGGCGAGCCTTTCGCGGATCGTGGCCGGTTCGCGTGATGGATCGGCCTCGGCCCGCAGCGTCAGCGCCTCGATGGCATCGATATGGCCGGACAGCAGGGAACGAAGTGCCGCACCTTCGCCCTGGCGCGCCTGGTGCAGCCCGTTCAGTGCTGCTTCCAGCGCCGACAGTATTGCGGTATCGAGCGCACTGCGCGCCTCTTCGGTTTCGATGGTTTCGGGAATGTCGAGGACGCCGCGCAGCGCAAGCAGGCCGTCGGCCGCCGCAGGGGCTACTCCGAACTGCTCCTGCAGCCGCTTGGCCAAGCCCGCCAGATCCTTCAGGAAAGCCTCGTTGACCACGGGTTGCGCTTGCGCGCCGGCGGCGCGGCCAATGGTCAGCGTCATCTGGAAATTGCCGCGCGCAAAACGCTTCTGCACCGTCTGCCGGACGGCCGGCTCCAACCGGTCGAAACCTTGCGGCAGCCGCAGCCTGACCTCGACGCTTTTGCCGTTGACGGACTTGGCTTCCCAGGCAATCGAAGTGCCGTCGTGTTCGGCGACACTGCGCGCAAAACCGGTCATGCTCTGCAAGTTCATGTAGCCGTGCGTCCCTTTGCCGAATGCCCCTCAAGCCGGAGCGATTTTCTCCGGACAGGACCATGTGAATTTCAATGCCATGGCAGCCCTTGCACATCCACCCGGATATGCACAGGGCCAAACTGATGGCGTCCGGCCCTACTGGGCGGCGGTGGGGCCTGCATCGTCAACGATGGCTCCCGCCGGCGTGTCGGCTCCGGTATTGGTTGCTCCGGCCTTGGCGGCGTCCTGCGCCTGCTTTTTCAGCAGTGCCCGGTAGCGAGCGACATTCTCGTTATGCTCATCGAGCGTCGAGGCAAAGACGTGCCCGCCGCTGCCGTCGGCGACGAAGTAGAGATCGCTGGTCTTCGACGGATTGGCGACAGCCTCCAGCGCCGCACGGCCGGGATTGGCGATCGGCGTCGGCGGTAACCCGTTGATCAGATAGGTGTTGTAGGGCGTCGGCTTCTGGATGTCCGACTGATAGATCGGGCGGTCGATGGGTTTGCCCTTGCCGCCGAACAGGCCGTAGATGATGGTCGGGTCCGACTGCAGCCGCATACCCTTGGCCAGCCGGTTGAGGAAGACGGCGGCTACGCGCGAGCGTTCATCGCCCTTGCCGGTCTCCTTCTCGACGATAGAGGCCAGGGTGACAAAATCCTCAACGTTGGCGATCGGCAGATCCGGCGCTCGGCGTTGCCAGACCTCGTCGACCAGCTTCTTCTGGTCGGCCAGAAGCTTGTCGACCATCTGCTGGCGTGTTGCGCCGCGGGTGAAACGCAGCGTGTCGGTGGCGAGGCTGCCCTCAGGTGGAGTGGTCGACGGCATATCGCCGGTCAGCGCGTCCTGCTCAGCGATCCGTTGCAGCGCCTGCTCGACCGTCAGCCCCTCGGGGATAGTCAGCGAATACATCACCGACTTGCCGCTCTTCAGCAGTTCCATGATATCGTGCATCGACGCCTGCGGCTTGATCTCGTATTCGCCGGCCTTCAGGGCGGAATCATTGCCGAAGGCGCGCACGCCAAGGCGGAAAATGCGGGCGTCGCTGATCAGACCTCGCCGCTCAAGCTGGTCGGCGATTTCCTGGACGCCGCTATTCGGCTTGACCAGGAAAGTGTCGCCATTGGCCGACGGGCCGGGCTCGTTGAACTCCTGCTTGCCGAAATACAGCGCAACGCCTGCCGCCAGCACCATCAGCATCACCGAAGAGATGACGAAGTTCATGAACACGACGAACTGGCTGCGCGAGGCACGCGAGCGCTTCGGCGGCGGCGTGCCGGCCTCGGGCCGCAACGCCTCGCTGGCCGTCTTCGGCACGATCGGGCCGGGCGTGGGCGTTGCTGGCCGTTGCCCGAATTCCCCGTTATCGGCCGGATTTGTGTTCATAGCGCCCTACCATTTGATCTTGCGACGAATCCCCTCGGGCAGAGTAGGGGCGAATATGGCAAAATTGACGGCAGACGGAAACCGGCAGAGCGGTCAGCCATTGTAGCGCTGGAAGACGAGCGAGGCGTTGGTGCCACCGAAGCCGAAGGAGTTGGACAGCGCCACGTCTATCTGCCGGGCCCGCGGCTTGTGCGGCACCAGGTCGATCGCCGTTTCGCGCTCCGGATTGTCAAGATTGATGGTCGGCGGCGCGATGTTGTCGCGAATGGCGAGGATCGAAAAGATCGCCTCGGCAGCACCAGCCGCGCCCAGCAGGTGGCCAATCGACGATTTGGTCGACGACATCGATATCTTCGAGGCGGCGTTGCCGACCAGCCGCTCGACGGCGCCGAGTTCGATCGTATCGGCCATGGTCGAGGTGCCGTGCGCGTTGATGTAGTCGACATCGGCCGGCGTCAGCTTCGCCCGGTTCAGCGCCGCGGTCATGCAACGGAAAGCGCCGTCGCCGTCCTCGGCAGGCGCGGTGATGTGATAGGCGTCGCCGGTCAGACCATAGCCGGTGACCTCGGCATAGATCTTGGCGCCGCGGGCCTTGGCGTGTTCGAGCTCCTCGAGCACGACAACACCGGCGCCCTCGCCCATGACGAAGCCGTCGCGATCGCGATCATAGGGGCGTGAGGCCGTTTGTGGCGCATCGTTGCGCTCGGTGGAGAGCGCGCGGCAAGCGGCGAACCCCGCGACCGACAGTCTCGTCACCGGCGCTTCGGCGCCGCCTGCGACCATAACGTCGGCATCGCCCCAGATGATCAGCCGGGCGGCATCGCCGATGGCGTGCGCACCGGTCGAGCAAGCGGTGACGACGGCATGGTTGGGGCCTTTCAGCCCATGCCGGATCGAGACCTGACCGGAGACGAGGTTGATGATCTGGCCAGGGATGAAGAATGGGCTGATGCGGCGCGGACCGCGTTCCTTGAGGATCATCGCATTCTCGGCGATGCCTTCGATGCCGCCGATGCCCGAACCGATCAGCACGCCGGTGGCGCACTGTTCCTCATGCGTCTTCGGCTGCCAGCCGGAATCCTTGAGTGCCTCGTCGGCGGCCGCGATCCCGTACAGAATGAAGTCGCCGATCTTGCGCAGTTCCTTCGGCTCGAGAACGGCTTCAGGATTGAAAGTGGCATTGGAGCCGTCACCGCGCGGAATGACGTGGGCGACCTTGCAGGCAAGATCTTCCACCTCGAATTCGGTGATGCGCTTGGCTGCGCTGCGGCCGGTCAGAAGCTCCTTCCAGCTGTGCTCGAAGCCCATGCCGAACGGCGAAAGCAGCCCAAGGCCCGTGACGACGACACGCCTCATCGCAGGTCCTCCCCGGTGATGACTGCAAATAGCGTCAGGCGGAGGCCTTGTCGATGTATTTCACCGCATCGCCAACAGTCAGGATGGTCTCGGCGGCGTCGTCCGGGATTTCGACACCGAACTCTTCTTCGAACGCCATGACAAGTTCGACCGTGTCGAGGCTGTCCGCGCCCAGATCATCGATGAAGCTCGCCTGCTCCGTCACCTTGTCGGCATCGACGCCAAGGTGCTCGATGACGATCTTCTTGACGCGCTCTGCGGTGTCACTCATTTGGGCATCCTCGTCTTTTGGTTGTCTGTCTTCGTTAGCGGGCAGAATGCCGCTAATCAAGCTGAAAGATGGTCCTGCCGGAAACGCAGCGGAACAGGACCGGTTTTTGCCCGAACCGCCGGGTTGCGGGCGGCATTACACGAAAAATCCCGTGCATCCAAGACGGAATGAAGCGTTTTCCCAAGTGTTAGATCATTGCCATGCCGCCATTCACATGAATGGTCTGGCCGGTGACGTAGGCTGCCTCGTTGGAAGCGAGGTAGGCGACGGCTGAGGCGACTTCGGCGCCCGTGCCCATGCGCCGGGTCGGGATCGCCGCCATGATCGCCTCTTTCTGCTTGTCGTTGAGCTTGGCGGTCATCG
Source organism: Mesorhizobium sp. M1273 (assembly GCF_040318195.1). Classification (NCBI taxonomy): domain Bacteria; kingdom Pseudomonadati; phylum Pseudomonadota; class Alphaproteobacteria; order Hyphomicrobiales; family Phyllobacteriaceae; genus Mesorhizobium; species Mesorhizobium sp. M1273. The sequence goes on along the minus strand of NZ_JAMYLV010000002.1, from coordinate 263,843 downwards.
CGGATTCGATGAAGCCCGGGGCGACGCAGTTGACGGTGATATTGCGGGTGGCGATCTCCTGCGCCAGCGATTTGGAAAAGCCGATCATACCGGCTTTGGAGGCGCAATAGTTGGTCTGGCCGGGATTACCCATGACGCCAACCACTGAAGTGATGTTGATGATGCGGCCATGGCGGCGCCGCATCATCGGATGGGTAAGCTCGCGGGTCAGCCGGAACACGGCGGTCAGGTTGACCTCGAGCACGCTATCCCAGTCGGCGTCAGCCATGCGCACGAACAACCCGTCCTTGGTGATGCCGGCATTGTTGACGAGGATGTCGACGCCTTCGAGGTCAGCTTCCGCCTTCTGGCCGAGCGCCTTGACGTCGTCGCGGTTGGAAAGATTGGCCGGGAAAAGCTTGACCCGGTCGCCCAGTTCGGCGGCCAGCGCCTCCAATTTCTCGATACGTGTGCCATGCAGGCCGACGATGGCGCCCTGGCCGTGCAGCACGCGGGCGATCGCCTCGCCTATACCTCCCGATGCGCCGGTGACGAGCGCCTTGCGGCCGGTCAATTCGAACATGCTTTATCCTCTTCCCAAATCGTACTGGCCAATCATACGGGCCGGTGAGTTCGGCTATCTGTAAACGTTGCCGCGGTGGCCTATGGTTACCACCAGAATGACGAGCCGGTTATCCTGCACATCGCAAATGATGCGATAATCCCCGACGCGATATCTCCAAAAGGTTGCGAGCGGGCCCTTCAGCGGTTTGCCGAGTTCACGCGGGTTGTCGAGAACGGCAATGCGGTTTTCAATAAAATCACGGATACGGTGACGTGTCTGCGGATCCAGTTTTTCGACAAATTTTCGCGCCGAGTGGGCGTATTCAAGCGTCCAGGCCACGCCAGAAGTCCTCGGCTCTCATGACGTCTTCTTCACCACGCCTGATCCGCTCAACGACTTCGGCAGCCAGGTAGTAATCCTCCAAGTCCTCCAGACCACGTTCAATGAGCTCGCGCAGATAGTAGGCCTTGCTGCGACCAGTCTTGGCCGCGAGAAAATCCAGGCGCTGCTCGACTTCAGGAGAAAGGCGGATCGATGTGGGCATGCCGCACCTTGTTGCGATACATGTATTCATGTAGCGGCAAGCACTGATGAATTCAAGCTACGTGGTCACCCAAGGCGGCAAGTGCCGTCTCGACCTCCGCCGCCGATCCGATGCTGCTGGTGGCAATGTCGCGGTTGATGCGGCGGGCCAGCCCCGACAGCACCTTGCCGGCGCCCACTTCGTAAAGCGTCACAACGCCGTTGCTGCCGAACCACTCCACCGTTTCGCGCCAGCGCACGCGCCCGATCACCTGTTCGACGAGTCGGCGGGCGATCTCGTCGGGATCGCTCGTCGGGGTCACCGTAACATTGGAGACCAGCGGCACGACCGGCGCACTCTTCGTCACGGCGGCCAGCGCCTCCCGCATGATCTCGGCCGCAGGCTTCATCAATGCCGAATGGAAGGGCGCCGAGACCTGCAGCATCAGCGCCCGCTTGGCGCCCTTCTCCGTGCATAGCCTCGCCGCCAGTTCGACCGCTGGCCTGGCGCCGGAGATCACCAGCTGGCCGCCGCCATTGTCATTGGCGATCTGGCAAACCAAGGCTTGTGCGGGATCTTTGGCGGCGCCCTGGGCGGCCTCTGCGCAAGCGGCTTCGACGTCGGCCTGTTCCAGCCCGATGATCGCCGCCATGGCGCCCTCGCCGGCCGGCACAGCCGCCTGCATGGCATTGCCGCGGATGCGCAACAGCCGGGCGGCGTCGGCGACCGAAACGAAACCTGCGGCCGCAAGTGCCGAATATTCGCCGAGCGAGTGGCCGGCGACATAGGTGACCTTGCCGTTCAGGGAGAAGCCGCGCGCCTCCAGCGCCCGGATTGCGGCAAGCGACACCGCCATCAGCGCCGGCTGGGCGTTGGCGGTCAGCGTCAGCGTCTCTTCCGGGCCTTCCCAGATCAGCTTCGATAGGTTTTCGCCGAGCGCGTCGTCAACTTCCTCGAAGATCCGCCGCGATTCCACAAAGGTATCGGCGAGGTCCTTGCCCATGCCGACAGCCTGGCTGCCCTGCCCCGGAAAGGTGAATGCGATGGCCATCGGCGGCTCCCAGCTGCTGGTTCACGTTGCCTGTGACGCAAGGCGTGCGGCCAAGTCAAGTCCAACCTTGATCGCGTAATATCGGCCGAGTGCCTGTTTCGGCAGGCTTTTTGGCGATCACTCATGATGAAAACCGCTCACGATTTGTTTGCTGGCTCTTCTTATTTCCGCCACAGGCGCTAGGCTTTGCGTGACAGTTCGATGACAATCGAGTGACGCTTTTGTTGCGGGCCGGGGAACTATTGAAGTGGCAAAGACCAAGCAGAGCGCAGCCGAGGCGGCGCCCCAGTTTCTTGAAGGCGATCCGTCGACCGGCTATCTGCCGGCGCGCAAATGGCCTGTCATCCGCTATGGCCTTATCAGCTTGCTGGCTGCGGCCATCCTTGTGTTTGCCATCGAACTGATCGTGCGCGGCAACTTTGCCGGCACCATTGATTTCTTTCTGCAGCCTTTCAAACCCGGCTGGACCACGATCATCATTTTTGCGCTGATCCTCATCGGCCTCGACGCCGTGCTCGGCCGCAGTCATCAGAGCCTGATGATCGTCGCGCCGCTGACATTGTCGCTGGCGTTCGTCGGCCACCAGAAGTCGCTGTATCTCGGCGATCCGCTCTATCCGACCGATTTCCTTTATTCCCGGCAGATCGTGGCACTGATGCCGCTTCTGGTACGCGATCGCCCGGGAACCGCCATTGCCCTGGCGATCGGCATCGTCGGCGGGCTGTCGCTGCTCGTCTATGGCTGGCGGCTATGGCGCCGCCGCGTTCCGGCGCTCAGCCACAAGGGCCGCCTTGCCCGGCTGACGCTGACAGTACCGCTGATCGCCTTCTTCGTTTCCATCATGGACTATGCCACTTTCTCGTGGACGCGCGACCGGCTGCAGATCATCCCGATCATGTGGGACCAGAAGGAAAACTATGCCTCAAACGGTTTTGCGCTCGCCTTCGCGCTTAACGTTCCGATGGCGCATGTCTCGGCGCCGCCCGGCTATTCCGACAAGGCGATCGAAGCGATCGGCAAACCGCAGGTGACCGCCTCGGTACCTGCCGAGAAGCCCGACATCATCGTCGTCATGAGCGAATCCTTCTGGGATCCGACCAAGCTGCCTGGCGTCACCATCACACCCGACCCTATCCCCAATGTGCGGGCACTGCGCACGGGTTACATGTTCTCGCCCGAGTTCGGCGGCATGACGGCCAACATCGAGTTCGAGGCCCTGACCGGCTTTTCCAACGCCTTCCTGCCGGCGGGCAGCATTCCCTACCAGCAATATGTGCGGACACCGACTCCCTCGCTGGCGACCTTCCTGAAAAGTCAGGGCTACCGGGCGCGCGCCATCCATCCCGGCACCAATTGGTTCTGGAACCGGGGGGCCGTCTATGCCGATTTCGGCTTCAACGACTTCAAGTCCGAGGAGACGTTGCCGCCCATGCAGAAGCGCGGACCGCTCGCGTCGGACGCTGCGATGACCGACGAGATCATCCACGAAGCCGATACCAGCGCCGAGCCGGTGTTCCTTTTCGCCGTCAGCCTGCAGAACCACGGGCCGTATGAGCCGTATCGCTATAACAATCCGACCCACAAGGTGCAGGCGCCGATCAGCCAATGGGCGCGTGAATCGCTGTTGAGCTATGCCGAAGGCTCTTCCGACGCGGACCGCGGCCTCGAGCGGCTGATCGAATGGGCGAAGAAACGCGAGCGGCCGACCGTCATCGCGTTCTTCGGCGACCATCTGCCGCCGCTTGGGCCGGTCTACGTCGAGACCGGCTTCCTGAAGGACAATGTTGCGCCGCGCAAGGAGGCGGCCGACCAGATGCTGCTGCACCACCAGACGCCGCTGATCGTCTGGTCGAATCGCAGCGGCCCGACCGAGGATCTGGGCGCCGTCAGCCCGTCCTTCCTGCCCTACCATATCCTGAAGACAGCCGGCATCAGCCATCCCTATTACACCGGCTTCCTCGGACAGTTGCGAGAGCGCTACCGCGTTATCGACCGCAATTTGCTTTTGGCACCGGGGGGCGACGCCACCCCCGATTGGTCGCGTCAGAAAGAGATCGATCCGGCAATCCGCGACTTCCGTCTGCTGCAATACGACATGATGTTCGGCAAGCGCCATGCGGCGCCCGATTTCTTCCCCGAAACCACAGGCAAAGTGGCTGCACACACGAGTTGAGCAGCGGCGGCGGGAGAGCGGCCGACGTCGTTCAGTTCGTCAAGTGCAGCTGCGAAATCGAGCTTCCGATTTTCAGGAAGACGCCTTCGAGCTGACTGACGTCGTTGGTCGGGTAATAATCCGACGGCGACGATGCGCAGGCCTCGTAGAGCTTGCGGTTGGCTGCGGTGTCGGCCTGCAGCAGCACTGTGAAGATCTGCACGTCCTGCTTCTTCAATGTGTTGCATACATTGGTTGTCCAATCGTCGACATTGCGCGCAGCCGCGGTCTGGTCGCTGGATCCAAACCGACCCGAAGCCAGGAATCCGTAGGAGCCATAGTCCGACTTCTGTGGCGTATCCTTCGCGCCATAGACAACATTCTCGCCGTCGGTGAGCAGCAGCACCGTTTTGGTCGTGCCTGACGCCCTGAACGGCGCGCCGTCGCTGTAAGGCGGTGCCGGCGAGAGCACCCGCATCCCCCATGACAAGCCTTCCGAAACATTGGTCCCCGAGCCGTTCCATTCGATCATCTCACCGACGGCCTTCCGCAATTTGTCGAAATCATCGGTCAGCGGCACTATCGGCGTCGGACAGGCCCGGTTTGGGCCGATAGTCAGTGGGCCTCTCTTGTCGTTGATGAGCTTCATCGTCGAAACACTGTACTTCGCCATGTCGCTGGTGAGGCCGGGAAGCAGGGTGACGACGGTATCGTCGAGATAGGAATTGTTGTAGCCGGTCGCTGAATTGCCGTAGGAGCTGTTTGGATTTCTAGCGTTACCTGGATCGTCCGGCGCGAAATAAGGTACGAACAGGGTGTCCGGTTTGTTTTGGTCGGGCGAAATGTCGGAAACATTGTTGGTTCCTGGCCGCGCTTCGACACAGCCTCTCCATTCGACGCCCAATTGCTTGAACAGATCCATATGGTTGACGCGCTTGCCGCCGACCGAGGGGAAATTGGCGCCGTTGTTCGGCGATTTGCCGGCCATGTCGATCCAGGCCGGATCGTAGTCCTCGCCCTTGACGTTGACCGCGGTGACGAACGGCACCACCGCGACACGTACGCTGCGCGTCGGCGACTTCGCCGCTTCGAGCATATCGATCAGGGCCGTTGCCGCCGTCCGCAATGCGCCGATGCGATCGTTGCTGGCCATCGACCCGGTATTGTCGAGCACCAGCACGACTTCGAGCTGATTGGTCGATTCGACGGCGCCGGCATCGACGGTGATGCGCCTGTCGTTGCCGAACAGGAAGGCGAAGTTCAAATTGACGTCCGCCGTGGCGACAGCTTTGGTCTGGATGTAATTGAGGCCCCTTTCCACGGTAAGCGTCGCTTCGGCGTTCCTCAACTCGCTGTGGCCGGCGACATTGGTCTGGAAGTAGCGGTCGAAGACGTCCTTGCGCGAAGCCTCGATGTCGCCGAGATGCGAAGATGCAAGGTTCGCGGCATCGAGCGCATTCTGCAAGCTGACCTTGGCCCTCATCAAGGTGGACACGTCCACGGCAAAGGCGACGGCGGTCAGAACCGCAGGCAGCCCGAACGCCAGCATCAGGGCAAAGTTGCCGCTCTTCGAACGGCAGAATTTGTCGAAAAGCATTTTTGTCCCCAAACCGCCTGCTGCCGAACTCGCGCAGACTGTTTGCTTTTGCATCCGCATGATGAACGAGGGGTTGCCGCCACGCCCGCCGGTGCTGGAACTTCGCATGGTGGTTAAGGTCCGGTTTCAGGAATCCGTAAGCCTTGCCGTCGAGGCCCGTGGCGCTCTGGGACGTTAGGGCCGTTTGCTCCGTGGTTTGGCCTTGCTTTGCGGTCAAATTCCTGTATAGACGCCCGCAATCTGCCGGTCCTTGCTGGGGGCTGAACGGAGGGCCGGAGGTTTTTCGAATCCTTCGCGTGAAGCCAGAAGCGCTTCCGCCTCCCGTGTCTCCGCTCTCGACCGTCTCGTCATGCTCCTTTCTTCCCCGCTTCGCAAGGATTGCGGGTCAGAGAAGTTGCAGAGGCTTTTGCCGCCGGGAACCGGGAGAGAAACGAAGAAAGGCATAAACACTATGGCTCTATACGAACATGTGTTTCTTGCCCGGCAGGACCTCTCGCAGCAGCAGGTCGATGCGCTTGTCGAACAGTACAAGGGCGTCATCACCGCGAATGGCGGGTCCGTCGGCCGGGTCGAGAACTGGGGACTGAAGTCCCTCACCTACCGGGTCAACAAGAACCGGAAGGCATATTATACACTCATGGACATCACCTGCCCGCCGGCCGCGCTCAACGAGATGGAGCGCCAGATGGGCCTGTCCGAGGACGTGCTGCGTTTCCTGACCATCAAGGTCGATGCGCATGAGGAAGGTCCGTCGGCAATGATGCAGAAGCGCGAAGAGCGCTCGGAACGCGGCGGCTTCGGCGATCGCGACCGTGGCGATCGTGGCCCGCGCTCATTCGGCGACCGCGATCGCGGTGACCGTGGTGATCGTCCGCCGCGCAGCTTCGGCGATGGCGGTGCCGATCGTGGCCCGCGCCGTCCGCGCGAAGGCTTTGAAGGAGCCGCAGAATAATGGTCGACATCAACCAGATCCCAACCCGGCGCCCCTTCCACCGTCGCCGCAAGACCTGCCCGTTCTCCGGCGCCAATGCGCCGAAGATCGACTACAAGGACGTGCGGCTTCTGCAGCGCTACATCTCCGAGCGCGGCAAGATCGTTCCATCGCGTATCACCGCCGTAAGCCAGAAGAAGCAGCGCGAGCTCGCCAAGGCGATCAAGCGCGCCCGCTTCCTCGGCCTGCTGCCCTACGTGGTCCGCTAACACTGATTAGTTGACCATGATCTTATCCGAAAACCGGTTTCCACTTTTCGGGATCATGGTCTAGCCAGCGGGCGGTTCGCCGCCCGCTTTTCACCGGCCACGACGGGCGTAGCCGGATCGAACACCAAATCCCGGGTTGGATTTCGACAAGAGATCCTAACTGCCGCGACAGGCAGGACAGCGACACAGGCGGCGACGCCCCAGCTTCCTGACCTGTTCCAGACAACTCGGCGCCGATCCTGAGGACAGCGCCCAAGCGAAGGAACAAAACCATGGAAGTCATTCTTCTCGAACGCGTTTCCCGCCTCGGCCAGATGGGCGATACCGTCAAGGTCAAGGACGGGTTTGCCCGCAATTTCCTGCTGCCGCAAGGCAAGGCGCTGCGCGCCAACGAAACTAACAAGAAGAAGTTCGAGGGACAGCGGGCCCAGCTCGAAGCCCGCAACCTGGAGCGCAAGTCCGAAGCCGCGCAGATTGCAGAAAAGCTCGACGGCAAGAGCTTCATCGCCGTGCGCTCGGCCGGCGAAACCGGTCAGCTTTATGGTTCGGTCTCGACGCGCGACATCGCCGAGCTGGTGACGGCGGAAGGTTTTTCGGTCAACCGCAACCAGATCCTGCTCAACCAGCCAATCAAGACCATCGGCGTCACCAATGTGGCGATCGCGCTGCACCCGGAAGTCGAGGTTACCATCACGCTCAACATTGCCCGCACGGCCGACGAAGCCGAGCGCCAGGCCAAGGGCGAAACGCTGACCACCGCCGAAGCCATCTACGGCGAGGACATCAACGATAATGCGCGGCCGGAAAACTTCTTCGATCCGAATGCGGAGTTCGAAGGCGGCGAAGACAACGGCTGATCGTCATTCGTCGGCATTCGCCGGCTAATCACTATTCTGGACCAATGCCCGGGCCTCGTACCCGGGCATTTTTATGCCAAATGGAACTTTTCGAACCCCTATATCTTGATGCAGAATAGGACAGCATGTCTGGCCGAGAGGGGACAATTGGTCATGAATATTCTGCTGAAACGCGTTCTCGACCGCCTGGTCCGCACAGGCAATCTCAAGGTGACAGGGCCGCAAGGCTCGATGGTGACTTTCGGTGACGGCAGCGGCGAGCCGGTGCACATGCACATCAAGACAAGGCATGCCGAGCGCGCAATAACCTTCGATCCGATGCTGGCGGTGCCGGAAGCCTACATGGACGGTGAACTCGACATTCTCGAGGGCGGCGTGCTGGGGGTGATGCGGATTGCCTTCCAGAACATGGGCAGCGGCGGTATCGATGCCACCTGGTCGAAGGCCATCGAAGGTCTGCGCCACGCCTTCCGGCGCCTGCAGCAGATCAACACGGCGTCGCGGGCGCGCCGCAACGTGCAGCGCCATTACGATCTGTCGGGCGACCTCTACCGCCTCTTCCTCGATGAGGACATGCAATATTCCTGCGCCTATTTCGAGCAGCCGGACATGACGCTCGACGAGGCACAAGCGGCCAAGAAGCGCCATATCGCCGCCAAGCTCAGGCTGAAGGCCGGCCAGACGGTTCTTGATATCGGCTCCGGCTGGGGTGGGCTTGGGCTCTATCTAGCCAAGGCGTTCGACGTCGACGTACAGGGCGTGACGCTGTCGACCGAGCAGCACGGCGTCGCCACCGACCGCGCCCATGCGCAAGGCCTGCAAAACCGGGTGCATTTCGACATCAAGGACTATCGCGAACTCAATGAACGTTTCGACCGCATCGTCTCCGTCGGCATGTTCGAGCATGTCGGGGTCAATCATTTCCGCACCTTCTTCGACAAGTCGGCGACGCTGCTGAAGCCGGACGGCGTCATGCTGCTGCACACGATCGGCCGCTCCGGCGTGCCGTGGGCAACCAGCGCCTTCATCCGCAAGTACATCTTCCCGGGCGGCTACATCCCGTCGCTATCCGAAGTGATGCCGGCCATCGAAAAATCGGGGCTCGTCGTCACCGACATCGAGGTTCTGCGGCTGCATTATGCCGAGACGCTGAAGCATTGGGGCGAGCGCTTCGCGGCCAACCGCGACAAGGCCAGGGCGATTTATGACGAGCGCTTCTGCCGCATGTGGGAGTTCTATCTTGCCGCCTCGGAAGCTGCCTTCCGCTGGCAGGATCTGGTGATCTTCCAGATCCAGATTGCCAAGAAGAACGACACGCTGCCGATGACGCGCGACTACATGGCCAGTTGCGAGAAGGCGCTGGAGATGCGCGATCTTGGACGTCGCGAAAAGGCTCCAGTTGCCAAGCCCACTCGCCGCCGCAAGGTGGCGGATCCGGAGTAGACTGCCGGCATCACGCCATCGCCACTTGCCATTGCCGGCCGGCACGCTGAAAAGGGTCCCGTCAAACGCGGGACCTTTTTTCATGACCTACCTCCTCTACGTCGCCGCCGCACTTGCCGAGATCGCCGGCTGCTTTTCGTTCTGGGTGTGGTGGCGGCTGGACAAGTCGCCGCTGTGGTTGGCGCCCGGTCTCGTCTCGCTCGTGCTATTCGCGTGGCTGCTGGCGCTGGTCGACACCAGCGCGGCGGGCCGGGCCTACGCCGCCTATGGCGGCATCTACATTGCCCCCTCGCTGGCCTGGCTGTGGCTGGCGGAAGGCGTGCACCCCGACCGCTGGGATCTTGCCGGTGCCGCGATCTGCATCGTTGGCGCCTCGGTCATTCTGCTCGCACCTCGGACTGCCTAAGCGATGGAACTGCCCGTCCCGCTTAGACAAGGCGTCGACCGCCTTCTCGAACAGGTGCCTTTGCCGATGCTTAAGCAAGCGGCAAAGACGCTGTCGGACCGCTACCGCGCAGAGTTGCGCGACGGTCGCCTGCACATGGCCGAAGACATGGCGGTGAAGGCCTATCTGGCAACGCGGCTACCGGCGACCTATGCGGCCGTTCGCGCCAGCCTCGATGCGGTGGGCGAGTCTCGGCCCGCCTATGCTCCGAAGACCTTGCTCGATGTCGGCGCCGGCCCTGGCACGGTGCTTTGGGCCACAATCAATCTCTGGCCGGATCTCGAACAGGCGGTGCTACTCGAGGCCGGCGCCGCGGTACGAAGGGTCGGCGAAGCACTTGCCGCGGATGCGATCACGGCCAGGACCGCCTGGCGGACCGGCGACATCACCATCGACCTGGTCGATCTGGAGCCGGCCGAGCTGGTGACTTCAGCCTATGTGCTGGATGAGATCGCGCCGGCATCGCTGGCAAAACTCGTCGACCGGCTCTGGCAGCTGACCGCAGACACGCTGCTGGTGGTCGAGCCGGGCACGCCGGCCGGCTGGCAGCGTATTCTTGCCGTGCGGCGGCAGTTGATCGAGGCGGGCGCGCACGTGCTTGCGCCCTGCCCGCATGAGGCGCCCTGCCCGCTCGTTGCCCCCGACTGGTGCCATTTCGCCCGCCGCGTCGCCCGCTCGCGCCTACACCGTCTGGCCAAGGATGCCGAGGTGCCGTGGGAGGACGAGAAATTCATCTTTGTCGCGGCCTCCCGCCATCCGGCCGCTCCGCCTCGAGCGCGAGTGATCGCACCGCCGAAGTCGGGGTCCGGCAAGGTCTTGCTGAAGCTTTGCGAACAGGATGGGGGTGCTGCCGAGCGACTGTTCACCAAGCGCGACGGCGAGACGTTCAAGGCCGCGCGGCGACTGGATTGGGGTGATGCCTTGCCGGAATGACCGGCAGCTATTTTCCTGTTTTGTTCTCGCCCGAGAACGGCTAGGCTCGCCATCTTGATTCGAGTCAATCGAGATTCTTTCCACCGAAAGATCCTGGCTGTGAATCGCGGGCATCAAAGTTGGTTGGTTAGGGACTGATGCAGATAAGTCATCACCGACTTGTCTCGTTCTGATATCGAGAGACGGGGATCAGGACCGGGGACATCATGGCAGAGGCAGCACGAAAATTCGGCGTGGCGGAAACACCGCTCTATCGCGAGGCGCCGAACAATATCGAGGCCGAGCAGGCGCTGCTCGGCGCCATACTGGTCAACAACGATGCCTTCTACCGCGTCTCCGACTTCCTGAAGCCCGGCCATTTCTACGAGCCGCTGCATAGAAAGATCTTCGAGGTCGCGGCCGAGCTCATCCGCATGGGCAAGATCGCGACGCCGATCACGCTGAAGACCTTCCTGCCGGCCGACGAGAAGGTCGGCGACATGACGGTGGCGCAATATGTCGTGCGGTTGGCGGTCGAGGCCGTCACCGTCGTCAACGCCACCGACTATGGCCGCGCCATCTACGATCTGGCGACGCGGCGCGCGCTAATCACTGTCGGCGAGGACATGGTCAACATCGCCTATGACGCGCCGGTCGACATGTCGCCCTCCGACCAGATCGAGGATGCCGAGCGGCGCCTGTTCGAATTGGCCGAAACCGGCCGCTACGATGGCGGCTTCGAGAGCTTCACCGATGCCGTCAAGACCGCCGTCGACATGGCCAATGCGGCTTATATGCGCGACGGGCATTTGTCGGGCGTTGCTACCGGCTTGCGCGATCTCGACCGCCGCATGGGCGGCCTTCAGTCGTCCGACCTGATCATCATTGCCGGCCGCCCCGGCATGGGCAAGACGTCGCTCGCCACCAATATCGCCTTCAACATCGCCGAAGCCTATGTCCCGGCGCAGCAGGCGGACGGCTCGTTCAAGGCGGCCAATGGCGGCGTCGTCGGCTTCTTTTCGCTCGAAATGTCATCCGAACAGCTGGCCACCCGCATTATTTCCGAACAGACGGAAATCCCGTCGTCGAAAATCCGGCGCGGCGAGATCAGCGAGATGGATTTCGAAAAGCTGGTCGCCTGCTCGCAGACAATGCAGAAAATCCCGCTGTTCATCGACCAGACCGGCGGCATTTCCATCGCTCAGCTGTCGGCCCGCGCGCGTCGCCTGAAGCGCCAGCGCGGCCTCGACGTCATCGTTATCGACTATATCCAGCTGATGCAGGGATCGAGCGCGAAATCCTCGCAAAACCGCGTCCAGGAAATCACCGAGATCACCACCGGCCTCAAGGCACTAGCCAAGGAGCTGGCGGTGCCGATCATCGCGCTGTCGCAGCTGTCGCGCCAGGTCGAGAGCCGCGACGACAAGCGCCCGCAGCTTTCGGATCTGCGCGAATCGGGTTCCATCGAGCAGGACGCCGACGTGGTGCTGTTCGTCTACCGCGAGGAATATTATCTGAAGAACCGTGAGCCGAAGCCGGGCACCGACGAATACATTAAGTGGGAACACGAGATGAACGAGATGCGCGGTAAGGCCGAGGTCATCGTCGCCAAACAGCGCCACGGCCCAACGGGATCGGTCAGCCTCGCCTTCCAGGGCGAATTCACCCGCTTCTCGGACCTTGCGGAAGAGCATCATATTGCGGAGAGGTTTGAGTAAGCGTTTGGCAGATGTCGCAACAAGAATGCGGGAGTACGGCGTTCCTTCACGCCCCCCTCTGTCCTGCCAGACATCTCCCCCACGAGGGGGGAGATTGGAGATGTCCGGCAGGACAGAGGGGGGCGCTGTCCCGCCGACCTGTCTTTCAATTGCCGCAGGCCGCGCCTGATGGCCAAATCCCGCATTCAGTTCATCTGCCAGAATTGCGGTTCGGTGCATCAGCGCTGGGCTGGCAAATGCGATGCCTGCGGCGAGTGGAACACGCTGGTTGAGGAAGGCACGTCAGGCGGCATAGGTTCCGGCCCGGCCAATACGCGCAACGCCCGCAAGGGCCGCGCGGTGGTGCTGACCAGCCTCTCCGGCGACATCGAGGACGCGCCGCGCATCGTCTCCGGCATCGGCGAACTCGACCGCGCCACCGGCGGCGGCTTCGTGCGCGGCTCGGCGCTGCTGGTCGGCGGCGATCCCGGCATCGGCAAGTCGACGCTGCTCACCCAAGCCGCGGCCGCGCTGGCGGCAAAGGGCCACCGCATCGTCTATGTCTCGGGCGAAGAGGCGGTCGCGCAGATCAGGCTGCGCGCCCAGCGGCTCGGCGTCGCCGACACCCCGGTCGAGCTCGCCGCCGAAACCAATGTCGAGGACATCCTCGCCACCATCGCCGATGGTAAGCGGCCGGATCTGGTCATTCTCGATTCGATCCAGACGCTGTGGACCGATATGGCCGATTCGGCGCCCGGCACGGTGACCCAGGTGCGTGCCGCCGCCCAGGCGATGATCCGCTACGCAAAATCCACAGGGGCGGCGATCGTTCTGGTCGGCCACGTCACCAAGGAGGGCCAGATCGCCGGACCGCGCGTCGTCGAGCACATGGTCGACGCGGTGCTCTATTTCGAGGGCGAAGGCGGCCACCACTACCGCATCCTGCGCACGGTCAAGAATCGCTTCGGGCCGACCGATGAGATCGGTGTCTTCGAAATGTCGGACAAGGGCTTGCGGGAAGTCGCCAACCCGTCCGAGCTTTTCCTCGGTGAGCGCCATGCGAAGTCGCCGGGTGCCGCGGTTTTCGCCGGCATGGAAGGCACACGGCCGGTGCTGGTCGAGATCCAGGCGCTGGTGGCGCCATCGACGCTGGGCACACCGCGCCGCGCCGTCGTCGGCTGGGACGGTGCCCGGCTGTCGATGATCCTGGCGGTTCTGGAAGCCCATTGCGGCGTCCGCTTCGGCACGCACGACGTCTATCTCAACGTTGCCGGCGGCTACCGCATTTCGGAGCCGGCGGCCGACCTGGCAGTGGCGGCGGCACTGGTTTCCTCGCTCACCGGTCTTGCCCTTCCCGCCGATTGCGTCTATTTCGGCGAAATCAGCCTGTCGGGTGCGGTGAGGCCGGTTGCGCATGCGCAGCAGCGCCTCAAGGAAGCCGAAAAGCTGGGTTTCGGACGCGCGGTTCTGCCCTTGGGCAGCGAGGAACTTGTTGGTGGTAATGCGGTCGGGGGGATCGGAGCCAGCGCTTTCCAGCCCACCGAGCTTGCCGATCTCGTGGCGCGAATAGCCGGCTCTCGGCGCAGCCGCGCCGACGAGCAAGAGTGATGCGGCTCGTCGGGCCGTGAAAAAGAGATCGGAGTGGGGCGAAAAACATGCCGATTACGCTGCTTGACGGAATTCTCGTCGGCTTCACCCTGGTCTCGGCGATGCTCGCTATGGTTCGCGGCTTTTCGCGCGAGATCCTGTCGATCATCTCCTGGGCAGCCGCCGCGGCCGCCGCCTTCTTCTTCTACAAGCCGGTGCTGCCTTACATTCAGCCCTATGTCGACAACGAAAAGGCCGCCATGGCGGCGGCCGCCGGTATCGTCTTCATTGTCGCGCTGATCGTCGTATCGGTCATCACCATGAAGCTCGCCGACTGGATCATCGATTCCAGGATCGGCGCGCTCGATCGTACACTTGGCTTCCTCTATGGCGCGGCGCGCGGCATCCTGGTCGTCGCTGTCGCGCTGCTTTTCTTCAATTGGCTGGCCGGCGCCAAGGCTCCAGGCTGGATTGCCAACGCCAAGTCAAAGCCATTGCTCGAATCGATCGGCGCCAAGCTCGAAAGCCTGCTGCCCGAGGATCCGGAAAACGCCATCCTCAACAAGCTCAATCCGAATCAGCCGGCCACCGAGACGCCTCTGGCCCCCGACGCGCCTGCAGCGGAAGCCCCTGCCGCCGGCGACGACGCCACTGCTCCGGCACCCGACGACAGCGATGCGCCGCCGGCCGACAATGCGCCCGCGACGCCGGCACCTGCAAACCCGGCGCCGGCAAACTGATTTCGACGGACTTGCGAGGCTCAAGACTGTCGATCATGTGAACGCCGCACGACGTGCGTTGCTTTCGATGCGCTATGACCTTATATGGCGACTTTAGCGGAGCTTGAGCCCCAATGGCAGCCTCAGTGGCAGACGCAGACGACGTGCTTTCCGCCGAAGCCGACGACCATTTCCACGACGAATGCGGCGTGTTCGGCATTTTCGGCCGGCAGGACGCCGCAGCCATCGTAACGCTCGGTCTGCATGCGTTGCAGCATCGAGGCCAGGAAGCGGCCGGCATCGTTTCCTATGACGGCACCCAATTCCATGTCGAACGCCATGTCGGCCTGATCGGCGACACCTTTACTAAGCAGCGTGTCATCGACAGCCTGCAAGGCAACCGTGCCATCGGCCACACACGCTATGCCACCACCGGCGGCGCCGGTCTGCGCAATATCCAGCCTTTCTTCGCCGAACTTGCCGATGGCGGCTTTGCCGTCGCCCATAACGGCAATCTCACCAACGCCATGACCGTTCAGCGCGCCCTGCAGAAGCAAGGCGCCATCTTCTCTTCCACCTCCGACACCGAAACGCTCCTGCACCTGGTTGCCACCAGCAAGGAGCGCGACCTGAATTCGCGCTTCATCGATGCGGTGCGCCAAGTCGAAGGCGCCTTCTCGCTGGTGGCGATGACGTCCAAGAAGATGATCGGGTGCCGCGACCCGCTCGGCATCCGCCCGCTGGTGCTCGGCGATCTCGACGGCGCCTGGATTCTCGCCTCCGAGACCTGCGCGCTCGATATTATCGGTGCGCGTTTCGTACGCGACCTGAAGCCCGGCGAAATGGTCGTCGTCACCAGCAAGGGCATCGAAAGCCTGTTCCCGTTCGAGCCACAGAAGACCCGCTTCTGCATCTTCGAATATGTCTATTTCGCGCGGCCGGATTCGTCGGTCGAAGGCCGCAACGTCTATGAAGTGCGCAAGCGCATCGGCGCCGAGCTGGCGCAGGAAAGTCCGGTCGAGGCCGACATCGTCGTGCCGGTGCCGGATTCGGGCACGCCGGCGGCGATCGGCTTTTCGCAGGCCGCGGGCATTCCGTTCGAGCTCGGCATTATCCGCAATCACTATGTTGGCCGCACCTTCATCCAGCCCGGCGATTCGATCCGCCACATGGGTGTCAAGCTCAAGCACAACGCCAACCGCCGCATGATCGAAGGCAAGCGCGTGGTGTTGGTGGACGATTCGATCGTGCGCGGCACCACCAGCCAGAAGATCGTCCAGATGGTGCGCGATGCCGGCGCCAAGGAAGTGCATATGCGCATCGCTTCGCCGCCGACGCGCGCCTCCTGCTTTTACGGCGTCGACACACCGGAAAAGTCGAAGCTGCTGGCGTCGCGCATGTCGGTGGAGGAGATGGCCGAGTTCATCCGCGTCGATTCGCTCGGCTTCCTGTCGATCGACGGGCTCTACCGCGCCGTCGGCGAGGCAGGCCGCGACAACGAGCAGCCGCAATTCTGCGACGCCTGCTTCACCGGCCAGTATCCGACCCGGCTTGCCGACTTCGAAGGCTCCGACAATGTGCGCACGCTGTCGCTGTTAGCGGCCGGCGGGTCGTAGAATTCCGATCCGGACGGAGGTAAGACATGAGCGCTCGACGAGGCTTATGGCAAGGCCTCAAGGATTCACTCTCATTTGCAAAATCCTTGCTCAAAGATCAGATTAGATCTGAGGTCGATATCGATACGCCTCTCGGCAATGGATTTCTTTTCTGTCAAGTTAGAGAGGCGAGAGAAACCCAAGACAAGTATGTCGTCGTCAAAGCTATCGGTGGTGATGCAACGGTTTTTGTCCCTCTTGATGAGAATTCCGCCAAGCAATTGATTTCCTTCATTCAGCTGTCGTTCTTAGACCAGCAACCCAAGAATAGCTCATGACCCCTCCCCTTGACCTTTCCGGCCGCGTTGCGGTCGTCACCGGCGCCTCGCGCGGCATCGGCTATTTCATCGCCAGGGGGCTTGCCGCCGCCGGTGCGCATGTGATTGCGGTTGCCCGCACCGTCGGCGGGTTGGAAGAACTCGACGACCAGATCAAGACAGGTGGCGGACAGGCGACGCTGGTACCGCTCGATCTTGCCGACATGGCGGGGATCGACCGGCTGGGCGGCGCCATCCACGAGCGCTGGGGCAAGCTCGACATACTGGTCGCCAACGCCGCCGTGCTCGGCGTCATCGCCCCGATCGGCCATGTCGAGGCCAAGACCTTCGAGAAGGTGATGACCATCAACGTCACCGCAACATGGCGGCTGATCCGCTCGGTCGACCCGCTGCTCAGGCTTTCCGATGCCGGCCGTGCTATCGTGCTGAGCTCCAGCCTTGCCCACTCCGCACGCGCCTTCTGGGCGCCTTATGCGGCGTCGAAGGCGGCGGTCGAGGCCATGACGCGTTCATGGGCGCATGAGACCGAAAACCTCCCGCTCAGGGTCAATGCCGCCGATCCCGGGGCAACGCGCACCGCGATGCGGGCGCAGGCGGTACCCGGCGAGGATCCTGAAACACTGCCGCACCCTTCGGAGATCGCCAAGCGAATCGTGCCGCTGGCCAGCCCCACGCTCAAGGAGACCGGGCTGATCTTCCAGGCCAAGCACAATCGCTTTGTCGCCTACCGGCAGCCGGAGTAGCCACACATCGCATTTTGCCGGAAGAATTGCGCCGGCACCAACGTTGTTCGGGTGCCACAATTCGAGAAACGGAGGACCATATGCGGAGACTGCTTCTCTTGACTGCCACCGCGCTGCTTGCAGTGATCGGCGCCGCGTCGTCGCAGGAGGCAACGATGAGCTTTTTCGTCACCAGCGTCGGCTCTGGCAAAGGCGCCGATCTCGGCGGTCTCGCCGGCGCCGACGCCCATTGTAGTTCACTGGCCGAAGCCGCGGGCGTTACCGGCAAGACATGGCGCGCCTATCTCTCGACCAGCGATACCGATGCACGCGACCGTATCGGCAAAGGCCCGTGGTTCAACGCCAAGGGCGTCAAGATCGCCGATGATGTCGCTTCCCTGCATAGCGATGCCAACGCCATCACCAAACAGACGGCACTCGACGAAAAGGGCCAAATGGTCAACGGCCGCGGCGACGCGCCCAACCGGCACGACGTGTTGACCGGCTCCAAGCCGGATGGCACGAAAATAGCCGACCAGACCTGCGGCGACTGGACGCTGAGCGGAGCAGAAGGTGTGGCGATGATGGGTCATCACGATCGTACCGGCCTCGATGATTCGGCAGCCGCCAAATCGTGGAATTCCTCGCATGCGTCACGCGGTGGCTGCAGCCAGGAAGCGCTGAAGGGCACCGGCGGCGACGGCCTGTTCTATTGTTTTGCGGTGAACTGAACCAAAACGACCCGACATCACGTGGCTGTGATACCGTGGCTTAACGCCGCGCTTTGGCCCAGCTTTCGCCGCTGGGCCGGAGTTGCTAGGATCGTGCGACTCCCAAAACAAGCAGAGCGAGGAAATACTCATGGCGACACCGAGCGTAGCGTTAGTCTGGTATCTGGTGATCGCCGGCCCGCAAGGCGGCATGGTCGTGCTGCCCAGCACATTCGACACCCGCGAACAGTGCGCCTTCGCCATAACCGAATACCAGAAGCAACCGACGCCGGCCGGCTGGTCGGTGCAGTGCGTGCCGAGCGCCTCGCCCTTCGCCGACGAGGGCGACGCCGAGGAGCCGTCGGCGCAGTAGGACAGCGTGATCTCCCCACTTGAGGGGGAGATCGTCAGCGTCGCGCGCTTACCGTCAGCTCCGGCTTCTGGCTGATGGTCTGCAACACGACGCAGTAGCGCTCGGTCAGCTTGAGCAGCGCATCGATGCGCTCCTGCGGCTCGTCGGTGTCGAGGCCAAATGTCAGCCGGATGGCGCGGAAGCCAACCGGCGCATCCTTTGCCACGCCAAGCGTGCCGCGAAAGTCCAGGTCGCCTTCGGCTTCCACCGTGGCGGCCCCAAGCTTGAATTCCAGCGCCGTCGCTACCGCCTTCAGCGTGACGCCGGCGCAAGCCACCAGTGCCTCCAGCAGCATGTCGCCGGAGCAGAGTTCGAGCCCGGTGCCGCCGGTCGCCGGATGCAGCCCGGCAATGGCGATCGCCCTGCCTGTCTCGACCTTGCAGGCGATCGATTGGTCGTCGATCGAGCCTTTGGCGCGGAGAGTAATCAGCGCGCGCGAGGCGTCGTCGCGATAGGCCACCTTCAGCGGCGCCTGCATGGCCTTCAATGCGATCGCGTCCATTTCGTTTCTCTCCCATAGTTGCCTGGCTTCGCTGCCTAACGGCGATGCCGCCTGCCCAAACGCAAGTCCCCGCTGGCGTAGCGCTTGGCAGGGTTTCGCCGGTATAGCCTGACAATACGGGGAGCATCCAACGCCATCACACCGTCTCTCGCAACACATTCGTAAGGCCGCCGGACATATGGCCGATATCGCCATCGTGAAAACCCGCGAACGGGCTCTTGCCGGAATCCTGTTCACCGGGGCTGCCTACCTGCTGTTTTCGATGCAGGACGCCTCAAGCTGACACTATGGTGTCAGGAAGGGCAGCGTAGGCTGGTGAGATGACGGGATCGCTGGACATGCCATGCACAGTGGAAAGCGCCCGCGAGCGTACCCTCGGCATCATACTGGTCTCGGCATCGGCGGCCGTCTTCGGCCTCACCGGCGTGCTGACCAAATCGATCCATGCCGACCCCCTGACCATTACCTGCTGGCGCGGCTTCGTCGGCTCGATCCTGATCAGCCTCTATGTCCTATGGCGCCGCCAGCGCTCCGGCGGTCGCGACAGCTTGCGGCTCGGCTGGCGAGGCTGGCTGCTGGCGATCGAGGGCGCGCTCGCAAGCATCGCCTTTATCTCGGCGTTCAAGTTCACCTTTGTCGCCAATGTCGCGATCATCTATGCCACGGCCCCGTTCGTCACCGCGCTGCTGGCCCTCCTGTTGGTCCGCGAGCCGTTCCGGCTGCAGACGCTTGCCGCCGCCGCTGTGTCATTATGCGGTGTGGCAATCATGGTCTGGTCCGGCTTCGGCACCGGCCATTTGTTCGGCGACGGGCTGGCGCTGCTGATGACGATCGGCAGCGCGCTCTACATGATCATGGTGCGCGCCTTCCGCGACACGCCGGTGGTGTGGGCGGGTGCGGTGTCGGCATTCCTTTTGTTCGTGCTCGGCTGGTTCGTCGCCGATCCGCTGGCTGTCTCGGCCAGGGACGCTGTGCTTCTGGCCACCTTCGGCGCCTCGTTCGCGCTGGCTTCGATCCTGTGGACGGAGGGCACCCGGCTTATTCCGGCGGCCGAGTCCGGATTGCTGGGTTCAGCTGAAGTGCCATTCGCGATCCTGTTTGCCTTCCTGTTCCTGGCGGAGATCCCGCCGGCAGCCAGCATGGTCGGTGGCGCCATCGTGCTTTGCGCGGTGTTCGCTCACGCCGGCCGCGACTGGCTGATGGCCAGGCAGCGCGCAGCGGATGCATGACCAATCCTCGCCGCGTCCGAGCGCGAGTTGGTGGTCCGATCACGAGAAATCCGGTCCTGAAAATTAATTTGAAAAGTCATGGAACCATCATAGGGCTCAGGCATTATGGCTGCGACGGGCCACCCCAAGTCCCCCCAAACCCCTCGGCCCGTCCTACTCAGAAGCCGACCGCAAGGTCGGCTTTTTCTTTGCTGGCTCAATTGGCCAAGGCCAGGTTGCCGCTGAACAACGCTGCCAGATCCTGCGCCGGCCGGTCGGCATCCTCACGCAAGCGGACGGCGAATTCGGCGACCGGCACCGGCGGCAGATCAAGATCGCTCGGCGCCTCGACGATGCCGGAATGAGCGAAGCGCGCCGTCCTCAACGTCAAGGCGATGCCGGCGTGCACCGCCGTACGCAGGCCGGCAAGGCTGGCACTGCCGGCAGCAATGCGGTAGCGACGGCCGGCCGCATCGAGTGCACTGGTCGCCGCTTCGCGAAACCCGCAATGGGGATCGAGCAGCGCCAGGGGCAGTTCGTCGTGGCGGGTGGCCAGCCCGTTCTGTGAGCAAAGCCAGATCATTGGTTCCTTGAGCACACCGACTTCGTCCCGTGTCGGCACCTGCCGCATGGCAATGGCCAGATCAAGGGTGCCGGCCTGCAAAGCCTGCGCCAGTTCGGCGGAACGGCCGACGCGCAGTTCGATCCTGACGCGCGGATGGCTGACAGCAAAAGCCCTGAGAAGCTGCGGCAAGCCGCTGTCGGCGAAATCCTGCGTGGTGCCGATGGCGACGCGCCCGTCGGCGTGCGCGCCTTTGAGGGCCAGCCACGCCTCGCGGTGCGCGGCAAGGATGCGACGCGCGTGAACGATCAGATCCTCGCCTGCCGGCGTCAGGCCGCGCCCTCGCCCCTGCGGCACCAGCAGCGGTTCGCCGACAACATCCTCCAGCCGCTGCATCTGCGCGGTCACTGCGGACGGCGAGCGACCGACGATCGACGCGGCCCGCGCCAGGGAACCGCCATCGACGAAAGCGAGGAAAGTCTTGAGGAGGTCGGGATCGAACAACTGCATAATTCGATGCTATCAAAGTGTTTATCAAAAACAATTCTATTTTTTGATCAAAGGACGATGGCATGATTTTCTCGACGGCGAAGAGGCGCCGCTTGAAACCGAGGAGAAGAAACATGCCGATCATCAATGTCAGCGTTACCGGCAAGCCCGATGCCGCTTTGTCCGCCGCCATTGCCAGGGAAGTGACCGAACTGACAGCCACGCATCTGCGCAAGGACGCGACGATCACAGCTGTTGCCATTTCCTATCACGACCCCGAGCACTGGTTCGCCGGCGGCAAGTCGCTGGCCGAGCATGGCACCAACACGGCCTGGCTCGACATCAAGGTTGTCGACGGTACCAACACCAAGCTCGAACTGGAGGCGTATCTGCAGGCAATTTTCGCGGCATTCGGCCGGCTGCTGGGTAAGGTGCATGAGGAAAGCTACGCCCTCGTGCATGAAGTGCCTGCGGCCGCCTATGGCTTTGGCGGCAAGACGCAGGAATTCCGCTTCATCAGCGGAAGGATGAAAGCGGCGTAGCTGCGATAAGCAGCCGAGCCGAATCAACATAGGCGAATCAAACATAGGAGAGAGGGAAAAATGGAGCCGCATTGACGTTGATCCAACTTCGGCTAGGTTCTCACCCGAAGCGGCCGGTGAAGAGCCGCGACGTGAGATCGTTGGGAGATGCGGCGATGATCCTGACACTGGCGCTGCTTGCGGGTCTTGTCGCGGCCTGGCTGCTGATCGGCGTGGTGGAGAAGTTCCGCCTCGGCCTGCGTTTGAGCCAGGCGCTGCTCTACGTGCCGTTCAAGCTCGCCTACCGGATCAGCGACGACCGCATCAAGATTGCGCGCAGGTCGGTGGCCCCGGTCATCTATGTCATCTGGCATCAGTCACGCATCGAGCCGGCGCTGATGCTGTCGCTGCTGCCGGAGGATACGCTGCACATCCTCGACCAGGCTTCGGCCAGATCGCCGTGGCTGGAGCCGTGGCGCGAGCTCGGCCGCACCATCGCCTTCAACGCCGAGCATGTCTTCGTCAGCCGCAGATTGGTGCGGGTGCTGAAGGGCAAGGGCCGGCTCGCCGTTTACCTGCCGGATGCGGTCGAGCCAGACGTCAAGTCGTTTCGGTTGTTTCGCGCCATCACCCGTATCGCCATGCAGGCCGACGCCCGTATCGTGCCGGTCTTCGTTGCCGGCGCACGCAGCCTGCCGGCCTCGCTGACGCCGGCGGACAAGGCGCCGCGCCATTGGTTTCCGCAGCTGTCGATCAGCGCGCTGGAGCCGATGACCATCGCCGAGCTGGTGGCGCGGAACCCAGATCAGGCCTCCAACACCAATGCGCTGTTTGATCGCTTCGCCGAGGCCAGGCTTTTCGGCAGTGATCTCGACCGAGGGCTGTTCCTCGCCATGCGCGATGCGGCCGACCGTGTTGGCGCTTCGCACCCAATAATCGAGGACGTCATTAGCGGTGCCCTGAGCTACCGGAAAGTGTTCATCGGCGCCAGGGTTTTGGGCCGACGGTTCGAGGCAATAACAGCGCCGGGCGAAGCGGTTGGGCTGCTCCTGCCCAACGCCAATGGCGTCGTGCTGTCGTTCGTCGGACTTTTGTCGGCTGCGCGGGTGGCAGCAATGATCAACTATACCGCCGGCCCGGCCAGCGTCACCGCCGCCGTCCGCACGGCGATGATCCGAACCGTGGTCTCCTCACGCGCCTTTGTCGAAAAGGCCAACCTCGCCGACATCGTCGAGGCGGTGGAAAAGGGCGGGGCGAAACTGCTGTGGCTGGAGGATGTCCGCGCAAGCGTGACCGTGCTGGACAAGGCCGCAGCCGCCTTGCTGTGGCGCTGGCCGTTGCAGCGCCAGGACGCAGCCAAGCCGGCGGTGATCCTGTTCACCTCCGGCTCGGAAGGCACGCCCAAGGCCGTGGTGCTGTCGCACCGGAACCTTCTTGCCAATGCGATGCAGGCGGAAGCTCGCATCACCATCTCGCCGGCCGATATCCTGCTCAACGTGCTGCCGGTGTTCCACTCGTTCGGGCTGACCGGCGGCACCATCCTGCCGCTGGTCACCGGAGTAAAGCTGTTCCTCTACCCGTCACCGCTCCACTACAAACTTATTCCGGAGGTGGCGCGCAAGGTCCGGCCGACGGTGATGTTCGGCACCGACACGTTCCTCGCCAACTATGCCCGCACCGCCAAGGACGGCGATTTTTCCAGCCTGCGCTTCGTCGTGGCCGGTGCCGAGGCGGTGAAGCCGGAGACGCGCCGGGTTTACCGCGAGCGCTTCCAGGCCGAGATCATCGAAGGTTTTGGCTTGACCGAGGCCGCACCAGTGGTTGCCGTCAACACCGCCATCCACGGCCGCGACGGAACGGTCGGGCGGCTGCTGCCGGCCATGCGCATGAAACTCGAACCGGTCGAAGGCATCAGCGACGCCGGCCGGCTGTGGCTCGACGGGCCGAACCTGATGATGGGCTACATGACCAGCGACCGGCCGGGCGAGTTGCAGCCGCTCGAAGGCTGGCACGATACCGGCGATATCGTTTCGGTCGATCGCGAAGGCTTCATCACCATTCGCGGCCGCGCCAAGCGCTTCGCCAAGATAGCCGGCGAGATGGTATCGCTTGGCGCGGTCGAGATGCTGGTGCAGTCGCTGTGGCCGGAAGAGCATCACGCCGTGGTGGCAGTGCCGGACAAGCGGCGCGGCGAGCGCCTCGTTCTGGTCACCACGGCCGACAATGCCGATCCCGACGAATTGCGCGAATTCGGCAAAAAAGCCGGGGCGGCCGAACTGATGGTGCCGAACGACATCGTCAAGGTCGAGGAGATCCCGGTACTGGGCTCCGGCAAGACCGACTATGTCTCGACTAGAAAGCTGGCGCTCGAGAGGCTGGGACTGAGCGCAGCCGCCTGAGGCTTGCTGTCGAAAATTCTAAAGCGCGTCGCGTTCGACCGGCCTTGTGCGACGCGCTTTAGATTCTTGTTTTTATGCATGTCGTTATCGCAAAACCGCTGCACACTTTTGCGCGAATGCATTAGAGGACTACCACCGACAACAGCAGAATGACGCCGACGGCCATCATCAGCAGGCCCGGCCAGTTCTGCGACAGGCCGAGAAAACGGAGCCCGCGTCGTCGCGGCTCCAGAGTCGGACCTGGTGTTGCGAGATTGGGCGTCGGACTGTCCGGCGCGGTGGAGACAGCGGCCGGCTCACTAAGCCGCCCGCGCATGATGGCCGCAATCGCCATATACACGAGGCCGGCGACAGTCAGTAACGCGCCGATGAGGATGACAGCCATTTCTCCTCGTTTTCCGATGGTTCTGCGCCCGATGCGGCAGCTTGCGCTACGTTGACGACGTATCACGAGCAGCCGCTCAGGCGGACCTACCAACACAAACGGTCTAGCCGCCCAGCAAGTTCCGAAAACGGGGTTTTTGAGGTGCGTTCCACAGCGCCGCGTGCTCTGCGAGCCTTTTTGGAATCATGCACTGCCAGGCGCAACGCGAACTGGCACCAAATCCGTCAGCCAATATCCGAGGACGGCACCTTCTCGCCTTCGCGCTTGGCGCGTCTCGAATAGGCCCGCACGCTGAACGGCAAGAAGACCAGATAGCCGGCAACCGAGGCCGTCAGCGTATACCAGGGATAGGTCATCAAAAGCAGGACGTAGAGGACGACTGCGAGGATGATCGGCAGCACCCTGTCGCCCGGTATCCTGACGCTCTTGCCGGAATAGACGGGCAGTCTGCTGACCAGCAGGAACGCCACCAATATTGTAAAGCCGGTGGCAATGAAGGCTGCCAGGCGGCTGGGTTCAAGCCCAAGCCTGAGGAAGAACAGATAGAGCGGCAGCATTACAAGCACCGCACCCGCCGGCGCCGGCACGCCGACGAAATATTCGGTTTGCCACTGCGGACGGTCGAGCTCTTCGTCGAGCACGTTGAAACGGGCAAGCCTCATCCCACAGGCGATGGTGAACAGCAGCGCGGCGATCCAGCCCGGCGAACCTGCCCTGTCGAGCAGAAAGGCATAGAGCACCAGCGCCGGTGCCACGCCGAAATTGACGATATCGGCCAGCGAATCCATCTGGGCGCCGAATTTGGAAGTCGCCTTCAGCATTCGCGCTAGACGGCCGTCGATACCATCGAGGAAGGCGGCGAGCAGCACCATCACCACCGCTGGCTCGAAGCGGCCCTCGAAGCCGAAGCGAATACCGGACAGGCCGGCGCAGATGGCAAGCACCGTGACCAGATTGGGCAGCACCATGCGCATCGGGATTTCGCGAATGCGCGGGCCACCGCCGCCATGCGCCTCGAATTTCTTGAACGGCGGCGCCACCGGTCAGGAGACCCGCACGAGCGGCGTTGCGGCAACGCCGCCGAATTCCGCCAGCACCGTCTCACCGCCAACCGCGGTCTGGCCGACGGCGACACGCGGCGTCGCGGTCGAGGGCAGGAATACATCGACGCGCGAGCCAAAGCGGATCAGCCCGAAGCGCTGGCCGGTGCCGATGGCGCCGCCGGGCTCGGCCCAGCAGACGATGCGCCGCGCCACCAGGCCGGCAATCTGCACCGCGGCGACCGTTCCATTGGGGCTTTCGATGACCAGCCCGTTGCGCTCGTTCTCGGTGCTTGCCTTGTCGAGCTCGGCGTTGAGGAATTTTCCTGGTCGATGCTCGATCCTGGAAATGCGGCCACGCACCGGCGAGCGGTTAACGTGGCAGGAAAAGACGTTCATGAATACCGAGATGCGGGTCATTTCGCCGCCGCCGAGGCCAAGCTCGCGCGGCGGCACGGCCGGGCCAACCGCCGAGACGATGCCGTCGGCCGGGCTGACAACCAGCCGGTCGTCGATCGGCGTGACGCGCTCGGGATCGCGGAAGAAATAGGCGCACCAGGCCGTCAGGATGAGACCGATCCAGAACAGGGTCGAGGAGAAATAGCCAAGAAAGAGCGTCGCCGTGCCGAACGCAGCGATAAAGGGATAACCCTCGCGGTGGATCGGAACGAACGCATTCTTGATCGTGTCAACGAGGCTCATGGGATGAGGGCAACCTTGGTTCCAAGTCCGGCCTCAATAGCGGAAACACCCCGCGGTCGCAACGCGACAATGAGAGCGCTCGGGGGTGGCGGTCACCGCCGTTTCAGGATGCCGTTAGCAGCATCCGGACTGCCGAAGTGATCAACCGGAAATGTTCATTGCGATTGTCGGAACGCAGCACTCCCGCCCGTCCTTGGCAAGACAGCGCCTCTCATGGCCTTTCGGCCATGACGATTTTGCGCAAATCTGGAGGTTCTCGGCCCATGCAGAAATCAGGACTTAGGCAAGTGCAAGTGGTGATGAACGGCTTGGCCTTCGGCGAGTCACCGCGCTGGCACGATGGCCGGCTGTGGTTCTGCAACTGGGGCACAGGCCAGATCATCGCAGTTGACGCCCTAGGCAACAGCGAGATCGCGCTCACCGTGCCGGCCACCCTGCCCTATTCCATTGACTGGCTGCCGGACGGGCGCCTGCTTGTCGTGTCCGGGCGCGAAGGGCTGATCCTCAGGCAGGAGGCAGACGGGACATTGGTCACCCATGCCGATCTGAGACAACTATCAAAGAGCCCGTGGAACGAGATCGTCATCGATGGACGCGGCAACATCTATGTCAATGGTGGTGGGCCTGCTCCGGGTCCCGGCCAGCATTTCGGCCCCGGCGCCATCGTGCTGGTCGCGCCTGACGGCTCGGTTCAGCAGGTGGCTGAGAACCTCGCCTTCGCCAATGGCATGGCGGTGACGCCCGACAACAAGACGCTTATCGTTGCCGAGTCCCACGCCAACCGGCTGACCGCCTTCGACATCGCTGCCGATGGTGGCCTTTCCAAACGCAGGATCTGGGCCAATCTCGGCAACGGTTTTCCCGACGGCATCTGCCTCGATGCCGAAGGTGCGGCGTGGTACGCCGACGTTCCGAACCGGCATTGCGTGCGGGTGCGCGAGGGCGGCGCGATGCTCGAAAGCGTCGACGTCGATCGCGGCTGTTTTGCCTGCATGCTCGGCGGCAGCGAGGGAAAAACGCTGTTCATCGTCGCCGCCGAATGGCGCGGCTTCGAACATATGATTAGCGATGCCCGTACCGGCCAGGTGCTCAGCATCGAGGCTGCCGCGCCGGGCGCGGGCTGGCCGTAGAAGAGCTTACACCCCGGGAATCCGCTGATAGTTGGCGATATCGGCCTTGACGCCAAGTCGCGCAATGGTCTCCTGAGGATTGAAGCCGCTGCGCTCATGCGCAGCCTTGATGATCGGCACGACCTTGTCGACGGCGGCCTGCCCTTCCCATTCGACAATGGTCACGAGGTTGAACTCGCCCGGCCCCGAGAATTGCTCGAGCAGGAAATCCTGGACGAACCCTTGCTGCTGGCGCAGCAATTCATGCGTCATCCGGACCTTGGCAAGAATCTCCTCGCGGGCGTTGGCCGGAACGACAAACTTGTCCACCCGGAATACGCTGCCGCCAGTACCTGCCTGATTTATCCCATTCATATCGATTGTCTCCGTTTTTGAACGACGCATTTTGCTGCGATCCAAAACGGCCTACGATCTCAACTTAAGTTGAGGTCAAGCACGAATTTTCAGCTCACCTCCGAGGTGCGGCGGCGGACGACGACGCCGAACTCGTCGCTTTCGCGGGCAATGCGCAGCCGCTCCTCGGCCTCGCTTGCCTCGCGCTGGCGGTCCCACATCGATGCATAAAGGCCGCGCTTGGCTATCAAGGCGACATGGGTGCCGCGCTCGGCGATCTGGCCATCCTGCAGGACGATGATCTCATCGGCCGAAATCACTGTGGACAGCCGATGGGCGATGACGAGGGTGGTGCGGCCCTGGCTGACCAGGTCGAGTGCCGCCTGGATCTCCTGCTCGGTGTGGCTGTCCAGCGCCGAGGTCGCCTCGTCGAGCATCAGGATCGGCGGTGCCTTCAAAATGGTGCGGGCAATCGCCACCCGCTGCTTCTCGCCACCGGACAGTTTTAATCCGCGCTCGCCGACCATTGAGCGATAGCCGTCGGGCAGCCGCTCGATGAACGGTCCGATCTGGGCCAGTTCTGCCGCCTTGCGCACATCCTCCTCGCTGGCGCCGACGCGCCCGTAGCGGATATTGTAGGCGATGGTGTCGTTAAACAGCACCGTGTCCTGCGGCACCATGCCGATGGCAGCGCGCAAGCTCTCCTGCGTCACGTCGCGAATGTCCTGGCCGTCGATCAGAATCTGGCCGCGCTGGATGTCGTAGAAGCGAAACAAGAGCCGCGAAATGGTCGACTTGCCGGCTCCGGAGGGGCCGACGATGGCCACCGTCTTGCCAGCTGGCACCTCGAAGCTGATGCCCTTCAGGATCTTGCGGTTCGGGTCGTAGGAAAAATGTACGTCGCGGAACTCGACCCTGCCGGCATCGACGACCAGCGGATTGGCGCCCGGCCGATCGACGATCTCACGCTTGACGTCGAGCAGATCGAACATGTTTTCGATGTCGGTCAGGCCCTGGCGAATTTCGCGGTAGATCATGCCGATGAAATTCAGCGGCACCGAAAGCTGCATGAGCATGGCGTTGACGAAGACGAAATCGCCGACGCTCTGTGTGCCCGCCTTCACCTCGAGCGCCGACATCACCATGACGACGGTCATGCCGATACCGAAGATCACACCTTGGCCGAAGTTCAGCCAGCCAAGCGAGGTCCAGGTCCTGGTCGCCGCCAACTCGTAGCGCGCCGTGGACCGGTCGAACCGCTCGGCCTCCATGGTTTCGTTATTGAAATATTTGACTGTTTCGTAGTTGAGCAGCGAGTCGATCGCCTTCGTGCTGGCTTCATTGTCGCTGTCGTTCATCTCACGGCGGATCGAAATACGCCAATCGCTCGCCCTGACGGTGAACCAGACATAGAGCCAGACCGTGACCGCGATCACCAAGACGTATAGCCAGCCATAGGTGACGGCGAAGATGCCGGCGGTGAGCGCGAATTCGACGATTGTCGGCGCCGTCGCCAGCATGGTGAAGCGGACGATCGTCTCGATGCCCTTGGTGCCGCGCTCAATGACGCGCGACAGTCCGCCGGTGCGCCGTTCGAGGTGGAAGCGCAGCGACAGTTCGTGCATGTGCACGAAGGTGCGGAAGGCGAGCCGGCGCACCGCATGCTGGCCGACCCGTGCAAACAGGGCATCGCGTAACTGGTTGAAGCCGAGCTGCACCAGCCGCACCGCATTGTAGGCGACGACCAGCATGACCGGCGCCAGCAGCAGGGCCGGCAGCGGCGGCGGCGATTTGCTATCGCCGGCCAGTGCGTCGGTCGCCCATTTGAAGAAATAGGGTCCGGCCACCAGGGTCAGCTTGGCGACAACCAGCAGTACGGTGGCCCATACCACTCGGGCCCTCAGGTCGGCGCGGTCGGCCGGCCACATATAGGGCCAGAGATTGCGCAACGTTCTGAAGGTCGAGCCGGAATCTGCGGAAACGGTTTTCTCGGCCATTCTTGTTTACCTTATGATTTTAGCGGCCGGAGCAGCAGGAATCGACCAGCGCGGCCAGCGATGCCGAAACATCGGCGAGCGCGGCGCGGTCGAGCTCATAGCGGGAGCGCTGGCGGTCAGGCTCGAAGCGGATCAGCCCGGCCTCGACCAGGATCTTCAAATGCTGGGAAACGGTGGACTGCGCCAGGTCGAGATGCTCGACGACCTCGCGACAGCAGCAGGAACGGGTTGCGGAAAGGTGTTTGAGAATTTCGATCCGCGCTGGATGCGAAAGGGCCGCGAGCCGGACAGCGACAGCGCGGCTATCCGGCATGCAGTTGGCCGGCGTGCAGTTGGCCGGCGGGCGTTCATCTGCCGCGCGGCTTCGGTCCGTTACGAGGGGGGATTCGGTCATCGTCCATCGGCGATAAACGATGACTGGCCCTGCCGCAAGCTATCCTGATGGGCAGAACGGCTATTCGGCCTTGACTGGCGCCGTCGTCATCTGGTCGCCCATTGCCTTGAGATCGGCGGGCTCGCCTTCCTTCGATTTCTCCGGCACCTTGAACACCTGCCCCGGCCAGATTCGGTTCGGATTGCTGATCTGGTCCTGGTTGGCGAGATAGATGGTCGAGTAGCGCATGCCCTGGCCA
Source organism: Mesorhizobium sp. M1273 (assembly GCF_040318195.1). Taxonomy (NCBI): domain Bacteria; kingdom Pseudomonadati; phylum Pseudomonadota; class Alphaproteobacteria; order Hyphomicrobiales; family Phyllobacteriaceae; genus Mesorhizobium; species Mesorhizobium sp. M1273. The sequence goes on along the minus strand of NZ_JAMYLV010000002.1, from coordinate 233,439 downwards.
TAGACCCGCCGCGAAATCCGCCACAGCGTGTCATGGCGGCGGATGATGACTGCGCCATCGGCATGTTCGAGCTTTGGCGCCACGGCCTCGGGCGTTTCGCCCGGAGGCGTTGCGACAGCCGTTTCGGCCGGGGCCTCGGTTGCAGGAGTGGGGACAGTTGCGGGCGTTTCGGTGGCCGTTGCCGGTGCGCCTTCGGTCGCCGGAGCATTCGGCTCGGCTGGTTTTATCCCGGCAGGCTTCTGCTCGGCCGGCGCCACGGCCGCAACCGCCTCACCAGGCTCGCGCTCGAACGGCACAGCCGCACGGGCAACCACCGTCACGCCGTCGGCATCGAGCGCATCGACGTGGATGGTGTAGGTGCCGACCGGGATGTCGCGTGTCGCTTCGACCAGGAAGTGGCGGTCGGGCGAGGTCTTCGCGTCACCGAGCAGGATATCGTTGGCATACGCACGCACCTTGCGGCCGGGATCGGCGACGCCGGCAACGAAAATCTTGTTGCCGTCGATTTCGACAGCTTCGACGACGATCTTCCGCTCCGCCGCGGAAGTAGCGGGCGCTGCCGGTGTGGCGGGCGCTGCCGGAGCCGGCGCGGCTTCAACAGCGGCCGGCGCGGCAGGAGCAGACGCTGCTGGAACGTCAGCCGCCGGGGCGGCTGGCGCCGGCGCTGCGGCAGCCGGCAATTCGATGCCCGTGGCGGGTGGCTGAACGGCCGCCTGTTCGCCGACAGGCGGCGAGGCGTCAGATTTCGCCTGAGGGGCCGGAACAGTGAGCAGTTCGGACGGCTTGCCCGGCTCCTCGACCATTGCCAGCACCTGGCCGGTGGAATTCTGGGGGATCGAAACGACGGCGGTCTGCGCCGAGGCGGTCACGACATTGCCAGCCGTCGAGCGCAGTGTGATCGTGTAGTCGCCGGGCTTCAGCGGATCGTCGAGAATAATGGCAAAGGCGCCGTCGGGACCGGCGACCGTCGAGCCGAGCACAGCCGAACCGTTGAGAATCTCGACCTTGGCGTTGGGCGCCGCATTGCCGGCGACGACGATCGAGCCGTTGCTTTCGACGCGCACGATGTCGAAGGTCGGCACGATTGCACCTGCTGTGGCCGGCGCGGCGGGCGCTGCCGCATCGGTGGACGCGGCAGACGCAGGCGGCAGCCGGTCCTCGGTCGCCGGAGCGGCCGGTTTCGAAGCCGGCGGCGTCAGCGCCGCGACCTCCGCAGGCCGGGTAGAATTGAGATACGGGTCGAGTGCGCCCGATACATAGGCGGTTCCCGCTGCTGCGACAGAGCCGCCAGCCGCGAACAAAAACGCCTTCAATGGATTAATTGCCATGTTTCCCTGCCCCTTAGCCACCTAATTTCGGTCTAGCCTGTTTTGCCAAAGCCGACAAGAAAAAGCCCGCCCCGGGGCTTGACCATGCCTATAGTCCCTATCACCAATCATAACATGAACACGATTCGATCTGTCTGCGTCTATTGCGGCTCGTCCCCGGGCCGAGATGAGACCTATATCAAGGCCGGACACCTGCTTGGCCGCTCGATCGGCAAGTCCGGCCTGCGTCTGATTTATGGCGGCGGCACTAAAGGGATCATGGGTGCCGTCGCTGAAGGGGCATTAAAGGCCGGTGGCAAGGTAACCGGCATAATTCCACGCTTTCTGATCAACCGGGAGGCGACCGAAACCGCGCTTAACCGGCTCGACGAGCTCGTCATCACCGACAACATGCACGAGCGCAAGCACAGGATGTTTGAGAAATCCGACGCCTTTGTGGCGTTGCCCGGCGGCATCGGCACGGTCGAGGAGATCGTCGAGATCATGACTTGGGCGCAGCTCGGCCATCACCGCAAGCCGATCGTCTTCGGCAACGTCGGAGGGTTCTGGGATCCGATGCTGGCGTTGCTCGACCACATGGCAACGGAGGGCTTCATCCACACGGCGCAACGGGTCAAGCCGCTGGTGGTCGAGGATCCGGAAGCAATCGTCGCCGCTATCATGGTGGCGGGATCCTCCGTCGATGCACCGACGGAGGGTGTGCAGTCGGTGATTGATAAGATGTAGAGTGAATGGTGAATGGTGAATGGTGAATGGTGAATGGTGAATGGTGAATGGTGAATGGTGAATGGTGAATGGTGAATGGTGAAGTAGAAGACTTTCCAAACCGGCGCCTGTCCATTCACTATTCACTATTCACTCCTTGCCTACTGCCTTCCTCAAGTCTCCGATGACCGCACGCTTGTCCTGACGCCGCCAGGCGAGATGGATCGAGACGGTGCGTTCAAACCACGGCAGATCGCGAAACACGGTCTGAGGCGGCGCGGCACTCCGCAGGCTGGCCTGCACCGTCGCCAGCCCAAGCCCGGCGCTGACCAGGCCCAACGACGTCAACGGATCGGTCGTCTCATAGGCAATGTCGGGCAGGAAGCCCGCCTTCGCGCAGGCGGCGAGAAATTGGCTGCGGTTGGTGTCGTCAGGCTGGCGCACCACCGTGATCCAGGTGCGTCCGTCCAGTTGCTGCGGCAGTATCTCCGCGATTTCTGCCAATGGATCGCCTTCCGGCATCGCCAGAACCAGCGGCTCGCGCATAATGAGCATGGCGGCGATGTCGGGATCGTCGGCAGGAGGAGGCGTGTAGACGAGGCCCAGATCGAGCGATCGTTCGCGCAGCGCTTCGATCTGGGCGGCGGAACGCTGATCCTTCAGTTGAAGATGAAATTCGGGCCGGTCGCGGCGAAACTGGCGCAGCATCCGAGCGACAAGCCCGGCATGGACCGCACCTTCCACATAACCGATGGCGAGACGGCCGACCGTACCGCTGGCGAGATTGCGGCCGAGCTCCTCCAGCCGTCTTGCATGGGCCAGCAGCGCACGCGCCTCGGCAAGAAAAGCGCGGCCCTCGGCATTGAGATGAACACGCTGCCTCGCCCTCTCGAACAGTGCGACGCCCAGCTGCTCCTCCAGCTGAATGATCTGACGGCTGAGCGGCGACTGCGAGATGTGCAGCAATTCGGCGGCACGCCCGACGTTGCCGGTTTCGGCCACCGTGATGAAATAGCGAAGCTGGCGCAGGTCGAACATTGTTGCTTCGATGCTCAAGTCCCGTGAGGTCTCAAATTTAGCCTAATCAGTCTTGGACTGTCTGGCCAGCAGAAGCGAATATTTCCGCCATTCCAACGGCCAACATCAGGAGATTCCGATGCAGTTCTTTGCCCTTCTAGCGCGCAACACCGAAAAGTTCACCGACGCCGATTTCGCGCCGCTGCTGCCTGGCGAGGCCGAGCAGCGCCGCACGGTCTATGCCGAAGGCGCCGTGCGTCAGGTGTGGAATCGGGGCGACATTCCCGGCAGCGGCATGATGTTCGAAGCCGGCAGCGATGCCGACGTGCGCCACCATCTTGCAACTTTGCCGCTGGTCAAGGCCGGCATGATGGATATTGCCGCCGTCGTGCCGCTGCAGCCATATCCCGGCTTCGGGCCGAAGCGCTGAGCGCTCGTGAAAGACGCGGCTGCCGGCATTAAGACCGGCCAGCCGCCTTTCTTCGTTACGCGGCGCGAGCTGATGCGGAAACGGTCTTGCGCGCCGAAGAAAACATCGACCAGGAGTACATCGCCAGCGCCGCCCAGATCAGCCCGAAGGCTATGGCCTGAACACTGCCGAAGGGTTCGCCGAAAATCAGCACCGCGATCAAAAAGACGATCGTCGGCGCGATATATTGCATGATGCCGATGGTGGAGAGGCGCAGCAGCCTGGCGCCGAACGCAAACAACAGCAGAGGCACGGCGGTGACCGGACCGCAGCCGATCAGCAAGGCGGTGTCGTTCAGCGAGCTGGAGACGAAATGATCCTGTCCTGTGGCGATCAGGAAGATGATGTAGCCGAGTGCCGGCACCGACAGCAGCAGCACTTCAAGCAGGAAGCCCTGGCTCGGGCCGATTGGCAGCGTCTTGCGGAAGAAGCCATAGGCGGCAAAGGAAAAGGCCAGCACCAGCGACACCCAGGGCAGTTTGCCGGCGTCGATGGTCAGCACCGCGACCGCGATTGCCGCCAGCACCACCGCCGCGATCTGCAGGCGGTCGAGCCGCTCGCCGAGGAGCAGCGCGCCGACAACGACGCTGACCAGCGGGTTGATGTAGTAGCCGAGCGCGGTCTCGATGGTGCGGTCGACCGCGATCGCCCAGACATAGATGCCCCAGTTGACCGAGATCAGCGCCGCCGTCAGCACCGCCATCGAAATGATGCGCGGCGAACGAACTGCCGCTTTGAAATCGGCAGTACGACCGGCCCAGACCAGGACAGCGGCCGCGATCGGCACCGACCAGACGATGCGGTGGGCGATAACTTCGGCCAGCGGCAGATGCGCGACAGCCTTCATGTAGAAGGGCAGCAGCCCCCAAAGCAAGTAGGCGCCGAGCGCCAGCAGGAAGCCGCGACGAGCTTTGGTATCGGCATCGATTTGAAGTGCTTGGGTAGCCATGGCCCAAGGCTATGCGCCAGCGGCTTGCCCAAAACCATCGCAAATTGCTGATGGATCAATGGAGTCTTGCTGATGGTTCAACACGACCGCTAAACGTCGAACAATTGCCGCTGTCTGCGAGAGTGATTGCAGGCCCGGCACGACACGGTCTCAAGGCGGAGCAGGCTTCTCCTTGAGTTCGAAAAAGACGTTGTCGGGCGAACCTTCATCGTGCCTAAAGCCCGTCAGTTCCGCCGCAAGATCGAGGGGAAGGTCAAAAACAAGATCGACCTCTGTACCTTTGCTATCTTCTTCATCCTGCTTTGAAAAACACTGTTGCTTCAGCGCTTCGAAAGACGCGGGGAGATCACCCGTGACATGCAAGTCCCGCACGGTCTTGTCGCCGCTGTGCCAGACTTTCCAGATGTTCCTTCCGTCGCGCCAGAGCTCGGCGCGCGCGAACATTACATGCTCGTCTATGTGCGCGATCACGATTTCCCGCTCTTGCGAAATCGCGGCCAGATATTGCTGAGGCGGGTTCGGAAAGCTGCAGGGATCGAGGATGATGATCGCCCAGTTCTTTTCGCTGGCATAGGCGTTCACAGGCGCTTCGAAAATCTCCGATGGATCGCCAATCTCGCGCCCGAACAACGCCGCAGCTTCCTTTATCCCGTAACCGCGAAAGCCCAGCCAGCTTATCGAAAAGCCCATTTCTTACTCCGCCGCCGCCAAGCCCGCCATGTCGCGGTTCTTCATCAGCTTATAGACGATCGAATCCATCAGCGCCTGGAAGGAAGCGTCGATGATGTTTTCGGAGACGCCGACCGTCCACCAGCGCGCACCGGTGCCGTCATGCGATTCAATCAGCACGCGGGTGATCGCCTCGGTGCCGCCGTTGAGGATACGCACCTTGAAGTCGGCCAGTTCGAGATCGGCGATCTCGCTCTGGAATTTGCCGAGATCCTTGCGCAGCGCAATGTCGAGCGCGTTGACCGGGCCGTGGCCTTCGGCCACCGACATCTTCTCCTCGCCCTCGACCAGCACTTTCACGATCGCCTCCGAGACCGTCTTCAGCTGGCCGTTGGCGTCGAACCGGCGCTCGACCATGCAGCGGAAAGAAGTGACGCGGAAGAATTCCGGCAGGCCGTGCAGCATCTTGCGCGCCAAAAGCTCAAAGCTGGCGTCGGCACCTTCGTAGGCATAGCCCTCGGCCTCGCGCTCCTTGACCACGGCGATCAGCGCGTCGAGGCGATGGTCGTCCCGGGGCATGTCGATGCCACGCCGTTTCAGCTCAGCCAGGAAATTGGCCTTGCCGCCCTGGTCCGAAACCATGACGCGGCGGCGGTTGCCGACGGTCTCTGGCGGCACATGCTCGTAGGTCGCCGGCTCCTTTGCCAGCGCCGAGGCATGGATGCCGGCCTTGGTAGCAAAAGCGGAGGCGCCGACATAGGGCGCCTGCGCTTCGGGCGCACGGTTCAGCAACTCGTCGAAGGCGCGGGACAGGCGCGATATACCGGTCAACGCCTCTGCCGAAATGCCTGTAGCAAAACGGTGGGAAAAGGCCGGCTTCAACGCCAATGTCGGCACGATCGAAATCAGGTTGGCGTTGCCGCAGCGCTCGCCGATGCCATTCAGCGTGCCCTGGATCTGGCGGACGCCGGCCTCCACGGCGGCAAGCGAATTCGCCACCGCCTGGCCGGTGTCATCATGGGCGTGGATGCCGAGATGGTCGCCCGGTATGCCAGCGGCGATCACCTTTTCGACGATGGCGCGCACCTCGGAGGGCTGCGTGCCGCCATTGGTGTCGCACAGCACCACCCAGCGCGCGCCGGCATCGTAGGCCGTCCTGGCGCAGGCCAGCGCATAATCGGGGTTGGCCTTGAAGCCGTCGAAGAAATGCTCGCAGTCGACCATCGCCTCCTTGCCAGTAGTGAGCGCCGCCTCGACCGAGGCCTTGATCGCCTCGAGGTTCTCCTCATTGGTGCAGCCGAGCGCGACGCGGACATGGTAGTCCCAACTCTTGGCGACGAAACAGATGGCGTCCGACTTCGACTGGACCAGCGCGGCAAGCCCAGGATCGTTCGAGATCGACACTCCTGCCCGTTTGGTCATGCCAAAGGCAACGAACTTGGCATCGGCCGTGCGACGCTCGGCAAAGAAGGCGGTGTCGGTTGGATTGGCGCCGGGGTAGCCACCCTCGACGTAGTCGATGCCGAACTCGTCGAGCAGCTTGGCGATGGCGATCTTGTCCTCGACGGAGAAGTCGATACCCGGCGTCTGCTGACCATCGCGCAGCGTGGTGTCGAACAGATAAAGGCGCTCGCGAGCCATGGTCATTTCCCGGCAAACATGTCCGTTGCGCGGATCAGCCTGTCGAGGATGCCCGGCTCCGAATAGGCGTGGCCGGCGCCTTCGATCAGATGGAAATCCGCTTTCGGCCACGCCTTGTGCAGCGCCCAGGCGTAGCACGCCGGGCACGGCATGTCGTAGCGGCCGTGAACGATGGTACCCGGGATATCCTTAAGCTTCCATGCATCGCGCAGCAGCTGTCCCTCTTCCAGCCAGCCGGCATGGACGAAATAGTGGTTCTCGATGCGGGCGAAAGCCAAGGCATAATCATCCTGGCCGAAGGGACCGCTGGTTTCCGGTTCCGGCAGCAGCGTGATCGTCTCGCCCTCCCACAGGCTCCAGGCGCGGGCGGCCTCGACCTGCGCCACAGGATCGCTGCCGACCAGCCGTTTGCGGTAGGCGGCCATCATGTCGCCGCGCTCGGCCTCCGGGATCGGCGCCAGAAACCGCTCCCACTTGTCGGGGAACATCTCCGACACGCCGAACTGGTAGTACCATTCGAGTTCGGCGCGGGTCAGCGTGTAGATGCCGCGCACGACCAGTTCGCTGACCCGCTCGGGGTGGGTCTCGGCAAAGGCCAGCGCCAGCGTCGAACCCCACGAACCGCCGAACACCAGCCATTTGTCGAAGCCGCACATTTTTCGCAGGCGCTCGATGTCGGCGACCAGGTGCCAGGTGGTGTTGGCTTCAAGCGAGGCATTAGGCGTCGATTTTCCGCAGCCGCGCTGGTCGAACAGGATGACATCGTACAGCTTCGGATCGAACAGCCGCCGGTGCTTTGGCGAAATGGTGCCGCCCGGCCCGCCATGCAGGAAGACAGCCGGCTTGGCCCCTCTGGTGCCGGAGCGCTCCCAATAGACCTGATGGCCATCGCCAACGTCGAGCATGCCGGACTCTAAAGCCTCGATCTCGGGATAGAGGGTACGGAATTCGCTGCTCATAATTTCAGGCCCTGCTGCGGCCAGTTGGCCGTCTCGTGATCGGGATGCTGGAAGGAGATGATGGATTCCTGTCGCGCGTAGAAATCCGGGTCGTCATGGATCGGCGCGTCGAAGATCGTCTCGACCCAAGGCAGCCTGGCGGCGTAGTTAACCTGGATCTGCGGCGCCAGATCGGAACGGTCGTCGAAGGCGCCGATGGCGATCTCCAGCGCGCCGGGCTGGCGGTAGGTCAGCGGTGTGCCGCAGCGGGCGCAGAAGCCGCGATCGATGTTGACCGACGACTGAAAGTAACTCGGCTCCTCGCGCACCCATTCGACGCCGTCGCTCGGCACTGTCACCAGCGCGCCGAAAAACGACCCGAACTGTTTCTGGCACATGCGGCAATGACAAATGGACGGGCGGCCGAGCGCCCCGTGGATGCGAAAGCGCACGGCGCCGCACTGGCAGCCGCCGGTACGAACGGTTTCGGTCATGATTTTTCCTCCGGCGGCCATTGTTCGGTGTCGTGGTCGGGATGTTGGTAGGAGACGAGATCGGCGAGATAGGAGGCCGACGAGACGTCGGCCATCGTTTCCTCACCTGGCAATTCGTGGACGTGATCCACGTACGGGAGCTTGGCTTCGACACCCCATTGGATGGTCGGCGCAATCTCCTCGGGGTGGTCGAATGTGGCGATGGCGAGGGCCACCCCGTCGGGCGCTTCGAAGGTCAGCGGCGTGCCGCATTCGGCACAGAAACCGCGCAAAGCCGCGTTGGACGAGCGGAAGCGTTTGGGCTCACCGCGCGTCCAGTCCAGCCTTGCGCCGCGCACCGAGACCAGCGGCAGGTAGAAATTGCCGCTCGCCTTCTGGCACATGCGGCAATGGCATACGGAAGCATCGCCGAGAGCTCCTTCGACGCGGAAGCGCACCGCGCCGCACTGGCAGCCGCCTGTATAGACTGGTCTGTTGTCGAGGCTCATCGCGCACTACTCCGGGGCATGGCAAACCGCCTCGACATTGTTGCCGTCGGGATCGAAAACAAAAGCGCCATAATAGTTCGGATGGTAGTGCGGGCGCAGGCCCGGCCGGCCATTGTCCTTGCCGCCGGCGGCAATCGCCGCGGCGTGAAAGGCATCGACCTCGGCGCGGCTGCGAGCCGTGAACGCGACATGCTGATGATCCTTCGGCTTGTCCTTGCCGGCATGCAGCCAAAACACCGGCCGGTCGCGGCCGTAGCCGCCGACCTTGGCGCCGCCGGTATATTCCTGCGGCACCATGTAGAGCAGCGCGGCGCCGAGCGGCGCCATCGCCTTGTCGTAAAAAGCCTTCGACGCGTCGAAATCCGAAACGGTGATGCCGAGATGATCGATCATCTTTTTACCTCCCAGGTGGTGATGCGTTCGCCGGTGACGGGGTCCTTGCCGTCCTTCAACTGGATGCCTTGCGTCAGCAACTCGTCGCGGATGCGGTCGGCCTCGGCCCAGTTCTTTGCGGCGATCAGCGCGAGGCGTTTGGCGATCGCCTTGGCAATGGCGTCTTCATCCACCTTGGCTGTTGCGATGTCGAAGCCGAGGAACAGAAGCGATGCCTTCAGTGAAGCGGCAGCATCGTTGTCTTCGGCGGCTGCGTTGCCGCTACCTGCGTTGAAATCAACAGCATCACCAGCCAACTGCGTCAGCAACTGGAATGCGGCGTAGGTGGCAAGGTCATCCGACAGCGCTTCGATCACATCCGCCGGCACCGGCTTTGCCGTCGGCGGCGCCAGATCGGCCGCCCGCTTCCATTTGCGCAGCGTATTCTCCGCCTCTTCCAGCTTGCGCACGGAGAAGTCGATCGGCTCGCGATAGTGCGTCATCAGCATCGCCAGCCTGAGCACCTCGCCCGGCCATTTGCGGCCGCCAAAGGTATCCGTCTCCAGCAATTCGGTGATCGAATAGAAATTGCCCAGGCTCTTGGACATCTTCTGGCCCTCGACCTGCAGGAAACCGTTGTGCATCCAAACCTTGGCCATCGTTTCGGTGCCGTGGGCGCAACGCGATTGCGCGATCTCGTTCTCGTGGTGCGGAAAGATCAGGTCGAGACCACCGCCATGGATATCGAACACCTCGCCGAGATAGGCGGCCGACATCGCCGAGCACTCGATGTGCCAGCCCGGCCGACCCCTGCCCCACGGGCTGTCCCAGCCCGGCTCCTCGGGCGAAGACAATTTCCACAGCACGAAATCCTGCGGGTTCTTCTTGTGCTCATCGACGGCGACGCGGGCGCCGGCCTGCTGCTCATCGAGATTGCGCTTCGACAACTGCCCATAATCCGGCATGGAAGCGGTGTCGAACAAGACTTCTCCAGCCGCGACATAGGCATGGCCGCGTTCGATCAAGCGTTGAATCAAGAAGATCATGTCGACCTTGCCGTCGGGCCTGGGCTCGACGAACTCGGTGGCGCGCGGCTCGACCGTCGGTTCCAGGCAACCGAGCGCCGCGACGTCCTTGTGGAACTGACCGGCGGTCTTTTCGGTGACCCGCCTGATCGCTTCGTTCAGCGACAGCTTGCCCGATGCAATTTCGCCGCCGAAATCGCGCAGCGCGCGAGCGTTGATCTTGTCGTCGACGTCCGTAATGTTGCGGACGTAAGTGACGTGCGCTTGCCCGTAGAGATGGCGCAGCAAGCGGAACAGCACGTCGAAGACGATCACCGGCCGCGCATTGCCGATATGGGCGAAGTCATAGACCGTCGGGCCGCAGACATACATGCGCACGTTGCGCGGATCGATCGGGAAGAAATCCTCCTTGCTCCGCGTTAGCGTGTTGTAGAGGCGCAGGCTCTTCGATGCGTCAGACATACGTGCGTTCCCGGTGCGTTACTTTGGCATGACCTTTTGGGATCGTGCTCTGGATGGAGTCGGTTACGCCGAGGCGCAAATCGGCTCCAGCCTGCTGGCCGGGGCGTTTGTCCAATCTGGGAGGAGATGAGGCGAAAACGTCCAGGACCAGCGCGAGGCTAGCCAATAATGCAAATGCCACAAATGGCGAAAGACGTTCTCATGGCCGGCTTTATCGCCTTGCCCGGTGTTGCCGTCAAGTCGCTACCTTCGCCAAAAATATCGTTGGCTCACAGGAATTGAGCCACTGAAACATTTTATTAAACAGGTCGGCACTGTGATGAAACATTCGCCGGCTAGATCAGCAAGCGTCACGATTTGGTCGGATTCGGCCAGCAAACGCAGACAAGAAGACGTTACCAGGGAAGAGAACAATGCCTAAGCAAGAATCCAACCGCGCCAAGCAACCGGCGCTCGCCAGCCATTACCGGGCGATCGGCCCGGCAGCAATCGTCGCAGCTCTTCTGCACACCGCGAAGAAGAAGAAGCCGGCGCAAAAAATCGTTTCGCCGCGCGCTGCCTGAGAATGCCGTCGGGAAAGATTGAGGCGCTCACGGCGAACCAGTAATAGTAGCTTTTGCTAAAATAAACTCATCTGACTGTCGTTCGCGCCGGACTTCCGGCGCTTGACCTTGTCGGGCTCAAGCTCGACGACGCCCTTCTCCTGAATCTCCGGCCCGGTATTGGCGACCTTGTTGACGAGGTCGGAAATCGGGATCGCTTCGAAGAAATCGAGCTGGGCGGGTCTCAGCAGATCGGCCACGTCGCGCGGCTCGAGCGTGCGGCAATCCAGCCAGCGCGCGAAATCTTCGGGATGGATCACCACCGGCATGCGGTCGTGGATATGGGCAGTGCCGGCATTGGCGTGGGCGGTCAGAATGGCGCCGGTGTCCATTTCCGAGCCGCCCGGCTCGGCATAGGTCTCAATCAGCCCGGCGAAGGCGACAAGCCCGCCACCCCTTGGCCGCACCCAATAGGGCTGCCCTCTTCTGCCACCGGTTTGGTGCCATTCGTAGAATCCCGAAGCCGGTACCAGGGCGCGCCGATGGCGCATGGCAGCGCGAAACGACGCCTTTTCCGAAGCCCCCTCAGAACGCGCGTTGAACAGCAGCGGGAAGTTACGCGTATCCTTGACCCAGGCCGGGATCAGGCCCCAGCGCACCAGCATCGAGCGGCGGTCGGGCAGGTTCGAGCCCGGCGCCTGTGGCAATCCGGCGAACGCCATCAGCACCGGCTGCATCGGCGCGATGTTGTAGCGGGCCGGAAACTCCTCAAGTTCCGCTAGGCTGAGAAAGGCGGCGGTCTGGTCCGGAGTGGCCGTCAAAGCAAAGCGTCCGCACATGAATTCAGCTCTCGAATTGGTGGCATGTGAAAGTGGCCATGGAACCCGCCTTTCGCAACCGCTAAAGCTGTTCGCCGACGGCCGGTCCACAACGGGCTATGCCAATCGAGCGATCCGAAGCCATGGAAGCACGCAAGATCATTCCGGCAGTCTCGGTCTGCGTCGTGCGCGAGAACACGGTGCTGCTGGTCAAGCGGGCCAGGCCGCCCTCGCAAGGCCTCCTTGCCTTTCCCGGCGGCAAGGTCGAAGCCGGCGAGACGCTGGAACAGGCAGCACGGCGCGAATTGCTGGAAGAGACCGGATTGCAGGCGCGCAGCTACCGGCCGCTGCGGGAAATCCACATCGACGGCAGCGGCGACGGGCATCCGGTCGACTACTGGCTGACGGTGTTTGGGGCCGAGTATGCTGGCGGCGAGGCGGTGGCCAGCGACGATGCCGAGACCGCGGCTTTCTATACGCTGGCCGAAATGACAGCGATGCCGCTCGCCGATGCAGTGTTTGAAATTGCCGACGATCTACTCGGTCCCGACAAAGACGGCGAGATCTGAGCCAAAGAATCGCCTTGCAGGCGACAAATTGTTTCAGCACAAGGACCCATGAGCCGCACGTCTTCGTTTCTCGCCGCATGCCTCGCCGTCAGTGTGGTTGTCGGTGCGCGCCCGGCGATTACCGCCGAAGCACCGTTCGAGCCCGGGCTGATGCGGCTGGCGGAAGTGCTCGGCTCGCTGCATTTCCTGCGTAATCTGTGTGGCGAGAAGGGCGATCGGTGGCGAGCCGAGATGGAAAAACTGATCGCATCGGAAAATCCGAACCCGGAGCGGCGCGCCCGCTTCATCGCCAGCTTCAACCGCGGCTACCGGTCGTTCGGCGGTACTTATACGCAATGCACCGCCTCGGCGACGGAAGCCATCAGCCGCTACATGAAGGAAGGCGAGACGCTGTCTCGCGACATCGCCTCGCGCTACGGAAACTGACGGCGGCAGCCGCTTTGCGGAAAAGCCGCCGCATCAAGGGTCGGCGCCGTTGCGGCGGACGCGCTCGACGCTTCTCCGCTTGCCTCGAGTGAGGTCTTGATGCAAACCTGATGTTGCACTTTTGCAACTATGTTAACGAAACGTTAGCGCGCAGATGTGAAATTAACTCAAACTGAAGGTTTCCGTCCCCTTGGCCTGCCTAATCGGCTAAGTTTGAAACGGATCGGACGCAGGTTTGCTGGACGCGACGGAATTTGTAGACGACGACCAAAAAAATGTCGCATTTACAAATACTTACTGCGCCTGCGTGTAAAAGGGACAACTCAAGCTTGATCCCTGTCCAACGGATCACCGCTTGAAAGGGTGGACATCGCAATGGAACATGGCGTCAACGACATCGACGCGCTGGTCAGGGAAGAAAAGCGCCTGACCGCCGTGGAAAGCCACAGCGAAGCCTGGGCAGAAGGATTGTCGGCCGGGATCGAGCCGGAAATCATCGCCGAGGCAGCCCTCGAAACGGCATTCGGCGAAATGCTGCGCACCAATGGCGAGACCTCGGCGCTTGCCCTGCTCGATCGTATGCGTGAAAAGGTGATTGCCGGGGCCTTCGAGCCCGAAAGACTGCGTCACTGACCCCCGTTCTTTGACGACGGCGCGCCGCCGGACATCGTGTCCGGGCACATGGATGGGCTGGAACCAGGGAGTAGCAGGCGGTGAATTTTTCGATATCAGGCAAGCCGCGCGGCCTGGTCCTCAGCATTTGGTTCACCACTTCCTGCGCCATGATTCCTTCTGCACTGTTTCTTGCGAGCAGTCCCTCTCAAGCCCTCAGCGAGATCAAGCGCGAAGACCTTCCCTCACCGGTCACGCCGCCGCCCGACGCTGACATGTCGCCGCCCGGAAGTACCGTGCCGATGCCCGGCCCGCTCGGCACGACGCCACCACCGGCCAGCCAGCCGACGCCATCCGACGAGCCGGAACAAACCGAACCGAAAGGGCCGGCCAACGATGGCGGCATGGCCAATCCGCATGTCGATCCGGACGCGCCCGTGCCCGAAGTCGTCTACGACCTGGCCAAGTTGCCGGAACCGGTCAGGCGCATGCACGATCTGATAGTCGAGGCCTGCAAAAGCGGCGACATCGAAAAACTTCGACCGCTGATCGGCAAGGGCGACATGATGACCCAGTTGTCGCTGGGTGACATCGAGGGCGACCCGATCGCCTTCCTGAAGGGCCTTTCGGGCGATACGGAAGGCCAGGAGATTCTCGCCATCCTGGAAGAAGTGCTCAGTGCCGGTTTTGTCCATGTCGATGCCGGCACGCCGCAGGATCTCTATGTCTGGCCCTATTTCTTCGCCCTGCCACTGGACAAGCTCGACGCCAGACAACGGGTCGAGCTGTTCAAGATCGTCACCGCCAGCGACTATGACGACATGAAGCAGTTCGGTGCCTACATTTTCTACCGCGTCGGCATCACGCCGACCGGACAATGGACGTTCTTCGTCGCCGGCGACTAGCGCGCCAGCGCCTCGGAAAATTCCACCGCCCTGCCCTGGCTTGGCGTGACGATCTCGCCTTCCCACATCACGCGCCGGCCGCGCACGATGGTGCCGACGGGCCAGCCGGTCACCTGCCTACCGTCATAAGGCGTCCAGCCGGCCTTGGAGCCTTGCTGGGCGTTGGCGATGGTGTCGCGGCGCTTCAGATCGACGATGGTCAGATCGGCATCGTAGCCGGCGGCAATACGGCCTTTCCTGGCGATGCCGAAAATACGCTGCGGGCCGTGGCTGGTCAGGTCGACAAAGCGCTGCAACGTCAGCCGGCCGGCGTTGACATGATCCAACATGATCGGCACCAACGTCTGCACCCCGGTCATGCCGGACGGCGACGCCGGATAAGGCTTTGCCTTCTCGGCCAGCGTGTGCGGCGCATGGTCGGAGCCGAGCACATCAACGATGCCTTGCGCAACGCCGTACCAGACCCCGTCGCGATGGCGCGTGGCGCGCACCGGCGGGTTCATCTGGATCAGGGTGCCCAACTGCGCATAATCATCGGCGCTCAGCGTCAGATGATGCGGCGTCGCCTCGCAGGTCGCGACATCCTTGTGCTGTTCGAGGAAGCCTATCTCCTCGGCGGTCGAGATGTGCAGCACATGGATCCGGGCGCGGACCTGGCGCGCGATTCGCACAAGGCGCTCCGTGCAGCGCAACGCAGCGATCTCGTCGCGCCACACCGGATGTGAGGACGGATCGCCCGCGATGCGCTCGCCAAGCCGCTCGCGCAGCCGGAACTCGTCCTCGGAGTGAAAGGCGGCGCGGCGGCGTGTGTTCCTCAGGATCGAGGCAACGCCTTCGTCGTCCTCGACCAGCAGGTCGCCGGTGGACGAGCCCATGAAAACTTTTATGCCGGCCGCACCAGGCAGCCGCTCGAGATCGCCAGCGTCTTTTGCATTGTCGCGGGTCCCGCCAACCCAGAAGGCAAAGTCGCAATGCATGCGGCCGGTGGCACGCCGCACCTTGTCGGCAAGGGTTGTCTCACTGGTGGTCAGCGGATTGGTGTTTGGCATCTCGAAGACGGCGGTGACGCCGCCGAGCACCGCTGCCCGCGAGCCCGTCTCCAGATCTTCCTTGTGCTCCAGGCCCGGCTCGCGGAAATGCACCTGGCTGTCGACGACGCCCGGCAGGATGTGCAGCCCACGGCAGTCGATCGTCTCACCGGCCGACGCCTGGCGGAGGTCGCCGATGGCAGCGATGCGCCCACCATTGATACCGACGTCGCGAAAACCCTGGCCGTCGTGATTGACCACGGTGCCGCCTGTCAGGATGAGATCGTAGATGGGGGCCATACGGATCCGGTCTCTTGCGGGGGAAGTGCCAGCGGCTTACGTAATGGCCGATAGTTTTGCAAGATCAGGCTCGTTTTCCCACCATGCCCTTTGCCCCGCTCAGAGATCGCGCACTCGTTTCCGTGTCCGGGCCGGATGCCGAGCACTTTTTACAGAACATCCTGACCACCGACCTCGACGTGCTCGGCAGCAGCGAAGCAAAGCCCGGCGCGCTGCTAACGCCGCAAGGCAAGATCCTTTTCGACTTCCTGATCTCGCGCGCCGGCGAAAATGCTTTCCGACTTGAATGCCGTACCGAGACCGCCGATGATTTCATGCGCCGGCTGACGCTCTACAAATTGCGCGCCAAAGTCGAAATTGCCAAGCTGGATCAGCCGGTTGTGGCCGTCGCATGGGGAAGCGATTCAACCACTTCGCAATTTGAATCAGCACCGTTTGCTGATGCGCGGTTTGTCGATACTGCCGTCAAGCGCTTCTACGATGACACCGCAGATGGCGGCGACCTTGCCGCATGGCAAGCCTTTCGCATCGCCCATGGCATTGCCGAAAGCGGTGCGGACTACCAGCTCGGCGACGCTTTTCCGCATGACGTGTTGCTCGACGAGATCGGCGGTGTCGGCTTCAAGAAAGGCTGCTACGTCGGCCAGGAGGTCGTCTCGCGCATGCAGCATCGCGGCACTGCTAGGCGTCGGGTGTTGATTGTCTCGGCCGAACGCACCCTGCCCACTTCGCGCGCAGAGTTGACTGTGGAGGGGCGACCGGTCGGCACGCTTGGCTCGACCGCGGCCAGGACAGGCCTTGCCATTGCCCGCATCGACCGGGTCAAGGCAGCGCTCGACGCCGGCCTGCCGATCCTGGCGGAGGACGTCGCCGTGTCGCTCGCTATCCCGTCCTGGGCGAAATTCAGCTTTCCCCGGGAAGCCATTGGCGCGGAGGACGCCTGATGGCTGCCGATCGCGCCGGGGCGCCGCCGCGCGCCTGGCAGCGCATGCTGTCCGGCCGACGGCTCGATCTGCTCGATCCCTCGCCGCTCGACATCGAGATCTCCGATATTGCCCATGGCCTTGCCCGCGTCGCACGCTGGAACGGCCAGACCAGAGGCGAGCACGCCTTTTCTGTCGCCCAGCATTCGCTGCTGGTCGAAACGCTTGTCGGCGAGCTGATGCCGGATGCCGACGCCGACGCGCGGTTGGCGGCGCTGCTGCACGACGCGCCGGAATATGTCATCGGCGACATGATCTCGCCGTTCAAATCCGTGATGGGCGGCAGCTACAGGGATTGCGAGATCAGGCTGCAGCGCGCCATCCATCTGCGCTTTTCACTGCCGGCCGAACTCGACGCGGGACTGCGCAAGGAGATCAAGCGAGCGGATCAGATCGCCGCTTATTTCGAAGCAACGCTGCTTGCGGGTTTTTCGACGGCAGAGGCGACGGAGTTCTTCGGCCGGCCGCGCAGCTTCAATGCCGAGCGCTTCGACGTCACGCCGCGCTCGGTGACTTGGGCGCAGAATGCCTTTCTCAAACGCTTTGCGGCGATCGAAAAGTCGCGACGCCAGACTGCCGTTCCAGCCGGCTGAAAACGGTAAATTAACCGGCAGGGACAACAGTGCCATGGTTAACCATGGTCCATAGGCTTGCCTCATGCCCGTTGCCGGTATCAAGGCTGGTTCGTCCGTCCGCCGACAGAGGGCCAAAGGCGTTGCTCAGCCGCAACCTATTGAAGACGAACTGCGCGAACAGAACGAGCGTTTTTCGGCAGCGGTCGAGAACATGTCGCATGGCCTGTGCATGTTCGATGCCGATGAACGGATGATCATCTGCAACGGGAACTACATCAGTATCTTTCGCCTCGACGCCGAAGTGGTGCGGCCCGGCATCCGGTTTTTCGACATCCTCCAGCACAGCGTGGATATCGGCATCGCCTCGCAAAGCGCTGAGCAACTCTATGCTATCCGCAAGCCCTATATCGACCAGGCAAAACCTTCCACCTATGAGGAAACGCTTGCAGACGGGCGTATCGTCAACATTTCGCACCGGCCGCTGGCGTCAGGCGGTTGGGTATCGATCTACGAGGACATCACCGAGCAACGGCGCGCCGAGCAGGAGTTGAAGGAGCAGCACCGCCGTTTCGACGCGGCACTTGCCAACATGTCGCAAGGCCTTTTGATGTACGATGCGGATGGCAAGCTGATCGTGCGCAACGAACGTTTCCTGGAACTTTATCATGTCAGGCCGGCCGACTTCCCGCTTGGTATGAGCCACCGTGATGCGTTCAAGCGGCTGCTGGAACTGGGCATTTATACAAAGCTCGACCCCGACAGCGAAATCTCGCAAATCGAAGCCTGCCTGCGGGCGGGGAAAACACACGTAACGCATCGCCATCTCGCTGACGGCAGGACGCTGCTGGTTGCGCGCCGGCCAATGAGCGGCGGCGGCTGGGTCGCGACGTTCGACGACGTCACCGAGCGCAGGCGCGTGGAAGAGCGCATGACCCATCTTGCGCACCACGACACACTGACCAACCTGCCCAATCGCTCGATGCTTCGCGAACGGCTCGACCAAGCCCTGAGTGAGACGAGAGACGGATCGCTGGCGATATTCTCGCTCGACCTCGATCACTTCAAGGCGGTCAACGATAGCTGGGGCCACCCCGCCGGCGACTGGCTGCTGAAATGCGTGGCCGAACGGCTGCAACGGTGCCTGCGCAATGAAACGGACGTTGTCGCCCGCTTCGGCGGCGACGAATTCGTCATCATCCAGTTCAATCTCAAAAGCCCGGGCGACGCGGAAAAGCTGGCCAAACGCATCGTCGAGATCATCGGAAAGCCGTTTCGCGACAAAAGACACGACATGCGTGTCGGCATCAGTCTCGGCATTGCGCTGTTTCCGAATGACGGCAAGGACGCCGACACTTTGCTGAAAAATGCCGATATGGCGCTCTATCGGGCAAAGAGCGAAGGGCGCAACCTGTACCGCTTCTTCGAACCAGCCATGGACGCGATGGTGCGGGCACGCCGGGCGCTCGAAATCGATCTCAGGGCAGCGCTGTCGCGCCGGGAATTCGAGCTGGATTTCCAGCCGATCATGAACATCGCCTCCGGCGAAATCGTCGGTGCCGAAGCCTTGATGCGCTGGCGTTCGCCGGTGCGCGGCCTGGTACGGCCGGACGACTTCATTCCGGCCGCCGAGGAGACCGGGCTGATCGTGCCGCTTGGAGAATGGGCGCTGCGAAAAGCCTGCACGACCGCGGCAGGCTGGGCGGCTTGGCGCATCGCCGTCAATGTCTCCGCCGTACAGATCAAAAGCGGTACCTTTGCCCGCAGCGTTATCTCGGCCCTGGCGTTCTCGGGCGTGCCGGCCAACCGGCTTGAACTGGAAATCACCGAAACGGTGCTGATGGACGAGAGCGATCTGGTGCTCAAGACACTCAGGCAGCTACGCGATCTGGGCGTCCGCATCGCGCTGGATGATTTCGGCACCGGCTATTCGTCGCTGGGCTACCTCAGGCGCTTTCCCGTCGACAAGATCAAGATCGATCGCTCTTTCACCCGTGACATCGACAGTCGCGATACCGCGGCGATCGTGCGCACCATCATCGGGCTTGGCGCACAGCTGGGCATCACCGTCACCGCCGAAGGTGTCGAGACCGAAGCGCAGCTTGAATTCCTGCAAAAGGAGGGTTGTGTTGAGGCCCAAGGCTATTTGATCGGGGTGCCGTCAAAGGCGTCGGACATTAATCGGCTGCTGAAGTCGAGCGCGACGATCCGGCAGTCCGGCTAAGTGCGACAGTCTCGCGGAAGCGCGGGCAACCGGCTCCTTGAGATGACGCTCGATCCGTTCCTTGATAGGAGAAGGCGGCATTCAGGTGTGGCGAACCAGGAGGTTCCCAACGGGTCAGAGATGTCCGCTCAATGCCTCCACCATAGCCTTGTTCGTCGCCACGGGAACGATCTCGAATTCGACCAGATCCGCCCATTCGATGACCCACCGCTGCAGGAGCGTGACGTCATCGGCCTCCACCAGCAGGAAGCAGCGGCTCATATCCGCTGCGATCCAGCTGTGGTGCACGAGAAGCGCGTCCGGCTTCAGGCGGCCCTGGTCGCGGAAACGGCGGTAGATCTCCTTGCGGTCGCAGCCGCGAAAATCCTCGGTTACGAAGAACAGCATCTTTTTCCCCTCAGTTCGGATATTATCGCCCCGGCCGGTCCAGCCGCTCCAGGAACCACTGCGTCAGCCGCACCCAGACCTCGTCTTTTTCGCCGGAGTCTTCCCAGCCGTGGTCGAGGTTGGGGTTGTCGTTGACCTCGATGACGAAGACGCCGTCCCTGGTTTCCTTGAGGTCGACGCCGTAGAGGCCGTCGCCAATGCAGCGCGCCGCGCTCACCGCCGTCTCGACGACATGGGCCGGTGCTTCCTTCAGGGTGAACGTCTTGATGCCGCCCTGGTCGGGCTTGCCGTTGGCCTTATGATTGACGATCTGCCAATGTTTCTTGGCCATCAGATAATGGACGGCGAACAAGGGCTGGCCGCCGAGGACACCGACGCGCCAGTCATATTCCGTCGGAATGAATTTTTGCGCGATCAGGAGGTCGGAATCCTCCAGCCATTCGGTTGCGAGCGTCTTCAACTCTTCAAAGGTGCCGCATTTCTTGACGCCGCGCGAAAACGAGGAGTCCGGGATCTTCAGTACCAGCGGGAAGCCCAGCGTCTGTGCCGCAACTTCCAGGTCCGAAGGGCCGGCTATCATCACCGTCGGCGGCACCGGTACCTTGTTGTAGGTCATCAGCTCGTTGAGATAGACCTTGTTGGTGCAGCGGATCATCGACAGCGGATCGTCGATGACCGGCATGCCTTCCTGCTGGGCGCGGCGGGCAAAGCGGTAGGTATGATTGGAGATCGAGGTGGTCTCGCGGATGAACAGCGCATCGTAGTTGGCGAGCTTGGCCAGATCCCGCTTGGTGATCGGCTCGATTTCGACGCCCATCTTTTCAGCGATCTTGGCCCAGTGGCGCAGCGACGAAATCTCCGACGGCGGCAGTTCCTCATGCGGATCGACCAGCGTGGCGAAAGTGTAGCGCGCCGGCGTGCGGCCCTTGGTGTCGCGCCACTCGCGGTTGGTGTAGGTCTCCAGGCACTGGAGAAAGTGCGTTTCCTCGTCCTCGGTCATCCTGGCCAGGGGATGGAAGCCGATCTTGCGGATCGAGGCCCATTCGGCGCTGTCCCTGATGTGGACCTCGAGTGCCGGGGCACGGAACCAGTCGAACAGAAGTTTTGCGAAGCGGTCCCAGATCCTGGACGGTCCGATGCCGAAGAAGATGCAGACCTTCTGCGGGAAAGCGCCGCCCAGATCCTTGCGGCACTTGTTGAGTGCGAGTTCGAGTTCCGGCAACGCGTGCTCATAGAGCTTGCGTTCTGACAGGTCGATCATCGTTTCGACCGTCGGGATGACCTTATGGCCACGCGAACCCGCGAGCAGCGAGGCGTAGTAGCCGCGGCTCTGATAGCCGTAATTGTTCGACAGGTTGATTACCTTCGGCCGCTGACCGCGAAAGAGTGCCGGATGGGCAAGGTAGTCGCGATTGGTGATGATCTTGTGCGGCGTCGCCACTTGGTCGAGATCGTTCTGCCGGCCGGTAAGGATGACCCAGGTCATTGGCTGTCGCGCTTTCCGAGAGTGATGGCGGCGCGCAATCCGTCGCGGCCGAATTGCGCCATGTTCATGAAGATGCCGTAAGGCACGGGAATGTTGGCAGCATCGAGGATCGTCTCCTGCCGCTCGTCCTCGACCCAAGGGTCGTGGATCAGGATATGATCGCCGTCGTCACCGATGGCCAAGACCCAGTGCGGAACCTTCTTGCCGAACATCAGGAAGCCGCTGATCAGGACCAGTACCAGTTTTCCCTCTGCGATCGCGGTGCGAATGTCGTCAAGCCCGAATGAACGGTAATTCACCGGGATGCCGTAAAGTTCCGCGCGGCGGCGAAAGTCGACCTGCGCCAGCTCCATCACCCGGCGCTTGTCCTCGCTGCGCACCGACTGCAGGAACAGCGCGCCGTAGAAGGAGACATAGATCTCAGCAGCAAGCCCGCTCTCATAGCCGGCGACGGCCAGCCCGAACGGTTCGCAGCCGCCCGGCCCCGACATCATGAAAACGGTCGTCGCCTCACGCCACAGCCTGATTTCCATAACCGGATCCGGCACGAATCCGGGGTCGAAGTTAGCCATCGCCATCATCAGGCAGCATGGTCCGCAGGTGAATTCGCAAGTCTGCTGATAAAACGGCACTTCGGTGGCGACCGGAATGTCGCCGCGCAAGGTCTTTTCATAGCGCAGCGCAGTGGCGCCATCCTCGTAGTAGCCCGGTTCACGACCGATCTTGCGGTAGCCGCTCTGCTCGTAGATCTGGATGGCGCGCGGGTTGTCCTCGCGGACTTCCAAACGAAGCATCATGCGGCCATGCTCGAAAGCGGCGGCTTCAGCCTGTTCCAGCAGCAGGCGGCCAACGCCGCGGCCGCCGAAAAATGGACCGACGGCGATCGAATAAAGCCGCGCGTCGCCGCTGCCCTTGCGAAACAGCACGACCGCATAGCCGGCGACGTGGCCATCGTTCTCGCCAACCAGCAGTTCGGCGGTGTCGCGTTCGATCAGTTGGCGAAAAGAGCGGCGAGAAATGCGGTCGCTCGAGAAAACAGCTTTTTCGATGGCGGCGAGGTCATCGACGTCGGACGCGCGGGCCTTGCGAATCTCGGCAGGCATGCGGGCTCAGAAAACCTCGATTGGGTTGTGGAAACTGCCCTAGTCTAAACATCGGTCACACCAGCCGAAGTGCCAGCATTCAGCAAGCGCTATCGCACCTCGATTAGGGCCGAATTGTGACAGTTTTCAAGGCAGGCAGGTCGCGCAAAGGCTTTGAAACGACCTTCGTGTTTCGGCATCGGCGCGGCTCCGGAAAAACGAGATCCTGCTCAGCTTTTCAAGCCCGCCAGAAGCTGGCCATAGGCGCTCTTGGCCACTGCGGCCAGCTGCTCGCGCGGCAGCGATCCGACGACGGCGCAGCCATAACCCTTGTCCAGCCAGTAGACGGCCTCAGGACCATCTTCTTCCCCATAAGTGCCCTTGGCCTTGGCTGCCGATTCGGCGATGACGAAGAGCGAAATGCGCTCGCCCTTGTCGTCCTCGTAAAGCAGCATCGCGGCCTTGCCCTGGCCGGCAGGCAGCAGCCGGCCACCGACCAGTTGGAAACCTTGCGCCGCCAGATCCGGTGCGACGAGCTTCAAACCCACCTGGTTCGACAACCAGCTCTGCAAATGATCCTTGTCGCTTGCCGGCACTTCCACCGCATGCCGCTTTTCGGCGGCATAGATGACATGGGCGGCGATCGCCTCTTCGGCAAGCTGGTCTTCGGCCGTGTTTTCCAGGCCGAGGCGGCCGATGCCGGCAAGGTAGCCGCCAGCGCCGCCAATCACCAGGATGGCGGCAGCGGCGGCCGCAAGCCACCAACGCGAGCGCGATGGCGACACTCTGACCACCGGCGCCTCGCCAAGCACCACCTTGGTCAGCCGCACCGGGACGGGCTCGTCCAGCACGCCGTTAAAGGCTGCGCGCAACGCTGCCCGGTCGGCGGCGTAGCGTGCGCTCCTGGCCTTCATCTCGGCATTGGCCTCGAGCCATGCCTCATAGGCCGTCCGCTCATCGCCCGGCAACTCGCCATCGAGAGCCATGTGGATGTCGCGTTCGGAGAAATCGCGTCGGCTCATTTCTCGACGATCCTTATCGACCGGCGGCGCGCGGTATCATCAAGCAGCGCGCGCAGTTCCTCGCGCCCGCGCGCGATGCGCGACATCAAGGTGCCGGCGGGAACCCCAAGGATGTTGGCGGCTTCAGCGTAGGAAAACCCTTCGATGGCGACCATCACAAGTGCCGCGCGCCGGTCAGGGCTGATCGCCTGCAGCGCGTCGACGATCTCGCGCGAGGCGATGCTCTCGACCTGCTCGGCGGGTGCTGCCTGCGCCTCGCTCGCCTCGAGCGGCAGCATCGCTGCCTCGCCGCGCCGGTTCACCTTGCGCATCTGGTCGATGAACAAATGATGCATGATCGTAAACAGCCACCTCCTGGGGCTTTCTCCTGTCTGCCAATTGTCGAGCCGCACAAGTGCCCGCTCGAGACAATCCTGGACGAGATCGTCAGCGGAATCGCGGTCGCGCAACAGGGAGCGTGCATAGCGGCGCAGACGCGGTATTTCACCAAGGATTGCTGCCTTCTTTTCGTCCATGACCGCTGGTTCTGGAGGGCCCCTGTCCGTGATGATTGAACGCGCCTTTGCAGCGCGGCGCAAGCGGCCAGCGCGAAGCGGTCCGCCGCCCCGGTCACCCAAGCAAATGAATAACGCTGCCAGTGGCAGGTTTATTCCCGGCCAAATTGAAATCGTCAGCTATTGCTCGTCTCGAGCTTTGCTTTCGCCGCCCTTGTCAGCAGCCGCTGATAGAACAGGCCGATGCCGATGAGCACCGCGCCGAGGCCGATGAAGGACAGCGCCCGCAACACGCCTTCCAGTTCCGACATGTCGAAGATGAAGACTTTGAGTACGGCGATCGAGATCAGCGCCGCCGACGCTATGCGCAGCACCTGCGACTTCAGCCATACACCTGCGGTGAGCAGCACCACGCCGATGACCAGCCACAGTGCCGAATAAGTATAGGTCTCGAGCTGGCCGAGACCGCTCCACAGCCCGATGAACTCGCCCTTGAACAGGCGCCTGACCGACAGCGTGGCATAGGCGAAGCCGAGCACCGCCGCCACCATCGCCAGCATCTGCGCATACCATTTCGGTCGTTTGTCGCGGGCATAGAGCGCCAGTGCGCCGGCCGCAACCGCCGGCAAGAGGTAGGCGAGGAACAGAAGATTGAACACCGGAATGCTGCCGGTCGATTCATCCGTCAGCAGCGGGTTCAGCGCCAGAAAATGCTGGAGGACGATGAACGCGACCGAGACCACGCCCGCTGCAATCGAGCCGTAGCGCAGCACCGAACTTGGCGAGCGCATGTCGATGGCGACCAGGATGGCACCGGCACCGATGGCGATCAGCGTGTAGATCGCCTGTTCGGCAAGCGTCGCAGCAGCCGTATCGATGACGCCGCCATGCATGGCATGGCGCACCAGCATGGCGACGGTGAGCAGGGCAAACAGCGCGGCGCCGGCCTCCATTGCGAGGCGCGGTCGGCCGTTGGTGGTTCGGGCAAGCTGCCAGGCGGCAAAACCGAAAGCGAGCGCCGGCACGCCATATCCAAGCAGCAGCCAGTTGAACACCGGCGTCTTCGACAGGAACTCGGCACCGACGATGGTCGGGTCGAAGGCAGCGCGACCAAGCACTGCAATCACCGCACCAACGGAAATCCAGCCAAGCACCGGATAGCTACGCCAGCGCGTCGCCAGCGCCGGCACGGCGGCGGCTGCTCCGAGCAGGATGGTTGTCCAGCCGGAACCAAAGGCCATGTGCAGCATCAGCAGGCCGGCAATCGCCGCCCCGCCGAGCGCAAAGGAGACAGCAGCGCCGCCGGTCAGCGGCGGCGCTTCGCCGCGCGCTATCCACTCGCCGCCGGCGACGAAGACTCCGGCCAAAACGGCTGCGACCGCCGCATAAGCAAGGTCTCGGTCGAGATTGCCGAAGGTAGACCAGAGCGCCAGCAGGATGACCAGTGGCGCGACAGCGCTCCAGGCCGCCCATGCGGCGGCGCGCAGCCAGCCAGAGGCCGCAAAACGGCGCGCCGCCCAAAAGCCGGCGCCGATGAAGACCAGGCCGAGAGCGATGCCGACCCTGAACATCAAGGCATCGGACGCCACGACCGGCATGCCGTCGACGCCGAGAGCGCCACCCGAAAAATCTGAAGCGATCGTGGTCGGCGGAATGATGCCGAGATAGACCAGTACCGTCGCCAGCCCGGCGGCGTGCAGCAGTGCAAGCGCCCGCGGCCGGTAGAGCGCCACCGCCACCAGGGCTGCGACAAGGGCGGCCCCCGGCAATGCACCGCGGATGGCGACGAAGGCCGGATCGACAAACAGGGCCAGCGCCGAAAGGCCGACGAAGAAGCCCGGCGCGATCGACGGCCAGTCGAAGCCGCTGCCGGCGCCCGCATCGTCGCGGCGGCCAAGCCAGACGAAGGCGAGCACGGCCAGTGTCACTCCGTCGATAAAGAGGATGACGGCAAGGTTCGCCCCCGGCGCGTCGGTCATATAGAAGATGGTCCAGATGCCCGTGGCGACGAAGGCTGCGGCCGTCAAAAGCCTCCAGTCGCGGATGCGCGCAATGACGCAGGTGGCGGCGAGCACGATCGCCAGATAGCCGAACAGCGCCCACGGATTGGGCGCCTGCGAGGCGACCAGCAGCGGCGTCACCATGGCACCGAGCAGGCCGACGCCGGCCAGCGCCTGACCGTGGACCAGGCTTGCCGCGATCGTCGCCACCCCGATGGCGCCGAGCAGCGTGAAAGCGAGCGTCGGGCCGATGAAGCCGTAAATGCTGTACGCGGCGTAGACGGTACCGAACAGGATGAAAGCGCCGGCCGCCGTCAGGATCGCCGGGATATAGGCACCGGCGGCACCTTGCACCGGCACCCTGAAGCCGGTGCGCCGGATGAACTCGCCGCCGGCGACCAGCACCAGCCCGAGTGCCGCCGCCATGACAAGCCGCACGCGTGGCCCGAAAATGCCGGCCTCGATGGTGTAGCGGATCAGAAACAAGCCACCCAGCGCCAGCGCGATGCCGCCGACCCAGACCGCCCAGCGGGTACCGAGCGCCGTTTCGACGTCGGACTGGCGAGCTGCCTTCGCCGCTGTCGCCTGTTGCGCCGACTCCGGCGCGGACGGCGCCGTTGTATCGGCATCGGCCTCTGTAGCTGACACGACCGCTGCGGTCCGTGGCGATACGGCCATGTCGCCTGCTGCCGCAAGCGGGATTGCGGCATCCGCCGGTTTGCTGTCGTTTGCAGCCGGTTCCTTGGCTTGCGGCGGCAGCGCACGCGTGCCCGAAAGCACAAGGCTGCGCAAGGCGCCAAGCTCGCGCTCGATCAGGCCGATGCGGCTCTGCTGGCGTGAAATGATGACGAACAGCACGATGATGGCGACGAGGCCAATCAGGCCTTCAAACATGGCGGTTCCCCCAAACCAGGCCAGTTGTCACTGACATTCAATGTTCAGTGACATTCAAATGCGGCAGCCAAACGGCCGGTCCATTCAACGTGCCGCCAGATTGGCCGGAAAGATCGAGCATGTTTCGGTGCCGAAAGCCAGCAGCTTGCCGTTGGCGTCGTTCAGCGCCGCTTCCGAAACCGTCAGCGTGCGGCCCTTGTGCACTACTTTGCCCTCGCACACCACCTCGCCCGTCCTTGGCGTGATCGGCCGCGTCAAATTCGCTTTGAACTCGGCCGTCGCATGGCCTCGCCCACCTGCGAAATGGTGCCAAGGCCGAGCGGCGAAACGTTTTCGGGATCAGGTTCAACTTCGCTCATCTGGTGGTTTCCCCGGTGGCGGTTTCCCCGGCGCTTGCCTTGCCGGATTCATGGCCGGGTGAATGATGCCTGCGCAAGGCGGCGAGAAACCCGGCGCGGGCGCCGGGAGGCTCGATGCCGCGCGGTTCGTAGACATGGCGGGTCAAAAAGAAGCCGGTCAGCTGGAAGGCGTCCTCGATCGCCGCCGGATCGGCGCGCAGCCCGGAGCCGCGCTGCAGGAAGGCAGGCAGCGCCAGCATCTTGTCGCGCCACGGCGCGCCCGCCGCCCGCGACACGGCGCGGCCGGATTTCGGCGAGACATAGGCAAGGTCCTGCCTGGTGCCGGTCGCCGCACACTGGCTGAGATCGAGGCCGAAACCGAGTTCGTCGAGTACCAGCAGCTCGAAGCGGGCCACCAACTCGCCGGCGGCATCGGCATCGTCGAGATGAGCGATCATCACCGCAAGCGTCTCGTAAAGGCCGCCATGGGCGTCACGCTCGGGCAAAAGACGCAAATGCGCGGCCATCGTCTGCAAGCCGTAGACGGCAACGGCGCTGTCCATCAGCCGGGCGGCGTTCATCTCGATAGCCTCGACCTGGAAGGTGCCGAGATGCTCGTCGAGCCGCGCCCGCCACAACAGGTCGACGCGATTGCCGGGCTGCAAGACAGGCTGCTGTTTGCGCGAACGGCCGCCGCGCACGAGACCGAGATGGCGGCCATGCGCGCGCGTCATCACCTCGAGAATGGCGCTGGTTTCGCCATGCTTGCGGGTGCCGAGAATGATTCCCTCGTCGCGCCATTCCATGACGAGAGCTTGTCACCGGTTGGATGGCGAAATCAAGATGAGCGACGTATCCGCCGCCAAACCAAAACGGCCCGTAGCGTATCGCTACGGGCCGTTTTTTGCGAGATCGTCGTTTGATCAGAACGAGCGCTGGAAGCGGAAGATGCCGCCGATCGCGTCGGCATCGTCGGCATCGAAATTGTCGTAATAATCGACTTCGGCGGTGATCGTGTAACCAGGAACGATGGTGTAGGCGACGTTGGCTGCAACGGCGAAGTCTTGGTCGTCGGTATAGGAGACCTGGGCGTTCAAAGAGGTCTTCTTGTTGACGGCATAGCTGCCGCCGCCCCAGACGGCAAAGTTGCCAGTCCACGGCTTGTAGAAGTTCTTCGCGACGTTGTCGTCGCTGCCGTAGCCCGCCATCACGAACAGGGTCAGGTCAGTAATCGGCTTGACGTCGAGGCGAGCTTTGCCGGCCCATTCTTCCGACGTGCTGTTATAGGCGCCGACCGCGGTGATCGCACCCCAGTCACCCTTGTATTTCACGCCGCCGACGACAAACGGAACGTAGCTGTCGATCGACTGGTCAGCGCCGGAGCCCGTTTCGACCGAGGCGACTGCTGTAAAGCCATTACCGCCGTCGAAGTAGTAACTGATCAGGTTGGTGTCCTTGGTGCCGTAAGGAATGATAGTGTCCTGGACGACGTTGCCGGCGTAGCCGATGAACGAATCATAGACAGTTTCATCCTTACCGACGCGGAAACCTCCAAGCTGGATCCAGGCGAAGTTCAGGGTAACCGCCTTGTTGTCCTGCACGCTGAAATCAACACCGCTCACGGTGCGTTTGGTATTGCCGAAGTTGAAACGGGTCTCGGTATAGGTCTTCAACGTGCCGAGCTCGGTTTCCTGGCCGGTCCACGTCTTCAAATTGAAGCGGGCATTCTTGTTCCAGGTCTGCTGCTCGTCACCGTCCAAAAGGTCGTGTGTCGTCGCGCCATCGAAAACGCGGCCGGCGTCGCCGAAGCTGGCGTCATAGCGGACATAGCCGCCGATGCGCAGGCAGGTCTCGGTGCCGGGAATGTAGAAGTAGCCGGCGCCGTAGACGTCGCAAATCTTGACGTATTCGGCGGGTTCCGGCTCGGCGACCACAACAGCGTCGGCGGCGCGCGCACCGGAGACCGCGACGAATGCCGCGGCTGAGCCGAGAAGAAGGCTCTTGATATTCATTTTCTGACCTCTCCAGTCAAAGTTAAAAATGGCTTTGGATTCATGGGTTGAACGGCTGAACGCCTCACCCACGTCGAAAAAGGCGCGCACCGTACCCCCTCTTCAGGCGGCGAACATACTCATCCGCATTCCAGTCTCAATGACGATTCCAAAAATAATCAATGTTTGCATAACAGAATAAATCCATGTTGCACAAATATCACTTCACATTTTCTTCACACTTGCCCCCCGGCACAAACGAGATACTGTCACAATTGTACAAAAATACACTTATGCCATTAGCCGGCAAATCGATCGGAATCCGACATACATTCCTTGTGCGTGTTCTTTTTTTAGAATAGACTTTTAGCGTTGGCAGCGAGATCAAGTCGACTTCGCCATCGCTGCGGTCTGTGCGGCAAGAACGACTTCCGCCACCAGATCCCGTTTGAGCAGTTCAATGGGAATACGTCCGGCGAGGCCGGGCGCGGGGCCAATCAGCCACGACCAGGCATGCCGTGGATCGGGCATCGCGGATAGCACTTCCTTGATACCCGGCGCCGGCCTGCCGTCGATGAACTGGGCCAGGGGAAATACATGTTTGCGGCCACCGGTGCGCAACGCAACGACCGTGCCGCTCCGCTGCCAGCGATGCAGGGTCGAGCGCGATATGCCGAGATTTTGCTGCAGGAACGTCGACCCGGCGACCCGACCGGCCCAGTCCTCGACCCGCATCGCGTCGAGGTCGCCCGTTCCGGCCAGGCGTTGGATGTCTGCCCCTCGACCTTCGTGCGCCGTCGACAGATGCGTCCGGGCACGGCGTTCCGCAGCTTCGGCTGCCAATATCCGCACGAAACGCGACGCCATGCCGGGTAATCTTTCCTGCATGGTGTCGATCGCACTGATGTCAGTCGGCGCAAGCAAAGCGACGGCGGCGGCAACGGCGCCGGCGACCCTGCCCGCTGCAACGACCGCATCGCTGTTCGTCACGTTGCCTTGCCGCGCCAGCACGCGCTCGATCTCAACAGCGACGGCGTTTGCAAACTCGATCTGACGGATGGGGTCGATGCGATTCCAAGTCCCGGTCATGTCCTGATCTGGCTGTTTGCCTGCCGGTTCCGGTTTGCTCGGAGGCGGGTCTTTCGCACAGCCTATAGGTAGGGTGTATGACGGAGAGACGACAAACGGGAACCACGCACGGTCGCAGTATCGGCAGGAGTTCCATTCGATCCACTGGCCGATTTTGCATGAAATATCGCAAATTTTTCAGAACCCGCTCAGGATTTCCCGTCGCGCCGGTACCAATAAGGAACGGGTCGACCCGACATGGCCGGCGCATGGTCTCCCGGAATGATTCGGTCGGCTGTTCAATATGCAAGTCGACCGATCGGGCAGCCCGGCGACCGCTCAGAAACCTGAGGCGGCCAACCGGCCGCTCTGCGGATCGCCCAAACAGGCTCAGTGCGGAAATTCGAGCCCCATTTCGCGGTAGCGCTCGGGGTCGTCACCCCAGTTCTCACGCACCTTGACGAACAGGAAGAGGTGCACCTTCTGTTCGAGTACGCCAGCTATTTCCATGCGTGCCGCCTGGCCGATGGCGCGGATCGTCTCGCCCTTATGGCCGAGCACGATCTTCTTCTGGCTGTCGCGCTCGACATAGATGGTCTGGTCGATGCGCACCGAGCCGTCCTTCTTCTCTTCCCATTTCTCCGTCTCGACATGGGAGGAATAGGGCAGTTCCTGATGCAGCCTGAGATAGAGCTTTTCGCGGGTGATCTCGGCGGCGAGCTGGCGCATCGGCAGGTCGGAGATCTGGTCTTCCGGGTAGTACCAGGGTCCGGCCGGCAGGGTCTCGGCGAGATAGTCGAGCAGGTCCTTGCAGCCGGATCCGGTCAGCGCCGAAACCATGAAGGTGCGCTTGAACGGCACCCTTTCGTTGGCTGCAGCCGACAATGCCAGCAGCGTCTCGTGCTTGACCCGATCGACTTTGTTGAGGATCAACACCATCGGCTGCCGAACATCCTTCAGCCGCTCGAGGATGGCGTCGGCATCGCCCCGGATGCCGCGCTCGGCGTCGATCAAGAGCAGCACGATATCGGCGTCCTTGGCGCCGCCCCACGCGGTCGTCACCATCGCCGTGTCCAGCCGGCGCTTCGGCTTGAATATGCCCGGCGTGTCGACGAAGACGATCTGCGCGTTGTTGTGGGTGGCAATGCCGCGCACGATCGCACGGGTGGTCTGCACCTTGTGCGTCACAATTGACACCTTGGCGCCGACCAATTGGTTGACCAGCGTCGATTTCCCCGCATTGGGCGCGCCGATCAGCGCGACGAAGCCGGAGCGGGTAGCGGGAGCTTCTGTTGCCGGAGCTTCGGTGGCGGTCATGCGGCACTCCCTTGATCGAGCCAGACGCCTTCCCGCTGCAGAAGTGCCGCGGCTGCAGCCTGCTCCGCCTCGCGCTTGGAGCGCCCGCTGCCGGTCGCCGGCGGATAGGCGCCGACCTTGACACTGACGGTGAACAGCGGATCGTGGTCCGGTCCCTCGCGGCTGTCGATTAT
Source organism: Mesorhizobium sp. M1273 (assembly GCF_040318195.1). Lineage (NCBI taxonomy): Bacteria > Pseudomonadati > Pseudomonadota > Alphaproteobacteria > Hyphomicrobiales > Phyllobacteriaceae > Mesorhizobium > Mesorhizobium sp. M1273. Next base: position 201,651 of record NZ_JAMYLV010000002.1, on the reverse strand, counting down.
GTAAACCGGCACTGCGCCTGCCGCCTGATGCGCCCATTCCTGGAGTTCGGTTTTCGCATCGCGACGGGCGGCGTCAATGGCTTGCGAGCGCGGCTGCCAGTATCTGTGGATGAAGGCACGGGCCGCTTCCAACCCTCCGTCGAGATAGAGCACGGCGATCAGCGATTCCAATGCATCGGCGCGCAGATTGACGCGCTTGCGCCCGTCGAGGCCGCGTACGTCCGAACCGGCGCGAACAAGTTCCGGCAGGCCGATCTCCTCGGCAATTTCCGCCAGGGCTTCAGCGTTGACCAGAGCGTTCAATCTCAGCGACAGCTCACCCTCGGCGGCGTCGGGAAATGCCGCCAGCAGCATATCGGCAACGACAAGGCCGAGAACGCGGTCGCCCAGGAATTCGAAACGTTCGTAGTCGATGCCGGCGTGACTGCCGCGAGCGCTGGCATGGGTCAGCGCCCGCTGCAGGCGCTGATGGTCGCCAAAACTGTGGCCGGTGCGCTCCCTGAGCGCCTCGGCGAGCCCATCGGCGGTCAGCCGTTTCGTCGCCGCCATGGCCCTAATTGACGAAATGGAACAGGCGCGAGGCGCGCATCAGTGACGGCCATTTCCAGATTTCGAGCGGGCTGGCGCTGCCGCCGATCGAGAAGAAAATGAGGTTGGCGCGGCCGACCAAATTCTCGTCCGGCACGAAGCCGACGGTGAAGCGGCTGTCCGACGAGTTGTCGCGATTGTCGCCCATCATGAAATAGTGACCGGGCGGCACCTTGAACTCTTTGGTATTGTCGCCGATCGAAGCCTGCGTCAGGTCGAGCGTGTCGTAGCTGACGCCGTTCGGCAGCGTCTCGCGATAGACATCGACCGGCCCGTTCTCCTCGGTGATGTCTCGGTTGTCGATCTGCCCGACCTTGACGCGCGGCACGCCCACGTCATTGATGAAGAGCTGGCCATCCTTGACCTGGATCTTGTCGCCCGGCAGGCCGACGACGCGCTTGATATAATCGACAGAAGGATCCGGCGGAAACTTGAACACCACCACGTCGCCGCGCTTCGGCTCTGAGCCCCAGATGCGGCCCGAAAAGATGTTCGGCCCGAACGGCAGTGAATAGCGGGAGAAGCCGTAGGACCACTTGGTGACGAAGAGATAGTCGCCTTCGAGCAAAGTCGGCCGCATCGACCCGGACGGGATCGAGAACGGCTGGAACAGGAGCGTGCGGATGACCAGCGCAAGCAGCAGGGCCTGGACGATGACGCTGACGGTTTCGCCAAGTCCGCCGGATTTCTTCTGGGTTTTTTCAGCCACGCTCATGTCGTCCTCGATTGTGCGTTGGATGGTATAGAGTCTCGGCGCGCGCTGGGCAACGTCATGCCGGTGGTCAGATGCAATCAATGTGGCGCTTCTTCGACCGGCAACGCTTCAATGATCACAAAGGCTTGAGCGAGCGGAAAATCATCGGTGATGGTGAGGTGGATCACCGCGCGGTGCCCTTCAGGCAGAATTTCGTCCAGCCGCGCTGCCGCCCCATTGGTCAGCGCCATGGTCGGCTTGCCGCTGGCCAGGTTGACGACCCCCATGTCGCGCCAGAACACACCCTGCGCCATACCGGTGCCCAATGCCTTGGCGCAAGCTTCCTTGGCAGCGAAACGCTTGGCGTAGGAGGCCGCACGCGCCGCGCGGTTTTCGGACCGCGCCTGTTCGATCTCGGTGTAGATGCGCTGGATGAAGCGTTGGCCATGGCGTTCCAGCGACTTCTCGATGCGTCTGATGTCGATGAGGTCGCTGCCAATACCGATAATCATTCGGCAGGAACTTCCGGCCCGGTTTTTCCAGCCTTTGCCGCTCTTTCGGCCAGCCGCTTGCGGCGCTGCTCGTGGAAAGTGACCATGCCCCAGCGGGTGATGCCGTAAAACAGCAGGCCGAAAACCAGGCCGAGCGGTATTGCGCCGATCGTCATCGGCTTCAGCACCGGTCCCCACAATTGCGCAAAGGAAAGACTATGCAGCATCTCGCCGAGATGCGCGGGCGGGCCATGCGCCGGCAGGTGTTCATGCAGGATCAGCTTGCCGACCTCCCAGGAGGCGGCCCATAGCAGCGGAAAGGTCAGGGGGTTGCCGAAGACCGTGCCGAGTGCTGCCGCGACCAGATTGCCGGCGATCAGCCAGCACAGGATGGCAGCAATGATGAAGTGAAAGCCAAGCGGGAAAAACGACGCGAATACGCCCGCCGCAACACCGGCGGCCACGGCATGCGGCGTGGCCCGAAGCCGCAGGATGCGTTTGGAGAAATACCGCAGCGAGCGCGAGAACGAGCGGCGCGGCCACAAATAAGTACGCACCCGCTCGAAAAAACCATCAGGCTTGCGCCGTCGAAAAAGCACTCTGTTCCTGTTCCTAGTTCCGTCGATGGCTTCACGCCGGCCTTTCCAGCCAGGCGCGACAGCCTATGCTGCGCTCTCCGGTCGCCGAAAAGCAACTACGACTTTGATATAGCGATGCGCTGGCCGAAGAACAACGAGGCCGAGGGCATCCGCTCGGTGGCCGGTCGCGCCAGCCTTGGGTATCGCCGTTCTGAACAGGGCATGATCGCGGCGAATTTAAGGAGCGTCACTTAGGATCGATATTCGCTGACCTCGACGAGGTTGCCGTCCGGATCGCGGAAATAGACCGACATCATCGCGCCCCGAGCGCCGACACGCTCGACCGGGCCGACCTCTATCATCACACCATTGGCGGCGAGGTTGGCACATATCTCGGCGAGCGGCCGGGCAGCAATCAAGCAGAAATCTCCGGAGCCCGGCGTCGGCGCCTTGGCCTTCGGCTCGAAGGTACGCCCGACCTGATGCACATTGATCTTCTGCGTTCCAAACAGCAGCGCCGTTGGTCGGTCCGGCTCGTCGAGGCGCTTGAAGCCAAGCACGCGCTGATAGAAGGCGCAGGTATCGTCCACCGAACGAACTGTCAGCACGAAATGATCGATGCCGGCAATCACGGCAGCGCCTCTTGACTTGTTTTTATGCATGTCGTTGTCCCAAAACCGCCGCACACTTTTGGGCGACATGCATTAGATGTTGCGGCTGCCCGGCTTGATCGCCGGTATGGCGGCGAGCTCGGGCGGCAGCCTGTCGGCCGGATAGGCCGGAACTTCATATTCGGCGAGCGCGATCAGCGGCACGCCGACATCGGTCTTGCCGGCCGAGCGGTCGATGATGCATGCGGCGGCAACGACTTCGGCGCCAAGTGCGCGCAGACAGTCGATGGTCTCGCGGATCGACAGGCCGGTGGTGACGATGTCCTCGACAATGACGACGCGCGATCCCTTGGCGATCTCGAAACGGCGCAGCCTGAATTCACCCCCTTCCCGCTCGACCCAGATCGCCGGCGCACCAAGATGGCGCGAGGTCTCATAGGCCGGGATCAGCCCGCCGATCGCCGGGCCGACGACGTAGTCGATCCTGCCGGGCACGTCAGTGCGGATCTTTTCGGCGAGCGCCTTGCACAAGCGCTCGGTCTTGTCGGCATGCATGAAAACACGCGCTTTCTGCAGGAAGACCGGGCTGCGCAGGCCCGACGTCAGGATGAAATGCCCTTCGAGCACGGCGCCGGCCTCGCGGAAAATACCCAGCACTTCATCGGTGTTCATCGTTCACTCCATGTCCATGGTGAATGGTGAATGGTAGTGAGAGCACCCTCTTCACTATTCACTATTCACTATTCACTATTCACTATTCACTATTCACCCATTCACGCGCCTTGCGTCACTGACGCTCGAATTGTCCTTTAGCTGCGACAGCAGCCGGTTCAAGTGCTTGAGGTCCCACACTTCGAGATCGATCAGCATTTCGGTGAAATCGGGCGCGGTGCGCACCATCGACAAAGTGTGGATGTTGGCGTCGTTGGATGCGACGACCTGTGCAATATCGGCCAGCGAACCCGGCGCGTTGATGGCGGTGACCGAGACGCGCGCCGGGAACCGCTCCTTGGTGCGCTCGTCAATGTCCCAGCGCACGTCGATCCAGCGCTCGGGCTGGTCGTCAAAGGCCTGCAGCGCCGGCGACTGGATCGGATAGATGGTGATACCGGTTCCCGGCTGCACGATGCCGACGATGCGATCGCCTGGCACTGCCCCCTCCGGCGCGAAGCGCACCGGCAGATCGCCGCGCACGCCGCGGATCGGCACCGCGTCGTCGCGCGGCTGGTTCTTGTCCTTGCGCGCGGCGCGGCCCGGAATCTGGAACAGCATGCCGGCGGCGTTGCGGATCTTCGACCAGCCCTCCTCGCGCTGCTTGGGCGCGACCAGCGTGACGCGCTCGTCCTTGTAGTCGGGAAACACCGCCTTCATGACATCGGTGGAGGCTAGTTCGCCACGGCCGACCGCGGCCAGCACATCCTCGATGTCCTTGCGCGCCAGCCGGTGCAGCACCGGCTTCAGGTTTTCCTTGGTGAAGGTCTTCCCGGACCGTTCGAAGGCGCGCTCCAGAATGCGGATACCGAGACCCGAATATTGCTTGCGAATAGCGTTCTTGGTGGCGCGGCGGATGGCCGAGCGTGCTTTGCCGGTAACGACCACCGATTCCCACGCCGCCGGCGGGACCTGCGCCTTCGAGCGGATGATCTCGACCTCGTCGCCGTTCTTCAGCTCCGTCATCAGCGGCATGATGCGGCCATTGACCTTGGCGCCGACGCAAGTGTCGCCGACATCGGTGTGGACGGCATAGGCAAAGTCGATCGGCGTGGCGCCGCGCGGCAGCGCGATCAGCATGCCCTTCGGCGTAAAGCAGAATACCTGGTCCTGGAACAGCTCCAGCTTGGTGTTTTCGAGGAAGTCCTCGGGATTGTCGCCTTCGGCAAGCTGCTCGATGGTGCGCCGCAGCCACGCATAGGCATTGGTTTCCTTCGAGATCGCATGGGCGGCACCATTCATCTTGCCGCCGGTATCCTTATAGATCGAATGAGCGGCGACGCCGTATTCGGCGATCTTGTTCATCTGGTAGGTGCGGATCTGCAATTCGACGCGCTGGCGCGAGGGGCCGACGATGGTGGTGTGGATCGAGCGGTAGTCGTTCTGCTTCGGCGTCGAGATGTAATCCTTGAAGCGGCCGGGCACCATCGACCAGGTGGTGTGGATGGCGCCGAGCGCGCGGTAGCAGTCCTCGACCGTCTCGACAACGACGCGGAAGCCAAAAATGTCGGACAGCTGCTCGAACGACAGCGCCTTGGCCTCCATCTTGCGGAATACCGACCACGGCTTCTTCTGCCGGCTCTTGACCTCGGCCTTGATCGAATATTTGTCGAACAGCGTGGAGAGCGCCTTCTCGATCTCCGACAGCACGCCCTTGTTGCGCTCGAAGATTTCGGCCAGCCGTGCGGTGACGGCGCGGTAGGCTTCCGGATTGATGAAGCGGAAGGCAATCTCCTCCAGCTCCTCGCGCATGCCTTGCATGCCCATGCGGCCGGCCAGCGGCGCGTAGATGTCCATCGTCTCTTCGGCGATGCGCAGGCGCTTGGCTTCCGGCACGTGGTCGAGCGTGCGCATATTGTGCAGGCGGTCGGCGAGCTTGACCAGAAGCACGCGCACGTCTTCCGAGATCGCCAGCAACAGCTTGCGCAGGTTCTCCGCCTGCTCGGCCTTCTTCGAGACGAGGTCGAGCTTCTTCAGCTTGGTCAGGCCCTCGACCAGCTTGCCCATTTCCGGGCCGAACAATTCGTCGATCTCGGCCCTGGTCGCCGTGGTGTCCTCGATCGTGTCGTGCAGCAAGGCAACGGCGATCGTCGCCTCGTCCATGTGCATTTCGGTGAGGATGGCGGCGACTTCGAGCGGATGCGAGAAATACGGGTCGCCGGAGGCGCGTTTCTGGTGGCCATGCTTCTGCATGGCGTAGACATAGGCCTTGTTGAGCAACGCCTCGTTGACGTCAGGCTTGTAGCGCTGGACGCGCTCGACAAGCTCATACTGACGCATCATGGGCGGGATCTCGCAATGCTGAAATGAATCATGCGCCGCACTGGCGTACGGCGCATGTCATAGATAGCCACGAAACTGCCGACGCGAAAGTGTCGGCAGTTGTCGCTAAGATCAATAATCGTCGCTTTTTTCCGGCGGCACCAGGCCTTCGATGCCGGCCAACAGGTCTTCTTCGGTCATGCGATCGAAGGTGACGTTGTCCTCGGCGTCGTCGGCATCGGTGGCCGCAACGGCGCTGCCGGTCTGGTCGGCAATCGCCTCGCCATCGGCTTCCGGCTCGTCGACCTCGACATGCTTCTGCAGCGAATGGATGAGATCTTCCTTGAGGTCGTCCGGCGACAGCGTCTCTTCGGCGATTTCGCGGAGCGCAACGACCGGATTCTTGTCGTTGTCGCGCGGTACGGTGATCTGCGCGCCCTGGCTGATCTGACGGGCGCGATGGCCGGCCAGGAGCACCAGCTCGAAGCGGTTGTCGACCTTGTCGATGCAATCTTCAACGGTTACGCGGGCCATGAGTTGCCCCTTTCATGCCTGGATTTGATGGAAAACAGGCGCGGTCCATAACCCGAACGCCGCCAAAATACAAGCTTTTATGGCGGTGCGCAGCTCTGACGCGGGCCGCCTGCGGCGACACAGCGCCGATCACAATTGCTTGCGGTGCGCCATGGTGCCTTGGATTGCCGTAAAACTGGCGTTATCTCGAACGATGAAGGCCAACAGGTCTATTATCAGACCGGCCGATAGTCGCCACGCATTTAGACGACCGCTTATTTCGAAAAAGGACATTTTCCATGTTCGATCCTCGTGAAAAAATCGCTCTCTTTATCGACGGTGCCAATCTCTACGCCACCTCGCGCGCGCTGGGCTTTGACATCGATTACCGCAAACTTCTGGCGAGTTTCCAGAAACGCGGCTATCTGCTGCGCGCTTATTACTACACCGCGCTGGTCGAGGATCAGGAATACTCCTCGATACGGCCGCTGATCGACTGGCTTGACTATAACGGCTTCAAGGTGGTGACCAAACCGGCCAAGGAATTCACCGACTCGACCGGCCGGCGCAAGATCAAGGGCAATATGGATATCGAGCTGACCGTCGATGCGCTCGAACTTGCCGATGTCGTCGACCATTATGTCATCTTTTCGGGCGACGGCGATTTCCGCACGCTGGTCGAGGCGCTGCAGCGGCGCGGGCGCAAGGTGTCGATCGTCTCGACCATGGCTTCGCAGCCGCCGATGATCTCCGACGATCTGCGCCGCCAGGCCGACCATTTCATCGACTTGATGACGCTCAAGAATGAAGTCGGCCGCGACCCGTCGGAGCGGCCGGTGCGCCGGCCCGAACCGGCCGAAGTCGACGAGGAAGACTATTGACGGTCGTTGCCTTGACCGCTCCCCTGGTCGTCTCCCCCGAACCCGATCGCGATTGCCCGCTCTGCCCGCGGTTGCACGACTTCATCGCCGAGTGGCGGCGGCGCGAGCCGTCCTGGTTCAACGCGCCGGTGCCGACCTTTTTGCCGCCGGAAGGCGAGGAAGCAGTGCGTCTGCTGATCGTCGGGCTGGCGCCTGGACTGCGCGGGGCGAACCGGACGGGGCGCCCCTTCACCGGCGATTTTGCCGGCGACCTGCTCTACAACACGCTGATCGCGCACGGCTTTGCGCGCGGCGAATTCAAAGCGCGACCGGATGACGGGCTGGAGCTTGTCGGTACGGCGATTACCAATGCGGTGCGCTGCGTGCCGCCGGACAACAAGCCGGTTGGCGCCGAGATAGCGACCTGCCGGACGTTCCTGGTGCCGACGATCGCGCGATTTCCAAATCTGCGCGCTGTGCTGGCGCTTGGCTCGATCGCGCACCAGTCGACCGTGCGGGCGCTCGGCCAACGCGTTGCCGCCTATCCGTTCCGGCATGGTGGGCAGCAGCAGGCCAATGGCATCACGCTGTTTTCCAGCTATCATTGCTCGCGCTACAACACCAATACCGGCGTGTTGACGGAAGCGATGTTCGTCAACGTCTTCAGTCAGATAGAAGCTTTTCTGAAGACATAGAGTCGGACGACGCCCGCCAGGGCACGAGCCCTAGATTCGGGCGATCGCGAACAACCAGGCCAGGAGATCCAGCAACCACAGAAACAGTGCAAGCTGCAGCGCGACGCGCAGGCGTTGGATGATCCGCCAATTGCTGGCCATGTCGGATTTGATGCGCAGCGCAAGCGCTCGGTGCATCCCGTCCAGGGTTGCGGGAGGGTGCTGATCGACGAAGTCCTGGAGCAGCTTCTCTGGATCGAAACGGAACGTATAGTTATAATACGGCCACACCATAATCGCGACCAGCAGCCCGATAAGAAAAAGCAATATCAGCGCCAGCCAGTCCCAGGGTCCCACGCCATCCAGGAGCGCCCTGCCTCCGAGGAGAGAACTCGCGAACGCGGTTGCGAAGATCAGATTGCCGGCGCGCGTATTGAGACTTTCAACCACGCCCTGCTGGTGCTGGAGGCCACGCACCGCCTCCGCATAGACAAATGCCAGGCGGGGGTCGCCGCCGTCCATCGCAGCAGGCGGGGCGTTGCTGTCATTGGTTGATGAAGGTCGCTCCGGCATCAAATGTACTTAGCACGGCGCCGCCTGCGATATGAATAGCCACAAGGGGAACGCATCGTCGCTCTGTCTTCGTGCCATCGAGGGTGTTTTGGTGGACAGGAATAGCATCAATCCGACGCTGTCGCTTCAGGCGCTGCGGCAAACAATGCGGCCAGCGTCGCAGGTCCGCCCTGGAGAACATTCAAGTCGACGTCGCCGCTGATGCCGTCGACGCGGCCCCGGTTGTGGTACTGCCAGTAGATCCAATCGTCATGGCCCGGCCGCAGCGCCAGCGAACGCAGCCAGCGCGGGCGGCCGGCTAGCTGCCCGGCATAGGCTTGTGCCGCCTCGTCGGTCACATAGAGGATCGCCGTCTTGCCGAACGCCGCCTCGACCGGGCCGAGGAAGGCGGAAAGCTCGGAGTTCAGCTGTTCGGGGGTTGGCCGCTGCGGGCAATTGCCGCCGAACTCGATGTCTACCACCGGCGGCAGCAAAGGCTGATCGTGCGGCACCACCGAGATGAAGTTGCGTGCCTGATCCGCACCCGGTCTGCAGAAGGTGAAGAAATGATAGGCACCGACGGCAAGACCGGCGGCGCGGGCCGCGCGCAAATTGGCGGCGAAGGCATCGTCGACATGATCGCCGCCTTCCGTCGCCTTGATCACGGCGAAGGCGACATCGTCGGCGGCAACACGCCGCCAGTCGATCTGCCGCTGATGATGGGAGACGTCGATGCCCCTGACCGGATATTTGCCGCGGTCCGGAGAAAATGTCTGGGAGTAGGTATAGCCGCCAAAACGAGGCCCGCCACGAGCAGACCGGCCGCGCCCCACAAGACGATCCGGTTTTTCAAACGAGACCTATCCCTTTTGGTCCGCCCTGCTCGCCGCTATGGCTCCGGGCGTTCGTCGCTCGAAAAGCCAAATCGCTGGCTTTTCCTCCGCTTCGCGGACCGCTCCTCACCCTCGCTCCTTCAGCAGCCGGCCCTTCTCGCGCGACCAGTCGCGCTGCTTTTCGGTCTCGCGCTTGTCGTGCAGCTTCTTGCCGCGGCCAACGGCGAGCAGCAGCTTGGCACGGCCTTGGTCGTTGAAGTAGATCTTCAGCGGCACCAGCGTCATGCCTTCGCGGTCGACGCTTTGCGCCAGCTTGGCCATCTCGCGCTTGTTGAGCAGCAGTTTGCGGCGGCGGCGCGGCTCATGGTTGAAGCGGTTGGCCTGCAGATACTCCGGCAAATAGGAGTTGATCAGCCAGATCTCGCCGCCCTCGACCGAGGCGTAGCTGTCCTGGATATTGGCCTGGCCCTGGCGCAGCGATTTCACTTCCGTACCGGTCAGCACCAGGCCGGCCTCGATCGTGTCGAGCACCTCATAGGAAAACCGCGCCTTGCGGTTTTCCGCAACGGTCTTGTTGTTGGGATCGGCTTTTCTGACTTGATTCATGATGCGGAGAGGTGGCGCCTCATCCTTAGTTTATCAAGCCGGCGTGCTTCATCGCCGCGTCGATCTTCTCGGCGGTCGACGGCTCGACCGTCATTAGCGGCGAGCGCAGCACGTTCTCGACCTTGCCCAGCTTCGACAGCGCATATTTCGCGCCGGAAACGCCGGGCTCCATGAAAATCGCCTTGTGCAGCGGCAACAGACGGTCCTGCAGGTCGAGCGCCTTAGCGCAATCACCGGAAAGCGTTGCCTCCTGGAATTCAGCGCAAAGCCTGGGGGCGACATTTGCCGTCACCGAAATACAGCCGACGCCGCCATGCGCGTTGAAGCCGAGCGCCGAGGCGTCTTCGCCGGAGAGCTGGATGAAATCCTTGCCGCAGGTGGCGCGCTGCTCCGAAACCCGCTCGACCTTGCCGGTGGCATCCTTGACGCCGACGATGTTCTTGAAGTCATGCACCAACTGGCCCATCGTCTCGGGGCTCATGTCGACCACCGAGCGCGGCGGAATGTTGTAGATGATGATCGGCAGGCTGGTTGCCTTGGCGACGGCGGCGAAATGCGCATAGAGGCCGCGCTGTGTCGGTCTGTTGTAATAGGGCGTGACGACAAGGGCCGCGTCGGCGCCCGCCTTCTCGGCATACTGGACTAGGCCGACCGCCTCTTCGGTGTTGTTGGAGCCGGCGCCGGCGACGACCGGAACCCGGCCCTTGGCGACCTCGATGCAAACCTTGACGACTTGGCGGTGCTCGTCATGCGACAGCGTCGGCGACTCGCCGGTGGTGCCGACCGGGACCACGCCCGTCGTGCCTTCGGCGATCTGCCAGGCGATGAACGCGCGAAAGGCTTTCTCGTCGAAACGGCCGCTCTTTTCGAACGGTGTGACGAGCGCGGTCAGCGAGCCTCTTAGCATGTCGTCCAACTCCTTGGGACTAGCGCATGACCCCGAAAATCGCAGTCGATTTCGGAAAGGGTTATGCGCCAAATTTAAATTGCTACAGCGTCCTTTGCGCGTCTGAGAAGACCCGCGGCGCTGTAGGTGTTTGTCGTGCGCGCCTTCTAGCCGAAAGCGAAGCGGCGCACCATAGTCTCGACATTGTTGCGCGGCAAGCATTGCGCCAGCAATTGCAATTCGAACGACCTCGATAAGGTTTTCTTTACGGGCCCTTCATCACAGACGAATAGGCTGCAGTTCATCTGTGCCAGTGGTAGCATCGAAGAATAGGAAATGACCAAATCCATGCCGACCAGGCGGCCTCATCTTTTCGCGCTTCTCGGCGCGATCGTTGTGCTTGTCCCCGGCGCGGCGATCGGCGGCAGCGTCGATGGGCAGGTCACGTCGGCGATCCCGATGACGGAGCGGCAGAACGATGCACTGCAGCAGTCCCCTTCGCCATCCGCCAGCGTCGCGGCGCTGAAGAGCGGTCTCGATGCGCTTGCGGCAAACGACATTCAGCGCGCGCGCCAGGTGCGCGAAGCGCTGCCGGCCAAATCGCTCGATCGGCACATCCTTGCCTGGGCGATTGCGCTCTATGGCGGCGACCAGGTGCCGAGCGGCGAAATCGCCGATGCCGCGAAGATGCTGCCGAACTGGCCGGGCACGATCGCCTTGCGCAAGAACAGCGAGCGCGCGCTCTATCGCGAGAACCCCGCGCCACAGGTCGTGGTGCGGGCGTTCGACGGCAGCCAGCCGCTGACCTTCGAGGGCGTGGTGATCCTTGCGCGCTCCTATGTAGCGCTAGGCAATACCAAGGCGGCGCGCTCGGTGCTGTCGCCATTCTGGCGCACCGAAAAGCTCGAAGCCGGGGACGAGGCGGCGGTCATCCGCGAGTTCGGCGCGCTGATCCCGGCCGCCGACCATCGCTTCCGCATGGAGCGCATGTTTTATGCCGATCGGGTCGCTTCGGCGCTGCGCGTCGCCGGTCTCGCCGGCGCCCAGCAATTGGCCGATGCCTGGGCGGCAGTCACCAAAGGCGACAAGAACGCGGCCAAGCTGCTGAAGGCGGTGCCGGCAGCGCAGCGGGCGGCCGGCTATCTGTTTGCCGAAGCCGAATATCTGCGCAAGCAACAGAAATTTTCCGATGCCGCCGCGCTGGTGCTGAAGGCGCCGGGCGACCGCGACGCTCAGGTCGATCCGGACGCCTGGTGGGTCGAACGCCGGGTGCTGTCGCGCGAGCTGGTCGACCAGGGCGACATGAAGACCGCCTACAGAATAGTCGCCGCGCATGCCGCCGAAAGTCCCGCCAATGCTGCCGAGGCGGAATTCCATGCAGGCTGGTACGCGCTGCGCGGCCTCAACGACCCGAGCACCGCCGCCAAGCATTTTGCGCAAATCGCGGAGCTCGCCCAAGGGCCGATGTCGCTGTCGCGCGCCTATTACTGGCTCGGCCGTGCCGCCGAGGTCGGCGGTCCCGGCAGTGCCAAGGATTATTTCAGCCGCGCCGCCAGCTACGGCACGACCTTTTACGGCCAGCTCGCCGGCGAGCGCGTCGGCCGGCAGACCCTCAACATCGTCTACCCCCAGCCAAGTGCCGCCGACCGCCGGAATTTTGCCACCCGCGAGGCGGTCAGCGCCATCGAGCGGCTGCAGCAGGCAGGCTACGACCGCTATGCCGAAACCCTCTACCGCGACCTTGCCGGGCAGCTGAACAGCCCCGGCGAACTGGCGCTGCTTGCGGTGTTGGCGGAAAGACAAGGCAACCATTTCATGGCGCTGAAGGTCGGCAAGATCGCCGGCGCCCGCGGCATCGACGTAGGCGCGCTGTCGCATCCGCTCGGCGTCATTCCCGACACCGCCAACGTCTCCGGCTCGGGCAAGGCGCTGGCCTATGCGATTGCCCGGCAGGAAAGCGAGTTCAACATCGGCGCCGTCTCCAGCGCCGGCGCGCGCGGATTGCTGCAGCTGATGCCAGGCACGGCCAAGCAATTGGCGAAGAAGGCCGGCATGACTTTCTCGCAGGCGCGGCTGACCACCGATGCCGGCTACAATGCAACGCTGGGCGCCGCCTTTCTGGGCGAGCAGCTCGGCCGTTTCGACGGCTCCTACGTGCTGACCTTCGCCGGCTACAATGCCGGCCCCGCCCGCGCCGCCCAGTGGGTGGCGAAATACGGCGACCCGCGCGGCGAGGACGTCGATGCAGTCGTCGACTGGATCGAGCGGATTCCCTATACGGAAACAAGAAGTTACGTTCAGCGCGTGATGGAGAATTATGAGGTCTACAAGATGCGTATCTCCGGCAAGTACGATATTGTCGGAGATCTGGTGAACGGCCGGGGGTGACGACCGGGCTTCAAACCAAGTCAGCTGCGATCCTTCGCGAATTTGTCGGTCACGGCGTATTTTGTTCTTGCTTTGTGCCGGCAGCTATGCTACTAATTTCGGTATGGTGCTAATTGGCTCCAACGACCCGCCCACCGAGGCGGTTTTTTTGTTTCTGGCTATGAAGGTTCCGGACGTGGAGTTGGCGGGACAGCGGTCCGCTCTGTCCTGCCCTCCTTGCCAATCACCAGACATCCCCCCAAGCGCAGGGCAATCGCATTTGGATTCTTACGAAGATGGACCCCCACCCTAACCCTCCCCACAAGGGGGAGGGAACGCTGCCGCATGCCCTTACTTCCCTTTTTGGCGCCGAAAGGCAGGCAATTTGCCGAGGTCAGTGCCAACGGAAGTCTCCCTCCCCCTTGTGGGGAGGGGTTAGGGGTGGGGGTCCGTCGTAGAGCGAAAGCCTCGACTTTCCATCTGCAATAGCCCTGCCCCCAAGTGGGAGATCGGCAGCTTCGGGGACAGTGCCTTTCTGCATCCTACGAAACCTGGCGAAAGCGACGATGGCAGCCAATCTTCCCGTTGAGGGACCTCCAACGCCGGCGCCTTCCCTATTTTGACCTTACCTGCCCCTCGCCTGTAGCAGTCGATGCGATCCGGCGGTGAGAGGAACGGAGTCTACATGCCAATCGAGCAGGGTTTTTCCGATTTCTTCTACGCCGCGCCGGACGGGCTGTGCCTGCACGCCCGCATCTACGGCGAAGCGAATTCCGGCGGTTGGCCAGTCGTTTGTCTGCCTGGCCTGACCCGCAATTGCCGTGATTTTCACGAGCTGGCGCTTTATCTGTCGACGCAGGCGAAGCGTAGGGTTGTCGCCTTCGATTATCGCGGGCGCGGGCAGTCCGCCTACGATGCCGATATCGGCCATTACAATATCGGCATCGAAGCGGGGGATATTCTCGCCGGGCTGGCTGCACTTGGCGTCGACGAGGCTGCCTTCATCGGCACCTCGCGCGGTGGACTGATCATCCATGTGCTCGGGGCGATGCGGCCGGCCGTGCTGAAGGCCATCGTCCTCAACGACATCGGCCCGGTGATCGACTCGCAAGGTCTCGCCCATATCCGCTCCTACCTCGACCCCGCGCCAAGGCCGAAGACGTACGCGGAGGTGGTCTGCGGCCTGCGCAGCACCCATGGCGCGGATTTTGCGGCGCTGACCGATGCGGATTGGGAGCGGATGGTATCAGCCCTCTACCGCGAGACCGAGGAGGGATTTCTGCCCGATTTCGATCCGAAACTGGTCGAGACACTGGCGGGGCTCGATCCCAGCCGGCCGCTGCCAGATCTGTGGCCACAGTTCGACGCACTGGCGGCCATCCCGATGCTCGTCATACGCGGCGCCAATTCGAAGTTGCTGTCCGCTGAAACGCTCGAGCAGATGCGGACGCGCCATACCGATATCGAGACGATCACCGCCGACGGCCAGGGGCATGCACCGTTTTTGGACTCCGGGATCCTGCCGAGCAGGATCGCTGGTTTTCTTGACCGGGCGGAGCAGCGGGGTGGTTAGAAGTAAAGCTCGACCGAGCGAAGTAATTCACGCGCAAGTTTTGCGTCGGTCAAAGCATTTCCGGCGGCCATTGACAGTTCCGTTGGAATTAGCGGTGAAATAATTTTATCGATGTCGGCGCTGCCCCTCATCCGCCTGCCGGCACCTTCTCCCCGTATGGCGACGGGGAGAAGGGAGGTATCTGCAACGCTGGGGATTAGCGAAATCTTTCGCAAGAGCGCCTTTCTCCCCGTCGCCATACGGGGAGAAATGCCCCGCAGGGCAATGAGGGGCAGCGCAACCCTGAGCGGGCTGATGTCTCACGTCAGATCCGTCAGGATTTGGCGCTTCTCTTTGCTGGCTTTGGGGCCTTGCTTGCGGCCGGCTCGCCTTTTGGCCCTCGCCTTGCCGGAGGTGGAGCAGACAAAGCGCTTGCGCCGCCACTGTCCGCGCCACTGCACCGCGGCGTCTCCAGCACAGTGACGCAGCCATCGAGGTCGTTGGTGGCCAGATGGGCGTAGCGCATGGTCATCGACAGCGTCTGGTGACCGAGCCACATCTGCACGCGCCTGATGTCGATGCCGCCCTGGACGAGACGCGAGGCGCAAGTATGGCGCAATATATGCGGCACGACCTGATCGTCGGCGCCAAGCCCGACTTCGGCCTTGGCATCGTTCCAGATGGCGCGAAACTGCGCCTGGCTGAGCTTGGTGAACGGGCCTTTGGGCCGGCGGCCCTCGGTGGCCGGCAGCTTGATCACCTCTTTTACCCGCTCGGTCATCGGAATGGTGCGGCTGCGGCCGGATTTGGTGATCCAGAAACTGACGCGGTGCTCCTGGATATCGTTCCAGATCAAACCCAGCGCTTCGCCGAGGCGGCAACCGGTGTCGACGAGAAAGACGGAAAGCCGATAAGCGTCCTCGCTGCGGCTCTTGATGGCAGCGAACAGCCGGGCCTCCTCGTCCCTTTCGAGGAAACGAATCCGTCCCGCCCGCTCCTTCTGGCGGCGGAACTCGGGCAGGCTGTGGATATCTCCCATCTTGTGAGCCTTGCGCAGCAGTTTGCTGAGGGCAGCCATCTTCCGGTTGATGGTTGCGTTGCTGTTGCCGCGCTGGCGCAAGGTGCCGATAAGATTGTCGAGGGTGCTTTGGTCAAAGGCGCTGAAACGCTCCCCAAGGAGGATCTCGTCTATTTCGCCGATGAAGGAGCTGACATTGTATTTATGCCGCCCGTCATCCCAAAGTATATCCCGGTATGCTGAAAAAAGTTCTCCGATCCTATGCGACTTTACTTCTCGTATCTTGTTGTAACTGTATTTTATCTTTGCAGTTTGAGAAGAAAACATCGAAAAATGATCAGAGGTTCCTCCCTCTTGAATCGCATCGTTCGTCATTATTCGCCACACCCCCGAGTGGATAGGCCTAGACCTACCTGCTTGGCGGTGCCCTTTCAAGAGTTTTAAGCGTTGCGGCCGATTTCATCC
The DNA here is from genome assembly GCF_040318195.1 of Mesorhizobium sp. M1273. NCBI lineage: Bacteria > Pseudomonadati > Pseudomonadota > Alphaproteobacteria > Hyphomicrobiales > Phyllobacteriaceae > Mesorhizobium > Mesorhizobium sp. M1273. Next base: position 185,390 of record NZ_JAMYLV010000002.1, on the reverse strand, counting down.
ACCAGCGGCGGATCCCAACGACATCGTTCCACAACCCTGTTCAGCTACCGAACCCCCTTTTCCTTCTGTTTGCCACCAGTCGCGAAAACAAAAACAGCCCGGGCGTTAAGGCGCCCGGGCTGGATTTCACTTGCCTTAAGTCCAGCCCTTAGAACGAGCGCTGGAAGCGGAGGAAGCCGCCAACGGCGTTTTTCTTGTCGCCCGGGATGCCGGTCCAGTTGTATTCATAACCGGGCAGCGAGTCGCTATCGATGTGGTGGCTGTTATGAGCCCAGTCCACTTCGGCCGTGATCGTCATGCCGGGAACGATGTCGTAGGCGATATTGGCCGCGACGCCAGCTTCCTTGGCTTCGTCATACGACGCCTGGAGATTGAACGAGGTCTTCTCGTTGATGGTGTAGGTGCCACCACCCCAGACTGCCCAGTTACCGCCCCACTGCTTGTAGAAGTTGCGCGGGAGATTGTCGTCAGAGCCGTAGCCGGCCATCAAGAACAGCGACAGGTTCTGCATCGGCGTCACGTCGAGGCGAACCTTGCCGGCCCATTCTTCCAGGCTGCTGTCATAGGCAACAACACCGCTGATGGATCCCCAGCCCTGCGTGTACTTCACGCCGCCGACGACATACGGGACGTAGCTGTCGATCGAGTCGTGACCGAGATTGAGGACAAGTGGAGGCCCAACGTCAGCAACGACAAAGCCTTCACCGGTTTCCAACGAAACCACCGCCGAGAAGCCGTTTCCGGCATCGAAGTAATACTGGACGACGTTGGTGTCGAAGCCGCCGTAGGGAACGATCGTATCCTGGATGACGTTGCCGGCGTAGCCGGTGAACGTATTGAAGGCTGTTTCGTCCTTACCAACGCGGAGACCACCAAGCTGGATCCAGGCGAAGTTCAGCGAAACGCCTCTGCTGCCAAAGTTGGAAAAGGCGGTGTCGTCATAGTGACCCGTTCCCCAGTTGAAGCGGGTCTCGGTGTAGGTCTTCAAGGTGCCCATCTCGGTTTCCTGGCCGGTGTAGGTCCTCAACGTGAAGCGAGCCTGCTTGTAATAGCCGTCGTTGACGTTGTCTTCACCATCCAAGGCATCCGACAGGTCCTGGTACCTGGCGCCGTCGAACGAGCCAGCCTGGCCCACGGAGATGTCATAGCGGACATAGCCGCCGATGCGCAGGCAGATTTCGGTGCCGGGGATGTAGTAGTAGCCAGCGCCGTAGACGTCGCAGATCTTGACGTATTCAGCGGGTTCCGGCTCGGCGACGACGACGGCGTCGGCGGCGCGCGCACCGGAAACTGCGATCAGTGCCGCAGCGGAGCCGAGAAGAAGGCTCTTGATGTTCATTTTCTGACCTCCAGTCAAAAGTTAAAAAACGGGTCTGGGTATTCTTTGCTGAAGGACAGCGTTCCCTGCCCCATCCCCACTACCGAAAAAGATGCGCACCGCGCCGCTCCTTCAAACCCGACATTACCCATGAGACGGCGGCGTTCAACCACGATCGTACCGGCAAAAGGTTTGTGTTGGCGCTATACCCCGGCGTTGTTGCACAAATGACACGATTTGGCCTCACTCCGAAAGCTCCCGTTAACCAACGGCCCTTCGCAAGCCGTTGCAAACCGCGGATTCCGGCGATGGTCGGCCCGAAATGTGACCATGGCCCGAGTCGCGAACCAGGGAATTGCCGTAGAATCGCCACATCGCCGCGCGGCGCTTTGGCGAAGGGTCGATTTTTCAAGGATAATAGCGTCAGCTTGTTGATTGTGCCGGCGCTTTTCTTTATCCACCGGCGCAACGGAGAGGTGGCCGAGTGGTCGAAGGCGCTCCCCTGCTAAGGGAGTAGAGGTCAAAAGCTTCTCGTGGGTTCGAATCCCATCCTCTCCGCCACCCGAAGGCGCATTTTGGGCGTAGGGTGTCGCCCGAAGCTACGAAGTAGCGCAGGGGGACCATGTGGTACGTCTATTTTCTGCAACTCGGTAACGGCGATGTCTATGTCGGATCGACCAACGATCTTCGACGCCGTTTTGATTCGCACCGATCAGGCTATGTGACTTCGACCAAGGCCTATCTGCCTGTAACTTTGAAGTCCTACGTCGGGGTTGAAACCGAGGCCAACGCACGGCAACTCGAGCGATATTTCAAGACCGGTTCTGGCAAGGCCTTTGCGAGTAAACGTTTTTGGCCGACACGGCCTCATTGACGGCCTTAGGACCTATCTATTTGAAATATAAATAAAAACAAACCCAACGAGCTGCTTTTCGCCGACCTCCGTCCCGATTCTGACTGGAGGTCAGAAAATGAACATCAAGAGCCTTCTTCTCGGCTCCGCTGCGGCACTGATCGCAGTTTCCGGTGCGCGCGCCGCCGATGCCGTCGTCGTCGCCGAGCCGGAACCCGCTGAATACGTCAAGATCTGTGACGTCTACGGCGCTGGTTACTTCTACATCCCCGGCACCGAAACCTGTCTGCGTATCGGCGGCTATGTTCGCTATGACATCGGCATCGGTGACGTCGGCTCATTCGACGGTGCAAAGACTACCGATCAGCAGGACGGCGACTCTCAGGATACCTACTACAAGCACGCCCGCTTCACGCTGAAGACCTGGACCGGTCAGGAAACCGAGCTCGGTACCTTGAAGACCTACACCGAGACCCGCTTCAACTGGGGTAACCACAACGATTATCTTGATGACAACTTCAATGGCGGTACGAGCGTTTCGCTGAACTTTGCCTGGGTCCAGCTCGGTGGTTTGCGCGTCGGTAAGGACGAATCGGCCTTCGACACCTTCATCGGCTACGCCGGCAACGTCATCCAGGATACGCTGGTCCCCTACGGCGGCTTCGACACCAACGTCGTCCAGTATTACTTCGATGCCGGAAACGGCTTCTCGGCCGTGGCTTCGTTGGAAACCGGTTCGGGCAGTGCCGCTGCGGATCCTGGCATTTTCCAAGACAGCAACAGCGGCAATGATTCCATCGACAGCTATGTCCCGTATGTCGTCGGCGGCATCAAATACACGCAGGGCTGGGGCTCGATCACCGGTGTCGCCGCCTATGACAGCACCTGGGAAGAGTGGGCCGGCAAGGTTCGCGTCGACGTTACGCCGATACAGAACCTGACACTGTTCATCATGGCCGGCTACGGCTCTGACGACAACATCGACCGCAACTTCTACAAGCAGTGGGGCGGCAACTGGGCAGTCTGGGGTGGTGGCACCTACACCATCAACGAGAAGACCTCGTTCAATCTCCAGGCCTCGGCTGACGATGACAAAAACTACGGCGTCGCCGCGAACATTGCCTACGATATCGTTCCCGGTCTCACGATCACTGCCGAAGTCGATTGGGCCCGCGACGGCCAGTTTGACAAAGCCTACGATCGCAACTGGACCAATGCCGACGACAAGGACAGCGTCGGCGGGATGCTCCGCTTCCAGCGCTCATTCTAGCAGTCCGAGCTAGTTTGAGATTGAACCCGGCGGGCAACCGCCGGGTTTTTCATATCGGCGCGAGGCAGCTGTCAACTCTCGATGCATAATGCAGGCTGCTGCTGAGCAGCCGATCGCAGGGCTGGTCGAATGCAATGCTCGCTCCGCACGCTTGTTCGTGCAAAAGAAAAACTTGGGCCGATCTGAAGAGCTGGCCTACCGGATCAATGTATCTCGACAGCAAGTCACGATCGACCTCGGCCGATCGGGCGCATCCTACTTGTTCAAATTTCAGCCAGATCGCCCAAGGCGTCAATCAGCGGCTGAATTGCGCTCTCATACTTTTTCCAGCGCTTGACCGATGATGCATAGATCGGCTGCCGCACCTGCCAGCGGCTGGGGGTATTGACCGACCCGCTCGTCTCGAAAAAGCGCAAGCAGGCATCGTCCCAGGTCAATCCAAGATGATCGATGAGACGGCGGGATTGTGCTTCTTGATCGACAACCAGCGTCTCGTAGCGACTTTCGAAGATACGTCGCGGAAAAATCTTATTCCAATGTCGCATCAGGCGATCATATTCACGGTAGTACAGCCCGAGAGTCTTAAGATCGGCGTTGTAGCCATGCTCCTTGTTGAACCTCAAGACGAAGCAGGAGACGCAATTGTCGATGGCATCGCGCCGGCAATGAATGATGCGTGCGTTGGGAAAGAGAATTCCGATCAAGCCGATAACCTCGAAATTATGAGGCATCTTGTCGACGATGCGTAACGCGCCAGGCGCGTGTTGACGCAGATAGGACAGGTATTCTTCGGCCAGCGCCCTAGACTGGTCCCTCGTCATTGACATGATCGAACTGCGCAAGGCCTCATCCGACTGCGTTCCGAAACCCATCAAGCCCGCCATTCGCCGTAGTTTAGAAAGCTCCCCGGCGCCATGGACATCCGGATGGCTCGCGCAGATTTGCTCCGTCAGCGTCGTCCCCGACCGGGGCATGCCCAGCACAAACACAGGCACTTCGGACGGACTGCCGTGGCCAGCCTTGGCTTCCAACAGTGACGGGCTGAATATCTCGATCATGGAATCGATGCTGCGCCGGAAGGACTCCAGATCGAAACCATGGCCAGCGGCCTTTTTTGCCTTCTGGAAGTGATCCATCGCCTCTTCATAACGCTGAAGATCGTTCAGCACTTTGCCTGCGGCGTGATGGAGCTGCGATGCAACATCCGGGTCAAGCTTGGGATTGGAGAGTTCGCTCAGGATAAAGTCGAGCTCGGCAGGTTTTTCGGTGAACTTGCGCGTGTCGACCAGGCTATTGTAGGCCTCTCCAACATCGACGCGACGTTCGATTGCCTGCTTCAGATACGCTCCGGCTTCGTCCATGCGACCGACGCTGGTGAGTGCACCAGCCAGACCTGTCCGGACCATGGGATGATCGCTGTTGATCTTTAGCGCCTTCTCGTAAAGGGGCAAAGCCATCTCGGCCTTGTCGAAGTTGACGTAGGCACGCGCCAGTCCGCAAAGCGCTTCCACCAGATCGGGCTTCAATTCACAGGCGCGCTGCAGGTGTTTGATAGCAAGCAAGCTGTCGCCGAGCTTTAGACCGATCTCTCCCAGGCTGAGGTGGAAATAAGGATTTTGAGGCGCCTGGCTTGCTGCCCGCGCAAAATATTGGAGAGCCAACTCATCGTCGACACCGAGCCCCAACGTGCCGAGTATATAGAGCGAAAGCGGGTGGTTGGGCGTGCGGGCGAGAACGCGATGGCATAATTCCTCCGCCTCCGGGAGCCGCTTGGCTTGCTGAAGTTCGAGCGCCTGTCGCAGCAGCATGTCGTCAGCTTGCGCGCGCGACGGCGGTTTCACTTTCGGCGGTTGCACGTTCGGCGCCGAACGGGACTTTATGTGCTTGGACCAAGCGGGTGGCAGTCGGTTGCTCATCATGTCTCGCTAGCAAAATGATCCGGGAGAATCCAGCCTGACGTTCCCGCCTGCCGCGGAACTTGCGCAGGCCAAGCCGGCAGGCTAGCAAGAAGGCCCCCTTTCGAACGAGCCCTATCATGCGCCTGCGCCCTCCCCTTACGCCGCTCATCGACGCGCTTCCCTCCACGGTGCCGTTTGTCGGCCCGGAGGCGCAGGAGCGTGATCGCGGCCGCGCCTTTCGCGCCCGCATCGGCGCCAATGAGAGCAGTTTTGGCCCTTCCCCGCGCGTCATTGCCCGCATGGCTGAGATTGCCGGCGACATGTGGATGTATTGCGACCCTGACAATCACGATTTGAAGGTAGCTGCCGCCGGGCATCTCGGCGTCGGCGCCGAAAACGTCGTCATCGGCGAAGGCATAGACGGGCTGCTCAGCCTGGTGGCGCGCATGTATGTGGCGCCCGGCGACGCGGTGGTGACCTCGCGCGGCGCCTATCCGACCTTCAACTTTCATGTTGCCGGCGTCGGCGGCCGGCTGGTCGCAGTGCCCTACGAGAACGATCGGGAAAACCTCGACGGCCTGCTGGCGGCAGTGGCCAAGGAAAAGGCGCCACTGGTCTACCTGTCCAATCCGGACAATCCGATGGGCAGTTGGTGGGAAGCCGCCGAGCTCAGCCGCTTCATCGAAGCCTTGCCGGAGACCACGATGCTGGTACTCGACGAAGCCTATGGCGAATTAGGGCCAGCCTCAGCGCTGCCGCCGATCGATATGGCGCGCCCGAACGTCATCCGCATGCGCACCTTCTCCAAGGCCTATGGGCTGGCCGGCATACGCTGCGGCTATGCGGTGGCCGAGGCCCAGGTGATTCGGGACTTCGAGAAGATCCGCAACCACTATGGCGTCAGCCGCATGGCGCAGATCGCCGGTGTCGAGGCGCTTGCCGATCAGGCCTGGCTGGAGAGCGTGGTGGCGCGGGTCGCCGCCGGCCGTCGACGCATTGCCGCAATAGCCGAAGCGAACGGGCTGAAGTCGCTGGCTTCGGCCACAAATTTCGTCACCATCGACTGCGGCCGCGACGGCGCTTTCGCACTGAAAGTGCTGCAGGCGCTGTTGTCACGCGACGTCTTCATCCGCAAGCCGATGGTGCCGGTTCTCGACCGCTGCATCCGGGTCAGTGTCGGCCTCGACCACGAACTCGACATCTTTGCCGAGGAACTGCCTGGCGCGCTGGCGGCAGCGCGGGGGAACTGAAGAGCCTTCGCCCTATGTGGCTGACCGGCGGCAACGCGGTTGAATTTGCACGGCGATGCGCCAGACTCGACTCAGAGGATGGAGAGCGTGATGACCGACCGGACTGTGCAGGTACGCATTTACGGCAAGGTGCAAGGCGTCAGCTACCGGGTCTGGGCGCGGCGCGAGGCGTCGGCGCTTGGCCTTGCCGGGTGGGTGCGCAACGAAGTTGACGGCTCGGTGACAGCCTTGATTGCAGGGACCGATGCGGCGGTCTCGACAATGATCGAACGGCTTCGGCAAGGGCCCCCAGAGGCAGCGGTTTCGAAGGTCGATGTCGAGGAGATCGAGGCTCGCGACATGTCGGCCGATTTCAGGATTGTTGCCTAGCAAGGCATGGTCCTGCTCATTCGCTTCCATCGCACAAAGTTCTCGAGGGTGCAGATAGAGCAAATCTGAAGCCATTGCCCTGCCCGGACGCGCCTCTTGAATTAATTGAACGTTTGTTTTATTTTCCGCGAAAAGGCGGCTTGTCATGGCGCGTACGACCGGTTCCGACGGAGAGAAGACCGAAGCTGCGGTCCGCGAGGCGGCAGTCAGCCTGATTGCGCGTCTCGGCTACGAGGCGATGTCGATGCGCCAGTTGGCGGCCGAGGTCGGCGTCCAGGCAGCGGCGCTGTACCGCTACTTCCCGACCAAGCAGGACCTTCTGTTCATGCTGATGCGTGAGCATATGGAAGGCTTGATCGAGGCGTGGCGCGCAACACGCCCTGTCGGCGCTGATCCGGCAGCGCGGCTTGCCGCTTATGTCGAAAACCACATCGCTTTCCATATCGAACGCCGCCACTCCACCCATGTCTCGAACATGGAGCTGCGCAGCCTGTCGCATGAAAAACTCACGCAGATCCTGCGCATGCGCACGGCCTACGAGAAGGAGCTGCGCGCCATCCTGCGCGACGGCGTCGAAGCGGGGTTATTCAGCATCGAAGACACCGGGCTCACCGCCATGGCGCTGATCCAGATGATGACCGGCGTCATCGTCTGGTTCCGGCCGGGCGAGCGGCTGTCGATCGCCGAAGTCACCGCTACATATCTGGCAATGACAATGCGCCTTGTTGGAGCAAAGAGCGATGGCGCGTCAACGAGCTACGACGCCGCGCCTCTATTCGGGCGCGCAAAGGACGCTCTAGCAACTTGATTTCGCGCATGATCCCGATTTCGGGATCGTGCGCCGGGAGGAACGGCATGTACATGCATACGCTCAACTTCGGGCTTGACGAAGACATCGAGGCGCTGCGCGACCTGGTGCGGCGCTTCGCCCAGGAAAAGATCGCACCGATCGCCGCCGAAATCGACCGCTCGAACGAATTCCCGGCACATCTGTGGGCCGAACTCGGCGGGCTCGGCCTGCTCGGCATCACCGCCGATCCCGATTTCGGCGGCACCGGCATGGGCTACCTTGCCCATGTCGTGGCGATGGAGGAGATTTCGCGCGCCTCGGCCTCGGTCGGCCTCTCCTACGGCGCCCATTCCAACCTCTGCGTCAACCAGATCAACCGCTGGGCGACGCAGGCGCAGAAGGAAAAGTATCTGCCATCGCTCTGCAGCGGCGAAAAGGTCGGCGCACTGGCGATGTCGGAATCGGGTGCCGGCTCCGATGTCGTGTCGCTGCGCCTGCGCGCCGAAAAGCGCAACGACCGCTATGTGCTCAACGGCACCAAGATGTGGATCACCAACGGGCCGGATGCCGAGACGCTGGTCGTCTACGCCAAGACCGATCCGGAACTCAATTCGCGCGGCATCACCGCCTTCATCGTCGAAAAAGCCTTTGCCGGTTTTTCGGTGGCGCAAAAGCTCGACAAGCTCGGCATGCGCGGCTCGAACACCGGCGAGCTGGTGTTCGAGGATGTCGAAGTGCCGTTCGACAATGTGCTGCACGAGGAAGGGCGCGGCGTCGAGGTGCTGATGTCGGGCCTCGACTACGAACGCGCCGTGCTGGCCGGCGGGCCGGTCGGGCTGATGGCGGCCTGCCTCGACGTGGCGATCCCTTACGTGCATGAACGCAGGCAGTTCGGTCAGCCGATCGGCGAATTCCAGCTGGTGCAAGGCAAGCTCGCCGACATGTATGCGACGATGAACGCGGCGCGCGCCTACGTCTATGCCGTGGCCGCCTCTTGCGATCGCGGTGAGACGGCCCGCAAGGATGCTGCCGGCTGTATTCTCTTCGCCGCCGAAAAGGCAACGCTGATGGCGCTCGACGCCATCCAGCTTTTGGGCGGCAACGGCTACATCAATGACTACCCGACCGGCCGGCTTTTGCGCGACGCCAAGCTTTATGAGATCGGCGCCGGCACCAGCGAAATCCGTCGCTGGCTGATCGGACGAGAAATCATGTCGGAGAGCGCCTGATGGCATTCTTTTGCGCTTTTGCCAGAAGCCGCACGATGTGGCATACTTCGGGCAATGTGCCACAATGCAGGCGAGGCGGACCATGGCGGGCAGAACGGGAAAGTCCGGCTTTGACGAAGATCCGCAAGCACGGTTCGATGCCGGCGCTCGCCAACCACAGCTTCGTGCTCCGGCGAAACGCGAGCGTGTCAAGCTTGGCGAGGGCGGGCGCTTCGTCATTCCTGCCGCGATGCGCGAAGAGATGGGCGTGAAGCCGGGCGAGGACATGATCCTTCATGTCGAAAACGGCGAGCTGCGGGTAAGATCGTGGCTGCAGAATCTGCGACGCGTCCAGGCCGAATTGTCAGCGTTGAAACAGCCCGGTGAAAGCGTCGTCGACGAATTTCTGAAAGAGCGACGGGAAGAGCAGCGTCGAAGCGACAAGCGTCTCGACCGGCTTCACGCCGAAGGGACAACGGGAAAGCGGACGAAATGAAGCCCTACGTCATGGACAGTTCGGCGGCGCTCGCAATCCTGCTCAACGAGAAAGGCACCGACAATGCTTTGGGGTTCGCGCCGGACGCACAATGCAGTTCAGTCAATGCGGCCGAAATCATCGCCAAGCTGATCGACAAGGGACGCAGCATGGAACAGGCCGCGGACGACCTCGCCAGTCTCGGCATGCCGATCGCCGTTTTCGACGACGCGATGGGCATCGCCGCCGGGCAGCTTCGCCAATTGACGCGGCATCGCCGCTTGTCGCTGGGCGATCGGGCTTGCCTGGCGCTGGCAATTCGCGAGAATGCCATTGCCGTCACCGCTGATCGCGATTGGGGCGACCTCGATGTCGGCTGCAAGATCGAGCTGATCCGGTAGCGCCATGGCCCCCCTCACCTCGCAGATGTCGCCCGCCTCCGATATTTTCCGCGCCAATGCCGAGCGCATGCGGGCGCTGGTCGCCGATATTGCTGAAAAAGCCGCCGCCATCGAGCGCGGTGGCTCGGAAGAGGCGCGTGAGCGGCACGTCTCCCGCGGCAAGCTCCTGCCGCGGCAACGCCTAGCCCAATTGCTCGATACAGGTTCGCCCTTCCTCGAAATCGGCCAGTTCGCGGCATGGTCGATGTATGGCGAGGACATCCCTTCGGCCGGCCTCATCGCCGGCATCGGCCGCGTCGAAGGCACCGAAGTGATGGTCGTCGTCAATGACGCCACGGTGAAGGGCGGTACCTATTATCCACTGACGGTGAAGAAGCATCTGCGTGCACAGGAGATCGCATTGCAGAACAATCTGCCTTGCGTCTATCTGGTCGACAGCGGCGGCGCCAATCTGCCCAACCAGGACGAGGTGTTTCCCGACCGCGATCATTTCGGCCGCATCTTCTACAACCAGGCCAACATGTCGGCCGCCGGCATTCCGCAGATCGCCTGCGTCATGGGTTCGTGCACGGCCGGCGGCGCCTATGTGCCTGCGATGTCGGACGAGACAATCATGGTGCGCAACCAGGCGACCATCTTTCTCGGCGGGCCGCCGCTGGTGAAGGCGGCCACCGGCGAGGACGTCACCGCCGAGGACCTCGGTGGCGCCGACGTGCACACAAGGCTTTCCGGCGTTGCCGACCACTATGCGCTCGACGACGAGCATGCGCTGGCCATATGCCGGCGTATCGTCAAAAACCTGAATCGGAACAAGACTGTAAGCCTTGCCTTACAGAAATCGATTCCGCCGCTTCACGATCCACATGAACTCTACGGCATCGTGCCGACGGATCTGCGCCAGCCCTACGACGTGCGCGAGGTAATCGCCCGCACCGTCGACGGCTCCGAGTTCGATGAGTTCAAGCAGAATTATGGCACCACGCTGGTCACCGGTTTCGCCCATCTCAGCGGCATGCCGGTCGGCATCGTCGCCAACAATGGCGTGCTGTTTTCGGAAAGCGCGCTGAAGGGCGCGCACTTCATCGAGCTGTGCTGCCAGCGCAAGATCCCGCTGATTTTCCTGCAGAACATCACCGGCTTCATGGTCGGGCGAAAATACGAGGCCGGCGGCATCGCCAAGGACGGCGCCAAGCTGGTCATGGCGGTCGCAACGGCCAAGGTGCCGAAGGTGACCGTGATCATCGGCGGCTCGTTCGGTGCCGGCAATTACGGCATGTGCGGACGCGCCTATTCGCCACGCTTCCTGTGGATGTGGCCGAATGCCCGCATTTCGGTGATGGGCGGCGAGCAGGCGGCAACGGTGCTGGCCGTGGTCAAGCGCGAAGGCATCGAGCGCAAGGGCGGGGAATGGAGCGCTGAGGAGGAAGCGAAATTCAAGAAGCCGATCCTGATGAAGTACGAGCACGAGGGACACCCGCTCTATTCGTCGGCAAGGCTCTGGGACGACGGCATCATCGACCCGGCCAAGACCCGCGAGGTGCTGGCGCTCAGCCTTTCGGCCGCGCTCAACGCCGAGATCGAGGAGACAAAATTCGGCGTGTTCAGGATGTGAGATGAGCGAAATCGGCCAGAGGATTCGCATTCAAACCGGCGACATCACGAAGCTGGCGGTCGATGCCATCGTCAACGCCGCCAATACCTCTCCTCTCGGAGGCGGCGGCGTCGATGGCGCTATCCACCGCGCGGCCGGCCCCGAGCTTGTGGCAGAATGCCGGACCTTGCATGGCTGCAAGGTCGGAGACGCAAAAATCACCAAGGGCTACAGGCTGCCCGCGCGCTACGTCATTCATACGGTCGGGCCGGTCTGGCAAGGTGGCAGCAAAGGAGAAGCCGAACTGCTCGCCTCCTGCTATCGCCGGTCGCTCGAAATCGCCGCCGCAAAGGACTGCCGGACGGTGGCGTTTCCTGCGATCTCGACCGGGGCCTACCGCTATCCGAAGGATCAGGCGACGCAAATTGCTGTCGGGACCGTGAGCGCCTTCATCGGCCAGAACATCGCTCCGGAAACCGTCATTTTCTGCTGCTTCGACGAGCCGACGGCCGAATTGTATCAGCGGGTCGTCGCTGCACTCGGCAGGGTGTGACCCTGCGCGGGAGACAACCCACCACATCTCCAGACTATTTTTTGCTTCTCGATCTGGCCAGACGAAAGAATCACGGCTATTGATCATCGCAAATACCAATGGGGATTGGGCGAAGATGAGGCGGCGGGTTTTTCAGAGAACAACTGCGCATATACTTGCGGCGTTGCTTATATTAGCGACGCCTGGCATCAATGCAGCGGAGTCGCTGGCGGGAAGCAAGGGCGAGACCCGTTTCTATCCCTATTTGCCGCAGAGCCCGAAGGATCCGTGTACCAGGGCCTACAAGGCCTATGTAGCGGCCGGCGGCCATTCAGCCTATGCAACCACTCCGTATTCCCGGGTGCGTTTTCTGTACATCATCTGCGGCTCGCGCTTGAATGCACCGTCACAGCAAGCTGCCGAAGAATTGGCGTTGAAATCCTGTCAGGCCGCCCGCAACAGTTACAGAGTTACAACAGGCGGCGGCTGCGAAATCGCTGCCTCCAAGTAGGCGAATATATTTCAGTGTTTGGGGTTCAAATGGGTTTGGCAATGAAATCTTTATCAATCAAGCGAGCAACCATGTCGGTACTTGCACTGCTTGTGGCCTCTGCACCGAATGTCGGCGCCGCCGAATCGCTGGCGGGAAGCAAGGGCGACAGCCGCTTTCCGGTCTATTTTGCACCGGGTACAATCGGAGGCTGCGGCAAGAATTACAAGGACTATGTGGCGGCTGGCGGTCACTCGGCCTATGCGATGACGCCATTCAACTGGGCAACCGAATTCACTATTTGCGGTGCTTATCTGAATGCAACATCCCAGAAGGCTGCGGAGGCGCTGGCGTTGAAATCCTGCCAGTCCGCGCGCAGCAAGTACAAGGTCACGACTGCAGGGGCCTGCGCCATAGCTGCCTCCAAATAGACCGACACCCGTCGGCCTTCGACGTATTCAATGGGTGGGAAAAATGAAATCTATAAGCGTCAAACAAGCAGTCTTCTCGCTGATAACCGGGTTGCTTCTAATCTCGAGCCCCAATGTCGGCGCGGCGGAATCGCTGGCTGGAAGCAAGGGCGACGTCCGCTTCTACCCGTATTTTCCGGCGACCGCGGATCGGCCATGCACCAAGGCATATAAGGCCTATGTGGCGGCCAGCGGCCATTCAGCTTATGCGACCACTCCGTATTCCCGGGTGCGTTCGTTGTACATCCTGTGCGGCTCGCGCTTGAATGCGCCCTCGCAAAAGGCTGCCGAGGATATGGCGATGAAATCCTGCCAGGTCACCCGCGACCGTTACAGGGTCACGACCGGGGGAGCTTGCGAAATCGCGGCCTCAAAGTAGGCAGGCCTCGCTTGCCTACCCTTTGACCGCCAGACTACAAAGCAGGGCATTGCCGCAGTTCGCGTGACGAGAATTCGCGCCGTTGGCGGCAGCTCTGCCTGTGGAGGCCCGATGTTCGCCAAGATCCTGATCGCCAACCGTGGCGAGATCGCCTGCCGGGTGATCCGCTCGGCACGCAGGATGGGTGTGCGCAGCATCGCCGTCTATTCCGACGCCGACGCTCACGCCCTGCATGTCGAAATGGCCGACGAAGCGGTGCATATCGGCGCCTCTCCCGCCAACGAAAGCTATCTGCGCGGCGACAAGATCATCGCGGCGGCCTTGGCCACAGGTGCCGCGGCCATCCATCCGGGCTACGGCTTTCTTTCGGAAAACCCCGATTTCGTCGACCAGGTGGTCGCGGCGGGGCTGATCTTCATTGGCCCGTCGGCGGCCTCGATCCGTGCCATGGGACTGAAGGACGCGGCCAAGCGGCTGATGGAAAACGCCGGCGTGCCTGTCGTTCCGGGCTATCACGGCGAAGCGCAGGAGATCGTGTTGCTCGCCTCCAAGGCGCGCGAGATAGGCTACCCCGTACTGATCAAGGCGCGCGCCGGCGGCGGCGGCAAAGGCATGCGGCGCGTCGAGCATCCCGATGAGTTTTCGGAAGCACTGTCGGGCGCGCGGCGCGAGGCGAAAGCCGCGTTCGGTGACGACCGCGTCTTGGTGGAAAAATATGTCGACAAGCCTCGCCACATCGAAGTGCAGGTGTTTGGTGACAATTTCGGCAACGCCGTGCATCTTCACGAACGTGACTGCTCGGCACAGCGCCGCCACCAGAAGGTGATCGAGGAGGCGCCTGCCCCGGGCATGACGCCGGCACTGCGCAAGGCGATGACCGAGGCGGCGGTGAAAGCCGCCAAGGCAATCCACTATTCCGGCGCCGGTACCATCGAGTTCATCGTCGATGCCTCGCAAGGTCTGAAGGCCGACCGTTTCTGGTTCATGGAAATGAACACCCGCCTGCAGGTCGAGCACCCCGTCACCGAAATGGTCACCGGCATCGACCTGGTCGAGTGGCAGTTGCGGGTAGCCTCCGGCGAAAAACTGCCGAAGACGCAGAGCGAGATCGCGCTCTCCGGCCACGCCTTCGAGGCGCGCATCTATGCCGAGGACGCGGCAAGAGGGTTTTTGCCGGCGACCGGCACCTTGCACCATCTGAAATTTCCGCAGCCGGCACCGGAGGGTGCGACCATGCGCGTCGAAACCGGTGTGCGCGCTGGCGATGCGATTTCGCCGTTTTACGATCCGATGATCGCCAAGCTGGTCATCCACGGCAAGGACAGACGGGCGGCGCTCACGGCACTTGGCGCAGCGCTGTCGCAGACCGAAATCGCCGGCTCGACGGTCAACACTGCCTTTCTTGCCGCGCTGGCCGCTGATGCGGATTTTGCGGCGGGCGATGTCGATACCGGCTTGATCGCCAGGCATCAGCAGGCGTTGACGGCGGTTCCGCCGCCGAGCGGTGAGACGATTGCCGCCGCGGCACTTGCCGCGTCCGGTGCGCGCGACTTGCCGTCCTCGGACGATCCCTGGTCGTCACTGGCCGGCTATGCGCATTTCCACGCTGTAGCGCGGAGCACCCTGCTGAAGTTTGGCGAGCAGGAGATCGGCGCGCGCGTGTCGGTGCGGCCGGACGGGCGGTTCGAGGTGGCGCTGGATGCGCCCTATGACAGCGTCAATTCGCGGGATCTCCGCGCGGCGCCTCGCCTCGCCCGCTGGCCGGGCCACGTCACGGTCTTCGATGGCGCCATCGGCTACGGTTTTGCCGTGCCGGATCCGCTGGCCCGAGCCGACGAAGCCGCCGCCGCTTCCGTCAGCCTGCGCGCTCCAATGCCCGGCCTGGTCAAATTGGTGCGTGCAGCCAAAGGCGAGTCCGTGATCAAGGGCCAGCCGCTGCTGATCCTGGAGGCGATGAAGATGGAGCACACCATTGCCGCGCCCCATGACGGGGTTATCGCCGAGATTGCTGCCGAAGGCGCGCAGGTAACCGACGGCACCGTGCTGGTTCGCTTTGTCGAGGAACCTCAGTTGACTGCTGTTTCCCTATCCACGAAGTGATCTCGAACGCGTGACAAAGGCGTCGCCAAAAACAATATGGCCGGGTTTGACCCCCGGCCATGTTCGATTACAGCAGCGCGTCTTGCGGCGCCGCGGCCATCACGGTTGGATCGGCGCGTATTTGCCGTCATGCCACTGGTTGATGTCGTAGCTCGCGTTCTTGAGGTCGCCCTTCTCGTCGAAGGTGACCGAGCCGACAACCGTGCTGATCGGCTGGCCGTTCTTTAACGCTTCGGCGACTTTTGCCGGATCGTCGCTGCCGGCGCGTTTGATGCCTTCGGCGAAGGCCTGGATCACCGCATAGGAAAACAGCGTGAAGCCCTCAGGCACGAAGCCGCCGGCCTTGATCTTGGCGATGGCCTCCTTGGCTTCGGGCTTCGCCTGCGGATTCGATGGGAAGACGAACATGGTGCCTTCGCCGGCCGGACCGGCAACCTGCCAGAATTCCGGCGAAGCGATCGAGTCCGGCATGATCAACTGGAACTTGAGGTTCTGCTCCGCCGACTGGCGCAGGATCAGGCCGGCTTCGGGGTGATAGCCGCCGAAATAGACGACGTCGGCTTTCAGCTCCTTGAGCTTGGTAACAAGAGCGGAATAGTCCTTCTCGCCAGCGTTGATGCCCTCGTAGAGGATTTCATTGAGACCGTTCTGGTTCATCGTTGCCTTCACGGCATCGGCCACTCCCTGCCCATAGGCGCTCTTGTCGTGCAGGATGACGACTTTCTTGCCGGCATATTTCTTGGCGATCCAGGGACCGATGAAAGCGCCCTGCGCATCGTCGCGCGTATAGAGGCGCATGATCGTCGGCCAGCCGGCTTTCGCCGCTGCGTCGGTCAACACCGGGTTCGAGGAAGCCGGACTCATCATCAGCGCACCGGCTTCGGCGTAGACAGCGGAGGCCGGGATGCTGGAGCCCGAGCAGGCGTGGCCATCGATGAACTTGACACCGTTGGCGATGATGCGGTTGGCGACCGAAACCGCCTGCTTCGGATCGCACTGGTCATCCTCGATGTCGAGCTTGATCTGGCGGCCGTCGACGCCGCCCGCCGCGTTGATCGCGTCGGCGGCGGCTTGCGCGCCTTGCTTAAACTGATCGCCGATGTTGGCAAGCTGACCGGTCATCGGTCCGACCACCGAAAAGGTGATGTCATCGGCGAAGGCGACCGGCGCGGTCATCATCAGGCCAAATATGGCTGCGCTGAAAATACTGAATTTCTTCATGGTGACACAACTCCTCCACTCTCGCGCGACCGTCCCGGCCGCGCCTCTTCCAGAATGGCGGGAGAATTTCATCCTTCACCGGAGCTGTCTAGACGCATCGTCGGCGCTCGATTGGGCCTGTAATGCGCTGTCCCAAAGACAAAGCCGCGCCAGCCTTGTTCCGGCCGGTCGCAGCTTTTCTCATCGAGCTTCCCGAGGTATCCCCACCGGGATCTGCTCGCCTTCCCTGTTTGTACGGTTTATGGCGCGGCTCGTCCGCCGTGTTCTTGATCTTGTTGGCCCGGCCGTCTTGCGCGGCCTTGATTTTTCGGGCCCGGCCCTCTGCGCGGCCTTGACCCGAAGCGTCCCTGTCGTGAGGTCAGTACCCTTGTGAAGTCGATGCCGGCGAATTCAGTGCATCGTCATCCATTCGCGAGCTTCGCGCAGCGCCTTGGCGATCTCGACCTTCGACATGGCGGCGGACAATTCGGAGCGCAGTTCCGCGGCGCGGGCCGAACCCTTGATCGCGGCGATGTTGAACCATTTGTGGGCGGCGACGACGTCGGTCTCGCAATCGCGACCAGTCGCATACATCATGCCCAACTCGAAAAGAATATCGGCCTGGGCGGTTGCCCCCATGGCGCCGAAGCCGGCTTCAAGCATTTCAAAACGTGCCATTTCAAATCCCCTGTTCTGGCTCCCGAGAGCTGTCTCCGTATGTCCCTCGGTGTCCTTGATTACCGTCGGGGGCGGCCGCTCTTTCGATGCTTTCGAGAATGCCCCGGAGGCTTGAATCCGTCGTTAAATGGCGTGCTTAATTTGAGGAAAACAAAGCTAAAACAAGAGGTAAACGCGAAAATTCGTTAAGGATACAAATCCAGCAATCGCGCCGGTTTGCACAAGATTTGAAGAAAACTTGCGAGGCGCGGATCAAGACTCCGCTAACCACAGAAGACAAAGACGTGTGCGGCCTGTTTCATTTTTCGCCGGCGCGGCCGATCGGGAGCGGGCAAAAACCCGCAACCCTTCCGTCGCGGCACCGCTTTTGTTTTTCCGGGAGCTGGACTAGCTTACGTTTGCGTAAGGGGCAGACACCCGGGACGGAGCCCGATTGGACTTACCTGAGGGAGGAAAGACATGTTTCGACAAGTGAGCCTGGCCCTCGCGGCCGCAATAATGATGACCGGCGCGGCGTGGGCCGATCCGATCGAAGGCAATTGGAAAACGCAAGCCGGATCGACTGCCGCCATTTCGGGTGGCGGCGGGGCATTTTCGATTACGCTCAAATCCGGCAAATTTGCCGGCAAGAACATCGGTTCACTGAAGGTTGCCGGCGACAACAAATATGCCGGCACCATAACCGACCCGGAAACCGACAAGACCTATTCGGGCAAGGCTTCGCTTTCCGGCAGTTCTCTCAAGATGAGCGGCTGCGTGCTCGGCGGGCTGATCTGCAAGAGCCAGACCTGGCACAAGCTCTGATCGTGCCCTTCCTGCCGGGTTGAGCGGGGCCAGTCGGCCCCGTTTTCATGTTATCGGTCTCGCAGCCATGGCGTGGCCATGGGTCGCTGCACTCAAAGCGGACCCTCTCAGAGATCATCAACCATTTTTGAACCGCAGATGAACGCCGGGATCAGAGCCGGTTCAGCCGGGGCAAGGCATTGTCATGCGTGTTGAAGGAGACACCGCGCAATGCTTGCCCGCCGCTTCACCATCGTCTGCCTGCTGATGAGCCTGTTCGGCATGTTGTTCGCCGTCCTTGTCGCCGAAGCCGGCCGGCCGTCCCGCTCCTGGGACGTCGCCAGTTCCTGCCGACTCGGTTGCTTGAACCATCTTCACCACTGAAACGACAAAGAGCTGAACCTTTAGAGAAAAGCAAAACGCCAATGAACCGCCTCGCCGCCAACACCCTCAAGACGCTTCGGCTGCTGCCGCGCGCGGCGCTCATCCTGACTGTTCTTTCGGTACCGGTACTGGCCGTGCCGACGATGCGCACCAATGCCGGTTCGACGATCGAGGCGCCTGCGTTGAGGAAGTCAGGCCTCGGCTTTGTGCTGCTGGTTAGCCTGCAGCGCGGTTAGCAGACCGAAAAACGCCGACAGCGCGTATAGAGGCCGCCCTACCCCCTCCCAACCGCGCGTCCAACTCTCTATATTGGGTCATGGAAAAGCGAATCTATCCCCAAGCCATTGAATCGGTGGTCACGCCGGAGCCGTTTGGCCGGCAGAGCTTCAACGACGCCAAGAAGGCCGTCGCGGCCCTACAGGTGCTTTACGACCGCAACACCAAGTTCCTGCGCGATTCATTTGCCGCGCTCGCCGCGGGCGGCGACAACAACAAACGCTACCGGGCTTTCTATCCGGAGATCGGCGTCACCACGAGTTCCTTCACGCAAATCGACTCGCGGCAGGCCTATGGCCACATGCCGACGCCGGGGCATTTCTCAACCACCGTCACCCAGCCTGCTCTTTTCGAAAGCTACCTCACCGAACAGCTTCGGCTGATCATGCGCAACCACGGCGTTCCCGTCACGGTTTCGGAATCGACCACTCCCATCCCGCTGCATTTCGCCTTCCTCGAAGGCACGCATGTCGACGGGACTGCTGCCGAGCGCATCAAACGGCCGATCCGTGACCTGTTCGACGTGCCGGATCTCGACGGCACCGACGACCAGATCGCCAACGGCACGTTCGAAGTGGCATTGGGCGAGGCACGGCCGCTGGCGCCGTTCACCGCGCAACGCATCGACTATTCGCTGCACCGGATGTCGCATTATACGGCGACCAGTCCCCAGCATTTCCAGAACTTCGTGCTGTTCACCAACTACCAATTCTACATCGACGAATTCGTCGCCCGTGCACGCGAATTGATGGCCAATGGCGGTGATGGATATGTCGAGTTCGTCGAGCCGGGCAACATCGTGACCAAAGCAGGGGACGGCGCGCCCGGTGAGGGTGCTGCGCCGCCTCGCCTGCCGCAGATGCCGGCCTATCATCTGAAGAAGCCGAATCATGGCGGCATCACCATGGTCAATATCGGCGTTGGGCCTTCCAACGCCAAGACGATCACCGACCATATTGCGGTGCTCCGGCCGCATGCCTGGGTGATGCTCGGCCATTGCGCCGGCCTGCGCAACACGCAGGCGCTCGGGGATTATGTGCTGGCCCATGCCTATGTACGAGAAGACCATGTCCTCGACGACGATCTTCCGGTCTGGGTGCCGATCCCGCCGCTAGCCGAAATCCAGGTGGCTCTGCAGGAAGCGGTCGCCGAGGTCACCGGGCTTTCCGGATATGATCTCAAGCGCATCATGCGCACTGGGACCGTCGCCACTATCGACAACCGCAATTGGGAGCTGCGCGACCAGCGCGGGCCGGTCCAGCGGCTGTCGCAGTCGCGGGCGATCGCGCTCGACATGGAATCGGCGACGATCGCCGCCAACGGCTTCCGCTTCCGGGTGCCCTATGGCACGCTGCTTTGCGTATCCGACAAGCCGCTGCATGGCGAATTGAAGTTGCCGGGCATGGCGACCGAGTTCTACAAGCGGCAAGTAGCGCAGCACCTGACCATCGGCATCAGGGCGATGGAGAAGCTGGCTGAAATGCCGATGGACCGACTGCATTCGCGCAAACTCAGGAGCTTTTCGGAAACTGCCTTCCAGTAACGAATCGCATGTGTCGGTCCAGGTCAGGACATTTCGTCATCTTGATTGAGCCGCACTTCTGCCGATAGACAAGGCGATGGCACGTGTTCGGGACATGACGGTTGCGCTGGCATTCGTCGCAATGCTTGCACTCTCGGCCGCGCTGGTGGCCGGGTTCTTCGGATCGCTGCATCCGGCCCTCGATTCCTTTGCTCATTTCCGCGTCCATTTTTCGGTGCTGATGGCGCTTTGCGCGCTGCCGCTGCTCGCCACCTCGTTTCGCCTGCAGGCCGCGGCCGCATTGCTGTTTGCGATAGCCTCCTTTGCCACCACGTCGAATGCCTTGCCGCTTTCGCGGCTATGGCAGGTGCAGGCCGCCTACGAAGCCAAAGCCGGTGACGAGCCAGTCTACCGCCTGCTGCAGATGAACCTCAGGTTCAACAATCCAACGCCTGAGAAGGTGCTGTCGCTGATCGGCCGGACCCAGCCTGATGTTATCACCCTCGACGAGGTGTCCGAGATGTGGAAGGCAAAGCTTGGGCTGCTATCCGGCACCTATCCCTACCGGATCCTCTGCCCATATCCCAATGGCGTGTTCGGCGTTGCGCTGCTGTCCAGACGACCGTTTGCCATAGGCGCGGAGCCGCACTGCGACAGCCGCGGCGCGATGGCGATCGCCACGGTCGATTTCGGCGGAACCGACGTCGATGTCGCCGCCATCCACCTCACCTGGCCATGGCCGCACAACCAATCACGGCAGATTGGAGGGTTGTCTGACGAAATCGCCTCGCTTGGCGAGACGTCGATCCTGGCAGGCGACTGCAACGCAGCGCCATGGAGCGCCGCCGTCCGGCGCGTCGCATCGCTTGGCAAGCTGACTGTAATGCCGTCGGTCGGGCCGACCTGGCTCTACAGAAGGCTGCCGGATTTCCTGCGCTTCGCCGGACTGCCGATCGACCAGGTCTTCAGCAAGGGCGCCATTGTTATCCATTCGGCGTCGACCCTTGAGGACACCGGCTCAGACCATCTGCCGGTGCTGGTGGAGTTTTCGCTTCGGTCGGATGAACAAAAGCCGCTCGACGAGCACCAGACGGCGACCGCGCTTGCGGCGCTGCCTGGCGGGACGCGAAGCTGAAAATCCGCAGTCCAATCTCGACCTGGCTTATTACTGGCCCACAAAAGCGCGGATGAGGTGCTCGACAGGGCCGCCGTCGCGATGCTCGTGCGCATCGAAGG
Organism: Mesorhizobium sp. M1273; assembly: GCF_040318195.1. Lineage (NCBI taxonomy): Bacteria > Pseudomonadati > Pseudomonadota > Alphaproteobacteria > Hyphomicrobiales > Phyllobacteriaceae > Mesorhizobium > Mesorhizobium sp. M1273. The sequence continues at coordinate 163,917 of NZ_JAMYLV010000002.1, read as the reverse complement.
CGATCTGCTTTGCCTCGTATTCGGCATAGATGGCATTGATCCGGCGCTTTGCCTCGCGACGTGCCTCGAAACAGTGCGGGTCATCACCGACTGTCAGCCCTCGAAGCGACTTTTCGGTGGCCCGCATCATCTGTCTGGCGATGCGGCCATGGGTCTCTTCATGGGCGCGGACGCCAGCGAAGAACCGCTTCCAGCGCTTCTGCAGCGCAGGCGACGTGGCTGAGACTAGTTTGGGATAGGTGTAGAAGAGATTGAGCGTCCCGTTGGCCTGGCGCAGGCGGCAGACGCCGTGTTCCCGTTGGGCGTCGAAGGTCCAATCATCGACGCTGTAGCCGGTCTGCGCGATGGCGTGGGTCATGAAGCCGTGCTTCGGCCCACTGCGATCCATGGCCTCGATCAGGGCCGCGCCGGTGGTTCCGGCAATGTTGTAAGTTCGTGTCTTGACCAGCACCTTAGTGCCGGCCAAGGCTGCAGGGGCGCACAATGCCCCGATCGCCACAACGCTCGTCAGAACTGCCAGGCGCATTTTTCCTTCCTCCCTGTCGCCGCAGAAAGGAAACACAGGCAGGCGGTTTATTCAACAATCCTACGGTTGCGCTGCTCCTCATCTTGTTTAGTCCGGAGCAAACCTTGTGACTTACATGTTCTGGTAGACCGGGCCCTCGCCGCCCTGTGGCGGCACCCAATTTATGTTCTGGTTCGGGTCCTTGATATCGCAAGTCTTGCAGTGCACGCAGTTCTGCGCGTTGATGACGAAGCGCACATCCTTGGCCGCAGGATCGGCGGCGGCATTGCCATCCTTGTCGACCCATTCGTAGACGCTGGCCGGGCAGTAACGCGTCGAGGGTCCCGCATAGACGTCATGCTCAGAGCGCTTCTGCAGGTCCATGTCGGCGACGAGCAGATGCACCGGCTCGTTCTCCTCGTGGTTGGTGTTGGACAGGAACACCGACGACAGCCGGTCGAAGGTCAGCACCCCGTCCGGCTTCGGGTAGGCGATCTTCTGGTGCGCGGCGGCCGGTTCCAGCGTGGCATAGTCGGCCCTGCCGTGCTTCATCGTGCCGAAGGGCGAGAAGCCGAACAGCGTGTTCAGCCACATGTCGAGGCCGCCAAGGCCGACGCCGACAATGGTGCCGAAGCGCGACCATAGCGGCTTGACGTTGCGCACTTTCTTCAGGTCCTTGCCGATATCGGTGGCGCGCCAGGCGGCCTCGTAGGAGGCCAGCTCGTCATTGGTGCGGCCGGCGGCTATCGCATCACAGACATGCTCGGCCGCCAGCATTCCGGAGAGCACGGCATTGTGCGAGCCCTTGATGCGCGGCACGTTGACGAAGCCGGCTGCGCAGCCGATCAGCGCACCGCCAGGGAAGGACAGTTTCGGCACCGATTGCCAGCCGCCTTCGGTGATGGCGCGGGCACCATAGCCCAGCCGCTTGGCACCCTCGAAGGTGCCGCGGATCGCCGGATGGGTCTTGAAGCGCTGAAACTCGTCAAAGGGCGACAGATAGGGATTCTTGTAGTTCAGGTGAACGACGAAGCCGACTGCCACCTGGTTGTCCTCGAGATGGTAGAGGAAGGAGCCGCCGCCGGTCTTCAAATCGAGCGGCCAGCCGAAGGAATGCTGGACAAGGCCCGGCCGGTGGTTTTCCGGTTTGATCTGCCAGAGTTCCTTGAGGCCGATGCCGTATTTTCCGGGCTCACGACCGTCGGAAAGGTGGTATTTGGCGATCAGTTGCTTGGCCAGCGAGCCGCGCGCGCCCTCGCCGATCAAGACATATTTGCCCATCAGCGCCATGCCCGGCGCAAAGCCCGGACCGTGCGTGCCGTCCTTCTCGACGCCCATGTCGCCGGTGACGACGCCAGTGACCGCACCGGCCTCGTTGTAGAGCAGGCCGACCGCGGCAAAGCCCGGATAGATCTCGACGCCCAGCGCCTCGGCCTTGGTCGCCAGCCAGCGGCAGACATTGCCGAGCGAGACGATATAGTTGCCGTGATTGTTCATCAGCGGCGGCATCAGGATATTGGGCAGACGGAACGAACCGGCGGGGCCGAGAACCAGGAAATGGTCGTCGGTGACCGGCGTCCTGAAGGGATGACCCTCCTCTTCGCGCCAGCCGGGCAGCAGCCGGTCGATGCCGATCGGATCGACGACGGCGCCGGACAGGATGTGCGCGCCGACTTCGCCGCCCTTTTCCAGCACGACGACGGAAAGCTCGGGATTGACCTGCTTGAGACGGATCGCGGCGGCGAGGCCGGCCGGGCCGGCGCCGACGATGACCACGTCGAATTCCATGCTTTCGCGTTCGATATCGCTCATCGATCCCTCACTGGCTCGCTATTCCCGGCATCTTGCTGGCTCACGCGCTGCATAGCGCATCAAATAGCGACGGGAAACCGGCGCGGACGTGACAATACCGATTTCATCAAAAAGTCGCGTCCTGCCGCACAGATTCGCGGTGACGAGCATCAATCTTCAATCCTATTCCGTTTGCACAGATATGTCGCACTGATGTTTTTAATTGTTCGACGGCTTGCTTATCGGCCATACTTCCCGCCATGCGCATATTCGGGCCGGCTGGCTTTTCATCGACGCGCTTTTTTTTCACGCCCGGCCGGTTTTGCCGTGCGGCGCTCTTGGCGCTTCTGCCACTGACGGCCCTCGATGCCCGTGCCGAGCAGCAACTGGTCTGGGCGACCGGCGCCTATTCCTTTTCCGACGAGCGCGGCGGTTTCCGCATCACCGGGGCTTCCGGCATCGGCACGAAAGAGGATCCGCTGGTCATCACCGAAGAGCTGAATTCAGCGACGCCGGTAACGCTGGCCATTCGCACGACAAGGCCGATCCAGCCGTTCGGCAAGGCGGGAGACTTCGCCAATGGTCTGATGTATATGCGCATCGACGTGCTCAACAATAGCGGCCAAGCCTGGGTCGAGTTCCAGTTCGAACTCCAGGAGATCCTCGACCAGCCGAGCGTGTTCGGCGACGGCCTGTCGTTCGACCAGCGCAACAAAACGCCCGAAAATATCTGGTCGAGCAGCTACGCCGATTTCGACCGCAATTTCGAACCGTATGACCGCCTGCTGTTCAAGAACGGCAAGATCGATCCGCTGAAGACCGCCAGCTTCTATTTCCTGATCACCGACTACACGCCGCGCTGGACGTTCTATCTGGTGCAGGATCCGCGCATACCGTCGAGCTGAACTTGCAAATTCAAGCTCCGCGGCCGAATGTGAAACCATGACTGCCGCCCCCCACACTAGCCGAGCCGATCTCGCCGAGCTGCTGGCCTTCTACGCCAGCGCCGGCGTCGACGAGGCACTTGAAGAACAGCCAGTAAACAGGTTTGCAGAAGCCAGGCCGCCCGAGCGGGTGCCTGCGGCGGCCGCTCTGCCGGCCGGTGAAAACGCATCGCCTCATCGCTCGACGAGCGTGTCGCGCGGCGAAATGGGCGAGAGACCGAATACGGCACCGGCAGTGCGAACGTCCCCGGCCATGTCAACGGTGCCCGACGAGGCGCAGGCGGCATTGGCGCGGCAACTGGCGAGATCGGCGGCAAACCTCGACGAGCTTCGCCAGCACATGGCGGCATTCGACGGCTGCAATCTTAAATTCACCGCCAAGAACCTGGTGTTCGCCGACGGCAATCCGACTGCCGCGGTGATGCTGGTCGGCGAAGCGCCGGGCCGCGACGAGGACATAGAGGGCTTGCCGTTCGTCGGCCGCTCGGGCCGGCTGCTCGACCGCATGCTGGCCGCGATCGGTCTTGACCGGACATCTGCCTACATCGCCAACGTGATTCCCTGGCGGCCGCCGGGCAACCGCACGCCGACGCCGCACGAGACCGAGATCTGCCGGCCGTTCATCGAGCGGCAGATCGAACTGGTCAATCCGAAGGTGCTGGTCAATCTCGGCGGCCCGTCGGCAAAGACCCTGCTCAACACCTCCGAAGGCATATTGCGGCTGCGCGGCAACTGGCGCGTCCACACGACCCCGTCTGGCGTCGCCATTCCCGCCATGCCGACCCTGCATCCGGCCTATTTGTTGAGAACGCCTGGGCACAAGAAGCTGGCGTGGCGGGATTTCCTCGAAGTGAAGGCGAAGTTGCGGGCACTTGGGTAACGGTGCAGAACGCGTCTTCCGTCCTCCCCTTGCGAGGAAGGAAGGGCGGCATCATGATCTCGCAGGTAATTGAAATGCGCCCACTGCCGGCCTAGTCATCTCGTTATGACAGCAGCCCAGATTTCCGCCGGCAGTCTCATTCGCGAATGGCGTACACGCCGGCGCATGAGCCAGCTCGACCTCGCCATGGAGGCCGAGATCTCGCAGCGGCATCTGAGTTTCGTTGAAAGCGGCCGCGCCGCACCCTCGCGTGACATGGTGCTGCATCTGGCGGAGCAGCTTTCGATCCCGCTCAGGCAGCGCAACCAGCTGCTGCTGGCCGCCGGCTTTGCCCCGAGCTTCAGCGAACGACCACTTGACGATGCCTCGATGGCACCGGCGATGGCGGCGGTCGAGACCGTGCTCAAGGCGCACGAGCCGTTCCCGGCGCTTGCCGTCGACCGGCATTGGAACCTGGTGTCGGCGAACGCCGCCATCGGCCCGTTCCTCGCCAATGTCGCCGACGCCTCCCTGCTGAAGCCGCCGGTCAACGTTTTGCGCCTCAGCCTGCATCCCGGCGGCATCGCGCCGCGCATCGTCAACCTTGCGGAATGGCGGACGCATCTTCTGGAGCGGCTGAAGCGGCAGAACGACGCTGCCGCCGATCCGGTTCTGGTCGAGCTCGAGCGCGAGCTTCGGGCCTATCCGTCCGGCCTTAAAAGCAGCCGGCCGGCGCCGGTCGAACCGAACGCGATTGTCCATCCGCTCAAGCTTGCCCATGGCGACGCGGTGCTGTCGTTCATCAGCACCATCACCGTGTTCGGCACGCCGCTCGACGTGACGCTGGCGGAGCTGGCGATCGAATCTTTTTTCCCCGCCGACGAGCAGACGCGGGCGGTGCTGATGCGGCTGGCGAAAGAGCGGACCGACGCAGCGGGCTGATCACCCTTCCGGCGCGACGGCCTTGCGGGTGCGGGTGCGTTCGAGACCCAGCTGGCGCTCGCGCCAGATGATGAAAATCCCCGCCGCAACCACGATCATGCCGCCGACCAGCATGTTGATCGTGGCGATGTCGCCAAAGACCAGATAGCCGACGACGACGCCGAGGATCATCGAAGTGTATTCGAAAGGTGCTACGACGGAAGCCTCGGCATGGCGATAGGCCGAGGTCATCAGAATCTGGCCAAGCCCGCCGCAAAAACCCGCGGCAATCAGAAGCCCCGCCTGTGCTGGCGTCAGCGCCTGCCAGCCGAATGGCAGCGAAAGCAGCGCCATGACGCTCGCGGTTACCGAAAACCACAGCACGATGGTCGCCGTCCGCTCGCTCTGGACGAGGTTGCGAACCAGGAGCATGGCGATGGCCGAGATCGCCGCGGCTATCAAGGCGGCGATGACGCCAAGCACCTCCTGATCGCCAAGGGCAGCGCCCGAACTGAGCAGCGTCAGTTCCGGCCACGAGATGATCAGCACCCCGACCAGGCCGACGGCAACCGCACTCCAGCGATAGATGCGGATGGCTTCGCCGAGGAAGATCGAACTGAACACCACGACCAGCAGCGGCTGCGCGTAGTTCAGTGTGATCGCCTCCGGCAGCGGCAGCCGCGTCAGCGCGAAGAAGCCGAGCCCCATGGCACAGACACCGACGACGCCGCGCGCAATGTGGTTGAGCGGGCGCTTTGTCGAAAAGGCGGTTCCGAGTTTTCCCTGCAAGGCGAGGAAGGCGATGATCGGAAAAATGGCAAAGAAGGAGCGGAAGAAGACGATCTGGCCCGCCGGGACGGTGCCTGCCGCCTTGATGCAGGACGACATGCCGACGAAGACCGCCACCGATACGATCTTGAGCAAGATCCCGGTCAGCGTGCTGTGCTCGCCGGCAAGGTCGCCAACTGCAAGCACTGGCAAATCCGGTCTGGCTGTCACGCCCCTCTTGCTTCCTCGATCGCCGCCCAGATGCACGCCGACGTTGCCGGCATGTCGATATGCCTGATGCCGTAGGTGCGGTAGTGCGCGTCGGTCACCGCATTGAGCGCGGCAGGCGTCGACCCGATCGTACCCGCCTCCCGCGCGCCCTTGATGAAGGCCACATCCTCGCGACGCAACACAGAGGCGCTCGTTCCGAATTTCGGCGTGACGACGGTCATGGAAGCCTCGCGATGATGCTTGGGAAATGATCGCCTGAAATAGACGTCGCTGCAGTTTTGTCGAGGGAGCGTTTCGTGTAAAGAGCGCAGACTTCAAATTATTTGGACCAGCGGACCCGCCCGCCGCACCCGGATCGACAGGAAAAATCAAGGAATGCGCACAGATACCGGCCAGGTCTTCAAGCTCGAAGACTATCGCCCCAGTGATTATCTCATTCCGGAAACCAGCCTGACTTTCCGCCTTTCGCCTGAAGCAACGCATGTGACCGCCGTGCTGACGGTCGAACGCCGCGACGGGATTGCGGCGTCGGTGCCACTGGTGCTGGATGGCGACGGGCTGACGTTCCGCGGCATCGCCATCGACGGCCAGGAGCCGAGCCTTGCGGATTTTCTCGCCACGCCCGATCAACTGACAATCATCAGCCCCCCTGCGACAAGGTGCTTCCAGCTGAGAATTGAAACCGTGTTGGCGCCGGCGCAGAACGAAGCGCTGATGGGCCTCTATCGCTCCAGCGACGTTTATTGCACGCAATGCGAGGCCGAAGGCTTTCGCCGCATCACTTACTTCCTCGACCGTCCCGACATCCTGTCGGTCTATACGGTGCGTATCGAAGCTGAGCGCAATGAGGCGCCGCTGCTTTTGTCCAACGGCAACCCGGCCGGCAGCGGCGAGCTTGCCGGCGGCTGGCACTATGCGGTCTGGCACGACCCCTTCCCCAAGCCGTCCTATTTGTTTGCGCTGGTGGCGGGCGACCTCGGCAAGATCTCGGACAGTTTTGTCACCCTATCTGGCCGCAGGGTCGAGCTCGGAATCTATGTCGAACCGGGCAAGGAGAGGCTCGCCGGCTACGCCATGGACGCTTTGAAACGGTCGATGAAATGGGACGAGGAGGCATTCGGCCGCGAATACGACCTCGATGTCTTCAACATCGTCGCCGTGTCCGACTTCAATATGGGCGCAATGGAGAACAAGGGTCTCAACATCTTCAACGACAAATATGTGCTGGCCGACCAGGAAACCGCGACCGACGCCGATTTCGCCAATATCGAGGCCATCATTGCCCATGAGTATTTCCACAATTGGACAGGTAACAGAATCACTTGCCGCGACTGGTTCCAGCTTTGCCTGAAGGAAGGCCTGACGGTTTTCCGCGACCACGAATTCTCCGCCGATCAGCGCTCGCGCGCCGTCAAGCGCATCGCCGAGGTTCGTACGCTGCGCGCCCATCAGTTTCCCGAGGACCAAGGGCCGCTGGCGCATCCGGTCCGGCCTCGCCGCTACCGCGAGATCAACAATTTCTACACGGCGACGGTCTACGAAAAAGGCTCGGAAGTCGTGCGCATGATCCATACCATCCTCGGCGCCGAGACGTTCCGCGCCGGCATGGACCTCTACTTCGAACGTCACGACGGCCAGGCGGCGACGATCGAAGACTTCATCAAAGTGTTCGAAGACGTCTCGGGTCGCGACCTGTCGCAGTTTTCGCTGTGGTATCATCAGGCCGGTACGCCGAACCTGACCGTCAGTTCGGCGTATAATCCGGCAGCGCGGGAATTCACGCTCGAAATCGAGCAGTCGGTGCCGCCAACGCCGTCGGAAAGCCGCAAGCGGCTGATGCACATTCCGCTTGCCTTCGGCCTGGTTGGCGCCGGTGGCGAGGCGATAGCCCACAGCGGCGCCGAAGGGGCGAACGTCGAGGACGGTGTCATCCATATCCGCAAACGCCGCCATGTCGTCAGGTTTTCCGGGATTGGCGAGCGTCCAGCCATGTCGCTCAACCGCGGCTTTTCGGCGCCGGTGACACTTTCGGTCGAGCAGCGGCCCGACGACCAGTTTTTTCTGGCTGGGCACGACAGCGACGCCTTCTCGCGCTGGCAGTCGTTCAACACGCTTTTGACCGATGCGCTGATTGCAGCCTTCCGCCAGATCCTGGACCACAGGCAACCCGAGTTCAGCGCCCGGCTGACCGGGCTTGCCGGCAAAATAGCCGGCGACGAAGCGCTCGAACCCGCCTATCGGGCACTGGCGCTGGCGCTGCCCGGCGAGGCCGATATCGCCCGCGACATCGGCAAGAACATCGACCCCGACGCCATTTTCGCGGCGCGCGAGGCGCTGGCGGTTGCGATCGCCGAGGCCAACCGCGAGATATTCTCCAAACTTTACGATCGGCTCGCCGACACTGGTCCGTTCAGCCCGGACGCGGCCAGTGCCGGGCGGCGGGCGCTGCGCAATGTCCTGCTGGACTATCTGTGCTTGCTGCCGGGAGGTGCGGAACTCGCCGCCGGGCACTTCCAATCGGCGACCAACATGACCGACCGGGCCGCGGCGTTGACCGTGCTTGCGCACCGTCACCATGGCTCACCGGAGGCGACCAAGGCGCTGGCCGATTTCGAGGCGAAATATGCAACCGATCCGCTGGTCATGGACAAATGGTTCCAGATCCAGGCCAGCGTGCCCGGCCCGCAAACCGTCGACGCGGTGCGCGCCTTGACAGGCCACCCTGCGTTCTCGATGGCCAACCCGAACCGGGTACGGGCACTCATCGGCACGTTTTCCAGCGCCAACCAGACCGGCTTCCATCGCGCCGACGGCCAAGGCTACCGGCTTTTCGTCGAAACGGTGCTGCAGGTCGAAAAACGCAACCCGCAGGTGGCCGCCAGGCTGGCGACGGCGCTCAGGTCGTGGCGCTCGCTCGAACCGGTGCGGCAGGCCAAGGCAAGGGAGGCGTTGCTTTCGATCGCCAATACCGAGAAGCTGTCGGCCGATTTGCGAGACATCGTCGAGCGCACCCTGGCGTAAGCGACCTCCGTTGTCCCCTTGTGGGAAAAAGGGAAGACCCCCCGAAAACCCCGTTATTTTAGTCGATTTTTAATCTTTTTTCGCCGCGCCTCTGGACAAGGCGAATCACCTTTGATTCTTTAGTGACGATTCGGAAGTGCGGCGTTGCCGGATCGTCAAGCGGGACAGAAAATCGGGGAGTGCCATTTATGGCGAAGGCGGACGCGTGGGGCGCGCCCGGTGGGACGGCTTTTGGGCGGCGCGAGGCGCGAAGCGACGGTCTCGCGGGCAATACGCGGCTCATCGCCGAACCTGCCTACCGACGGCTGCTGGCAGCCGAGCCGCTGTTGCGGCGATCGATACCGGCCCTCATTATCATGTTTCTGTTGATCATCGCAGTACTGCGCTTTCTGTCACTGATGAACGAGCGCGACGAGATCGAGCGCGACGCCAAGGCGATCCTTGCGCTGGCCGCCGGCCAACTGGCCAGTTCGATCGCTGCCGATGCGACCATGGGTTCCACGCCCGGCGCGATCCAGGACCTGCTGGAGAGCACCGGTCGTCAGGGCGCGATGGGCCGAAGCCACGTACTGGCGATCACCGATAGCGCCTTCAAGATCATTGCCGTATCGCCGCAGTCGATGCACTGGGAGGGCCGGTCGCTCGATGGCGTCGTACAGGGCGGGCAGCCGCTGTTCATGTTCGGCGACCGCGCCGGGGTGATGGAGGTCAGCATCGGCGAACAGGACTGGTACGCGGCAGTGAGCCTGGCGAACGGCCGAAAGGGTGCCTCGGCAGCGTTCGTGCCGCGGGAGGCAGTTTTTGACGCCTGGCGCAAGACGGTCTCACTCAACGTCACGCTGTTCGTGCTGACGGCCGGTGTGCTGATCATCATCCTCTACGCCTATTTCGGCCAGGCGGCGCGCGCCCAGGCCGCCGATCGCATCTATCTCGAAGCCCACCAGCGCATCGACATGGCGCTGGTGCGCGGCCGCTGCGGCCTGTGGGATTGGGACATGGTGCGCGGCAAGATGTACTGGTCGCGCTCGATGTACGACATGCTGGGCTACGAGCCTTGTGACACGATGCTGTCGTTCGGCGAAGTCGATGAAATCATTCATCCCGAGGACGGCGATTTGTTCGAACTCGCCAACAGGATCGTCGCACGCGAGATCGACCATATCGACCAGGTGTTCCGGATGCGCCATGCCGACGGGCAATGGGTTTGGATGCGCGCAAGAGCACACGTTATCGACCCGGAAGCGCCGGAGATCCAGCTGATCGGCATCGCCGTCGACGTCACCGAGCAGCGGCATCTGGCGCTGCGCTCCGAAGCGGCGGACCTGCGCCTGAGGACGGCCATCGAAAACATCAACGAATCTTTCGTGCTGTGGGATTCGTCCGAGCGCCTGATCATGTGCAATTCCAAATACCAGCAGGACAACGGCCTGTTGGATCGCGACGTGATGCCGGGCGCTCCGCGCGCCGTTCTGGAGGAACGCATGCTGGCCTTCGCCTCGGAGCGGCGGCTTGCCAACACCAACGGACCGCAGGGAGGCGTGACCTTCGAGCGCCAGCTTGCCGACGGCCGCTGGTTGCAGGTGAACGAGTTGCGGACAAGGGACGGCGGTACCGTCTCTGTCGGCTCCGACATCACCCAGATCAAGCTGCACCAGGAGAAGCTGGTCGACAGCGAGCGCCGGCTGATGGCGACAATCCATGACCTCAGCCTTGCCCGCCGCGCGGAAGAAGAACGGGCGCGTGAGCTCGTCGAACTCAATCGCAAATACATGAAGGAAACCGAGCGCGCCGAAGCGGCAAACCGGGCCAAATCCGAATTCCTGGCCAACATGTCGCACGAGTTGCGCACCCCGCTCAACGCGATCATCGGCTTCTCGGAACTGATGGAACGGCGGCTGTTCGGGCCGCTGGGCTCGCCGCGCTACGAAGAGTATGCCACCGACATCAACGGCAGCGGCAAATATCTTCTCGGTGTGATCAATGACATCCTCGACATGTCGAAGATCGAGGCCGGCCAGTTCGCCTTGGATCAGGAAGAAATCGATCTCTGCCCGCTCATCAGGGAGACGGTTCGCGTCGTTTCTCTGCAGGCGGCGGAAAAGTCGATCACCGTCGAAACCCGCATCGCCGATTCGCTGACGCTGTTCGCCGACCGCAGGGCGATCAAGCAGATACTCATCAACCTTCTGTCCAATGCGGTGAAGTTCACCGGGCAAGGCGGCCACATCTCGGTCAGAGCCCGCAGCATTTCCAGCGCGCTGATCCTGACGATCGAGGACAATGGCTGCGGCATCCCGAAGGCGGCGCTGAGCAAGCTCGGGCGGCCATTCGAACAGGTGCAAAACCAGTTCTCCAAGAGCCATGCCGGCTCCGGCCTCGGCCTCGCCATCTCGCGCTCGCTGGCCGAACTTCAGGGTGGCGCCTTGAAGATCCGCTCGACCGAAGGCACCGGCACGATCGTCTCGGTACGCATCCCGATCAAGAAAGCCGCGCAGGCGGTCAGGGCCGCTGCCTGAATGACAAAATAAGTCTCCGGCGGCCGCGCGCCGCCGGAGCGTTATCAAATTCTCACTGCATTCCGTCAGCGCCGTCATTGCCCTCGCCGTCCCATTGGCGGTGACCGCCGGGACCCTTCGGCAGTTCGTTCTTCTCGATTTTCCCGTCATTGTCACGGTCGAGCATGGCGAAGACCTTCTTCTGGCGGCTGGTGATGTCATCGGCGGTCAGCGTGCCGTTGCCCTTGGTGTCGTAACGGGCGATGATGCGCCTGGCCATCTGCTCGAAGCGTGCTTTCTCGAGCGCGTCGGCGAGCTGTGCCACGGTCAGCTTGCCGCCATTGTCGGCGACCATCTTCTTCAGCCGCGCGTTCATGGCGTCGGAGAACTGGTCGAAGGTGATGGTGCCGTCATTGTCCTTCATGACCTTGCCGAGGCGCATCATCATGCCGTCGCGCGGCCCGGCCACGGAGTGCTCGTCTGCATAGGCAGCGGTGCCGACGGCGCCGGCCAGGGCTGCGAAAACGAGTGCAAGTCTGGTTGTCTTTCTCATGGTCTTCTCCTGTTGCATCGTCACCCCCGATGCTAGAGCGGCGGACCTTCAATCCCCCGCTCCATCTCTTTGATTGAACATCGGAACCTCCCAAAGCAGGTCGCAATTTTGGGCCCGATGCTCTCGCCCGTACGGCTGGTTGCCGTCACGGTTGTTTCACACGAAGCAGAAGGTCGAAATCCTTTCTGACCTTCTGCGACGTCTCCTTGAGGTGCGCTTCAAGCACCCCGAAATCCGGCAGGTCGGTGACCGCAAGAAGCAGATCGGAAAGCCCTGGCGGAACGTCGTCGCGTTCGAACGCGCCGGTGAGGCAAAGCCGTATCATCTGGGTCAGCGCCAGATAGAGCGAATAGGCATCCACCAGTTCCTGCCTGACCTGGGCGTTGGCGAAATCCGGCGCCAGGCGCGACAGGACCTCAGCCGTGCCGGTGGCCCTGCGGCCTGCCTCGATCTTTCCCGTTATCAGCGCAACCTGGGCAATGAATTCGAGATCGATGAGGCCGCCCGGGATCAGCTTGATGTCCCAGGGATCGCGCGGCGGCTTCTCCTTGTCGACCATGGCGCGCATCTCGGATGCCTCGGCCATCACCTTGGCTGGATCGCGCGGCAGAGCGAGTACTGCGGCAACGTCCCCTTCGATCTCGCGGCAGAGCTCGGCATCGCCGCCGATCGTGCGGGCCCGCGCCAGCGCCATGTGCTCCCATGTCCAGGCGTCCTGGCGCTGATACTTCTTGAAGGCGTCGACATGAGTGGCCACCGGCCCCTTGTTGCCGGACGGCCGCAGGCGAAGGTCGAGCTCGTAGAGCACGCCCTCGGCGGTCGGCGCGGAAACGGCGGCGATCAGCCGCTGTGTCAGCCGGCTGTAGTAATGCGACGGGGCAAGCGGCTTGTCGCCGTCGGACTCCTCCGCATCGGCGTCGTGATCGTAGAGCAGGATGAGGTCGACGTCGGAGCCCGCCGTCAGTTCGCGGCTGCCGAGCTTGCCCATGCCGAGCAGCGCGACCCGGCCGCCGGCAATATAGCCATGACGCAAAGCGAATTCCGCCATCACCGCCTGCAATGCCGCCTCGATGGTCAGGTCGGCGAGATCGGAAAAAGCGCGGCCGGCGCGCGGCGGGTCGATCGACCCGGCAAGCAGCCTGACGCCGATCAGGAATCTTTGCTCCGAAGCAAAGATGCGCAGCCGGTCGAGCACGTCTTCATAGGCTCTGTCGCCTTCGAGGAAGGCGGCAAGGCGCGCCGACAGATAGGCGCGGTTTGGCAGTTCGCTCAGCAGCGCCGGATCGAGCAGCCCATCGAAGACATGCGGCCGGCGCGTGATGATGGCGGCCAGCCGCGGTGCCGCGCCCATGATAGTCGCCATCAGCTTCAGCAAAGCCGGATTCGACTGCAGCAGCGAAAACAGCTGGATGCCGGCAGGCAGGCCGGCAAGGAATTCGTCGAAGCGGATCACTGCCTCGTCCGCCCGCCGCGTCTGGCCGAAGGCTTGCAGCAGCGCCGGCGTCAGTTCGGTCAGCCGCTCGCGCGCCTCCGCCGACCGGGTGACGCGGTAGCGGCCGAAGTGCCAGCCGCGGATAACCCGGCAGATGTCGCTCGGCCGCTGGAAGCCGAGCCGCTGCAAGGTCTGCAAGGTATCGGGATCGTCGACGTCCCCGGTAAAGACCAGATTGCCGATGCCGGCCGAAAGCTCCGGCGCGGTTTCGAACAGCGCTGCGTAGTGGCGCTCGACCTGGTGCAGCGCCGCGCGGAACGTTTCGGCAAAGCCTGCCGCATCGGCAAAGCCCAGCATGCGGGCGACGCGCTCCAGGCCCTCTTCGTCCTCCGGCAGGATATGCGTCTGCTGGTCGGCAACCATCTGGATGGCATGTTCGACGCGGCGCAGGAACCAGTATTGCCTGGTGAGCGCATCGCGCGCGTCGGCGGTGATCCAGCCGCGCGCGGCGAGCTCGCCGAGCATCGGCACGGTCTCGCGGCCGCGCAGTTCGGGAAAGCGGCCGCCGGCGATAAGCTGCTGGGTCTGGACGAAGAACTCGATCTCGCGGATGCCGCCGCGACCGAGCTTGACATTGTGGCCTTTGACCGCGACCTCGCCATGGCCTTTGTGGGCATGGATCTGGCGCTTGATCGAATGGACGTCGGCAATCGCCGCATAGTCCATGTATTTGCGCCAGATATAGGGCTGCAGTTCCTTCAGGAACGCGGCGCCGGCGGCAAGATCGCCAGCCACCGGGCGGGCCTTGATCATGGCGGCGCGCTCCCAGTTCTGGCCGCGCGCCTCATAGTAGCGCAGCGCCGCCTCGACCGGGATCGCCAGCGGCGTCGAGCCGGGGTCGGGACGAAGCCTGAGATCGGTGCGGAAGACGTAACCGTGCTCGGTGCGGTCCTGGAGGATACGAACAAGCCGGCGGGTCAGGCGCGAAAACAGCTCTGTGGCATCGAGCGGATCGACGACGGCAGGCGCATCGGGGTCGAAGAAGACGACGAGGTCGATGTCGGAGGAGAAGTTCAGCTCATGCGCGCCGAGCTTGCCCATGCCGAGCAGAATCCAGCCCGAGCGTCGCGCCGGATTTTTGGCATCCGGCAATCGGAGCTTGCCTTGCTCATGCGCGTCGCGGAGCAGGAAATCGACAGCCGCACGCGTGCAGGCGTCGGCAAGGTCGCTCAGTCGCCGCACCGTCAGCGAGGTCTCGGCCTCGCCGGCGAGATCGGCCAAGGCGATCAGGAAATGAGCCTCCGCCTTACATTGGCGCAGCTCCATCATCAGGCTGCTTTCGGAGACGGCCTCTACGCGTGCCGCCTTGTCGACCGCGGCGCCGATCGATGACAGCCGCGCCTCGACGCTCCCGTCGAAAAGCGCATCGAGTATCCGCGGCCGGCGGCGCGCGGTATCGCGCAGGAACGGCGACAGGTCGAACACGGCGGCGAGGAAATCCTGGACGACCCCCTTGCCTGCCAAGAATTTCGCCAGTCGCGGCAGTTCCTTTTGCCGCGCGGCGTCGGCGATCTCCGACAATTCCTGCCTGGCGCGGCTTGCATCCAGCGGAACGAGCTCTACCGCCGGCTTCAACAGCCAGTCCGTTTCGAGGCGTCGCACTGCCATCCTCGCAACCATCAGCGATCCTCCCGCCCGGGAAAACTCATGACGACCGACAATCCGGGATTGCCGGGCAGAAGCTCAAGCCGTCCATTGTGGAATGTCATGATCGCCTTGGCGAGACTCAAGCCAAGGCCGGATCCCGGCTGCGAGCGGCTCTTTTCCAGCCGCACGAAACGCTCGGTCACCCTGGCGCGGTCAACATCGTCGGGAATGCCCTGGCCGTTGTCGGAGACGGCGAGTCTGATCTCGCTACCGACACGCTCCAGCGTCACGCGAACCATAGGCCTGGAGGTCGAGTCGGTCGAATATTTGATCGCGTTGTCGACGATGTTGGACAGCGCCTGGCCAATCAGCTCGCGATTGCCGTTGACGGCGAAGGAACCTTGCACCGAAGTTTCGAGCGTCACGCCCGCCTCCTCCGCTACCGGCTCGTAGAGTTCGACGACGTCGTGCACGGCAGCGGCCAGATCAACCCTCGTGGTGCTTTCCGAGGAATAGCCGGCTTCCAGTCGCGAGATCATCAGGATGGCGTTGAAGGTCTTTATCAGCTGATCGGATTCGGCGATCGTTCCTTCCAGCGCCTGCCGGTAGTCGCTGGTGTTGTGCTTGCCGGAAAGCGTCGCCTCGGCGCGATTGCGCAGCCTGGTGAGCGGCGTTTTCAGGTCGTGGGCGATGTTGTCGGAGACCTGCTTCAGGCCCTCGTTCAGCGTGGCGATCCTGGCCAGCATGGAATTGAGGTTTTCCGACAGCCGGTCGAACTCGTCGCCGGCGCCGGTGACCGGCAGCCGGCCGGAAAGATCGCCGCCCATGATGCGGCGGCTCGCCTCCGACACGCTGTCGATGCGCTTCAGCGCCGCGCGCCCGACGAAGAACCAGATCAGCAGCCCGCCGACGCCCATCATGCCGAGCGCCAGCATCAGAGCGCGGCGAATGACGGCGCGGAAGCGCTCCGGCTCGCCGAGGTCGCGGCCGACCAGCATGATCATCTGGTTGGGCAGGCGCAGCACCAGGGCAATGGCGTTATGGCCCTTCTCGCCTTCGGCCTGTACTTCGCTCTGGGCGGGCCCGTTCGGGTCGGAGACCGGGTTGCGCTGCCGCTCGAGCTCGCCCTCGCCGAAGCGGCGGTAGGAGAACGGCTCGGTGGTCCAGCCCTCGGCCTCGATCACGCCCGGCTCCAGACTCTGCACGTTGCCGGTCAGGATCTGGCCGTTGGCATCGGCGATCAGATAGAGATTGGCGCCGGGCTGGCGGGAGCGCTGCTCGACGACGCGGACCAGCAGCGGGAGGCCGCCGCGCTGATAGGCGCGGGCGAGGCCGAGCACCTCGTCGTTGATCGTGTCCTGGGTCTGGCCGGTCAGCATGCGCGCCGACAGCGAGGTCATGTAGAACACGAGCAGCACCGCGCAGATGGCGAACAGCAGGAGGTAGAGCGCCGAAAGCCGCGCTGCCGTCGTCTTCATGATGGCCGGCACGGAAAGAGCCATGGGGTTCTAGCCGCTTTTCAGCATATAGCCGGCGCCGCGAACCGTGTGCAGGATCGGCTTGTCGAAGCCCTTCTCGATCTTGCCCCGCAGCCGCGAGATATGAACGTCGATGACATTGGTCTGCGGATCGAAATGGTAGTCCCAGACATTCTCGAGCAGCATGGTGCGGGTCACCACCTGGCCGGCATGGCGCATCAGATATTCCAGCAGGCGGAACTCGCGCGGCTGCAGCGTTATCTCGCGCCCGGCGCGCCGGACCGAGTGCGACAGCCGGTCGAGTTCGAGATCACCGACCCGGTAGACGGTTTCGGCTTCCCTGGCGCTGGCGCGGCGGTTCAGCACCTCGACGCGGGCGAGCAGTTCGGAAAAGGCGTAGGGTTTGGTCAGATAGTCGTCGCCGCCGGCGCGCAGACCGGTGACCCGGTCGTCGACTTCGCCGAGCGCCGACAGGATCAGCACGGGCGTCGTATTGCCCCGGGACCTGAGCCCGGCAATGACGGACAGGCCGTCGCGGCGCGGCATCATGCGATCAACGACCATGACGTCATAGTCGCCGGAATCAGCGAGCGCGAAGCCGGTTTCGCCGTCGCCGGCGACATGGGCGGTATGGCCGGCCTCGGCGAACGCCTTCTGCAGGTAGTCGGCTGCCTCGCGATCGTCTTCTATGACGAGAATCTTCATAGAACCGTTATACGCGATTTCGCTGGAAGATTGAGTGGCCGGCATATGCATCGTGGCCTTCTCCATGGCGTATCGCGAACAAAGTGATTCAGGGATACGCGGTAAGTCTTTGTTTTAGCATGTCGTAGCCTAAAACCGCCTCACGCCTTGAGCGGCATGTTCGAGCGGCAGCGGGCGATGGGAGGCCCGCTGCCGCTGGGGCGGAACACGATGACTGACGAACGTATTCAGGCCCCGTGCTTTCCCGTGCGGCGGCTCGGGGGTGTTGAAAACCGCCGCACCGGAAAAGTCGACCACTAGAGCGCCGCGCGTCCTCTTGGACGCGCAAAGGACGCTCTAGCACCTTGAATCGGCGCATGAGCCTTTCCGAAAACGGAATACGTGTTCGGGGTCATGCGCTCAGCCCTTGGCGACAGGCAGTGCGACGAAGCGGTTGCTGTCGTCGCGGGTGATCTGCATCAGCACCGCCTTGCGGCCGGACTTCACCGCGTCGGCCATCGCCTTGTCGACGTCGCCGGCGCCGTTCACTTCCGCCGAATTGACGGAGGTGATGACGTCGCCGGGCTGGATGCCGCGATCGGCGGCATCGCTGTCAGGGTCGACATCGGTCACCACAAGGCCCTTGCCATTGTCAGACTTGGTGACGGTCAGGCCGAGATCGGCGAGCGTGTCGGTCTTCGGCGCGGGGGCAGGCTGCTGGTCGGCCGAGGCCTGCTTGTCGCTCGACGGCAGCTTGCCGAGATCGACCTTGACCGCCTCGCTCTTGCCGTTGCGCCACACCGTGACATCGACAGATTTGCCGGGCGGGTAAGCGCCGATCAAACGGGCGAGTTCCTTCGGCGAAGCAACGTCCTTGCCGTCCACCTGGGTGATCACGTCACCGGCGGTGATGCCGGCCTTCTTGCCGGGACCGTTGTCCTGCGCGCTGGCAACGAGCGCGCCCTTGCCGGACCCAAGGCCAAGCGACTCGGCGATTTCGGGCGTGACCGGCTGGATCTCGACGCCGAGCCAGCCGCGCTGGACTGTACCGTTCTTCATCAGATCCTGCACGACCTGCTTGGCGGTCGAAGCGGGAATGTCGAAGGCAATGCCGACGCTGCCGCCCGACGGCGAGAAGATCGCGGTGTTGATGCCGACAACCTGGCCGTTGAGGTTGAAGGTCGGCCCACCCGAATTGCCGCGGTTCACCGAGGCGTCGATCTGGATGAAGTCGTCATAGGGACCGGCGCCGATATCGCGGCCGCGGGCCGAAACGATGCCTGCGGTAACCGTGCCGCCGAGGCCGAACGGATTGCCGACAGCCACCACCCAGTCGCCGACGCGAACCTTGGAATCGTCGGCGAAGTCGACATAGGTGAACTTGTTGCCGTCATCGACCTTGAGCACCGCAAGATCGGTACGCGGATCGGTGCCGATCAGCTTGGCGTCGAGTTCCTTGCCGTCATTGGTCACCACGGTGAAGGCGGTGCCCTCCTCGACGACATGGTTGTTGGTGACGAGATAGCCGTCATCGGAGATGAAGAAGCCGGACCCTTGCGCCACCGGCCGCGGCTGGTCGTTGTTACGGTCACGATGTCCAAAACGGCGCATTCCGTTCGGGCCCTGATCGCCGCCTTGATCGCCAAAGCCGCGGAATTCGCGGAAGAACCGGCGCAGCTGCGGGTTGTCGGGAAGATTGCCTAGACCGTCCTCGTCGTCCATCTGGCCGGAACCGTCATCGGCCGTCGACTGGATCTTGGCCTTGACGCGCACGCTGACGACCGCCGGCGAAACGCGCTCGACCACATCGGCGAAGCTCGGGACCTGCGGTGCCTCGACACGCACGGCGTCGGCCAGCACCGGGGCTGTCCCGGTGGCAACAGCACCAAAGCCGATTGCGCCGGCAATGGCCAGGGATGCGGCTGCGGCCAGCAGGCGTTTGCGGGTGCGTAGATATGAATTGGGGGCAACATTCATGGTTCTCGTATCCTCTTTTCAAGGGACGCCCCTTGATTGGCATCCTCGACAAAGGAAATAGAGAGCCGCACATTACGACGCCATTTCCGGTACATGAAACTTTCGTAATGTATCGATCAATCGCGGCGGAGCATCTTGTCCAGCGCCGCCTGTTCCTCGGCAGTTAATCCAGCGGTCACCGTCGAACGGCGCGAGCGGGCGGCCAGCAGGATGAATGTCCCGCCAACGAGCAGCAGAAGAACTGGCGTCCCCCAGAGCAAAACATTGCGCAGATTGAAGCGTGGCTTCAGCAGCACGAATTCGCCGTAGCGCGAAACGACATAGTCTATCACCTGCCGGTCGGTATCGCCGGCGACCAGGCGCTGGCGCACAAGGATGCGCAGGTCGCGGGCGAGGTCGGCATCGGACTCGTCGATCGACTGGTTCTGGCAGACCATGCAGCGCAGGCCTTCCGACAATGCGCGCGCCCTCGCCTCGAGTGCCGGGTCGGCCAGCACCTCGTCGGGCTTGACGGCCTGCGCGGCGCCGGCGAACAACAGCGCCAGCAGCAGGACCAGCGAGGCCAGCGTGACCCTTTTCATTGCGGGCTCGCCGATGGCACGCCGGCCGCAGCCTTGCGGCGCGACGGTGCGCCGACGCGCAGGCGGCGGTCGAGCAGCGACATCGCCGCGCCCGCCATCATCACCAGTCCGCCGCCCCAGATCAGCGTCACCAGCGGCTTCCACCACAAACGAACGACCACAGAGCCATCGCTGCCCTCGTCGCCAAGCGAAAGATAGAGCTGGCTGAAGCCGATCGTCCTGATGCCGGATTCGGTCGTGGTCATCTGGCGCACCGGATATGAGCGCTTGGCCGAGGTGATCTCGCCTGCGACGCTGCCGTCGGCGCCAAGCAGGGCGAAGCGGCCGCGATCCTCACTGTAGTTAGGCCCCTGGGCCGGGTAGAGCCCCTCGAAGCGCAGCTTGTGGCCGGACAGTTCGACGGTCTCGCCGGCATGCATCGACAGGATTTTTTCGGTGCCGAAGCAAAGCGTGCCGACAATGCCGAGCGTTGTCAGCCCGAGGCCGAGATGCGCAAGCGCTGTGCCGAAGACCGAGCGCGGCAGGCCGGCGAAGCGCCTGAGCATGGTGGCGGGCGCGACGGTGCCGAAGCCGGATTTGACGGCGAGATCGGTGAGCGCGCTGCAGATCAGCCAGAAGGCAAGGCCGACACCGAGTGCCGCCAACACCGAAGCGCCATCGATGAACAGGGCCGTCACCAGCACGGCGAGCAGCGCCGCCGCGAAAGCCGCCATCAGGCGCTGGGCGACCGCGAAAATGTCACCGCGCTTCCAGGCGAGCAGCGGCCCGAACGGCACGACGACCAAGAGCGGCACCATCAGCGGGCCGAATGTCAGGTTGAAGAACGGCGCGCCGACCGAAATCTTGTCGGCAGACAGGGCTTCGACCACGAGCGGGTAGAGCGTGCCGACCAGCACGGTGGCGGTGGCGGTGGTCAGGAACAGATTGTTCAGGACCAGCGCGCCTTCGCGCGAGATCGGGTGAAACAGGCCGCCGGCCGTCAGCCGGGAGGCGCGCACGGCAAACAGCGCCAGCGAGCCGCCGATGAACAGCGTCAGGATGCAGAGGATGAACACGCCACGCGTCGGATCGGTGGCGAATGCGTGCACCGAGGTCAGCACGCCAGAGCGCACCAGGAAGGTGCCGAGCAGCGACAGCGAGAAGGTCAGGATCGCCAGAAGCAGCGTCCAGATCTTCAGCGCCGAGCGCTTTTCCATGACGATCGCCGAATGCAGCAGCGCCGTGCCCGCCAGCCACGGCATGAAGGATGCGTTCTCGACCGGATCCCAGAACCAGAAGCCGCCCCAGCCGAGCTCGTAATAGGCCCAGTAGGAGCCCATGGCGATGCCGCCGGTGAGGAACATCCAGGCAACCAATGTCCACGGCCTTACCCAGCGCGCCCACGAAGCGTCAATGCGGCCCTCGATGAGGGCAGCGACAGAGAAGGAAAAGCAGATCGAGAAACCGACATAGCCGAGATAAAGCAGCGGCGGATGGATGGCGAGGCCGAGGTCCTGCAGGATCGGGTTGAGATCGCGGCCCTCGATAGGCGCCGGATTGAGCCTGACGAACGGGTTCGACGTCGTCAGGATGAACAGGAAGAAAGTGGCGCCGATCGCTCCCTGCACGGCAAGCACATTGGCCCGGAGCGTCGCCGGAAGATTGCCGCCGAAGACGGCGACGAGCGCGCCGAAGAAGGTCAGGATCAGCACCCAGAGCAGCATCGAACCTTCGTGATTGCCCCAGGTTCCGGTGATCTTGTAGATCAGCGGCTGCAGCGAATGCGAGTTCTCCCAGACGCTCTCAACCGAGAAGTCGGAGCCGGCGTAGGCGGTTGCCAGCGCCACGAAAGACAGCGCCGTCAAGGCAAAGCCGGTCAGCGCGGCCGGTGCGCCGACGGCCATCATCTTGTGGTTGCCGGTGCGCGCACCGAACAGCGGCACCATCGTCTGCACCAGGGCCAGCGCAAACGCCAGGACCAGGGCGAAATGTCCGGTTTCAACCATTGTCACCGCACCCGCTAGTCACTCTTGCTCTCCTGCCATACGCCCTTGGCCTTGAGGCCGTCGGCCACTTCCTTGGGCATATAGGTCTCGTCATGCTTGGCCAGCACGCTGTCGGCGACAAAGATTCCGTCAGGGCCAAACGAGCCTTCGGTGATCACGCCCTGCCCTTCGCGGAAGAGGTCGGGAAGAATGCCGGTATAGGTGACCTTGACGTTCTTCTGGTTGTCGGTCACCGAAAAGGCGACGGTGGCGCCTTGGCCACGCTCGACCGTGCCTTTTTCGACGAGACCGCCGAGCCTGATGCGCTGGCCCGGCTGAAGGCTGGCGGTGGCCAGATCGGCCGGCATGTAGAAATAGGAGGCCTTCTGGCCAAGCGCGTAGAAGGTCAGCCCGGTGGCAACACCGAGAAACCCCAGCCCCGCTGCGATCACCGACAGTCGTTTCTGCTTGCGCGTCATCGTCTACTCCGTCGCCGTCACGCCAAGCGAGGCGGCAAAGGCGGTGAATTTCCTGGCCTGGTCACTGTCCGCGCCAAAGACGGCGATACCGCGATTGAGCGCGTCACGCGCCTGATCTGTCTTGCCCAGTACGGCATAGGAACGAACGAGCTGCATCCACCCTTCCTCGTCGCGCGGATTTTGCCGAAGCCTTTCGTCGAGGCCGGCAACCATGGTGCTGATCATGGCTTGCCGGTCCTGCGGCGACATCGAGGAGGCAGCATCGATATCCTCGGCGGTCGGCCCTTTCGCGGGCGCCTCCGAAGCGACGCTGCGGGCGGCGGATTCGGCCAGCGCCTGCTCGACGGCGCCGCGCCACGGCGAGCCCTGCGGCAAGGCGGCAAGCATCTTTTGCCAGGCCGCCGTGGCTTCAGCTATGCGGCCGTCCTGTGCCATGCCCATGGCGAGATAGAACGCGGCCTTCGGATTGGCCGGATCGAGCTTCAACGCCGCCTCGAAAGCCGCCTGCGCTTCGGCGGAGACAATGCCGCCGGCCGCATTGGCGATCGCCTCGCCAAGACCCGCCTGGCGGGCGGCGCTGTCGCCGTCGAGGCGGATGGCGTTGCGATAGGCGGTCACCGCATCGGCGTATCGCTGCATGCGCAGATAGACCGGCGCCAGCACGTCCCAGCCGCGGCCATCGGATGGGTTGGCCGCCAGGTGCGCCTCGGCGCGGGCTATCAGCTCGTCGACCGAGCTGTCGGCGGGGTTCTTGGCCAGGCGTTCGCTGAGCGGCTGCGACGGCAGGTCGGGTGAGCCGAGCTGGCCATAGAGGCCCCAGCTGACCAGCGGAACCAGCAGCACGGCCGCCGTCGCCACCAGCCTTGTCGACCGCGTCGGCTGCGTCGCCGTCTCGTCGGCGTGGCCGGCATTGCTCAGGCGAAGGATGCGGCGGGCGATTTCGGCGCGTGCCTCTTCGGCCTCCATTGGCCGGATCAGGCCACGCGCCATATCGCGGTCAAGCTCGGCCAGCTGGTCGCGATAGACTTCAAGGTCGTGATCGCCGGCAGCGGACGCGTTCTTCGATCCGCCGGCCAACGGCAGCAGCACCGCCAAGCTTGCGCCCAGCGTCAGGAGTGCGGCTATGACCCAAAACAGCATGGCTCTTCCAATAGAACGAGACCCTTGCCCTGCCAACACAAGCCTGCTGCGACGCTTTGGCGGGGCCGCTCCGATCGATAATGCATGTCGCGCAAAAGTGTGCAGCGGTTTTGCGATAACGACCATGCATCAAAACAAGAACCTATAGCGCGTCGCATGACGCCGGTCGAACGCGACGCGCTTTAGTGCCGGACCGGTATCGGCGGATCGACGGCCGGGCGTCTTTGTTTTTGCGCAATTCCGGACGGAAAACCGTTTCACACTTTTCCTGGAATTGCTCTACGTCAGCGGCGTCCAGCTGCCGTCGGCATTGCGGCAGGCGGTTCCGCGCGCGGTGGCGCCGGCGGTGCCGGTAAACACCGTATGGGTGTATTGCCGGCAGTCCTGCGAGCCGACGCGATAGGGCTGGGCGGCGACCACTTCGCCGCGATGGGCCGAACTGTCGCTCTTCCAAGCCACTTTCTGGCCGCTCGCCGTGTATTCAAGCGCCTTGTATTCCGCCTCGAGCGCGCTGCGCTTCTCGGTCTCGCTCAGGCCGGCGCCGATAGAGCCGCCGACGAGGCCGCCGCCCATGGCGGAGATGATCGTCGTCGCCACCTTGGCGCCGCTGGGGGGCGTCAAGGCCGGCGTCACCGTAACGGCCGGGCCCTTGCCGAGCGTCGTGCAGCCGGAGACGGCGAGCAGGGCGGAAACGAGCGCGACGCGAATCTTCATGCCAATACCGGCTTTCTTGAGCTGGACCGCCGCGCTGTCAGCAGCTGGCGCGGCCATAATGTCGATGTTTGTCGGAAATTTGGCCGCAGCCAGCCACCTGGAAAAGCAATCTGGAAAAGCATTACTGAAGGCTCCGCAATCGAACCATCGCCTTCAATCCACCCATGATGGATCGTTCCAGCGCCAGAGAGCCTCCATACTCGTTGACAAGGTCGGCGACAATGGCAAGTCCGAGCCCGCTGCCCGGTTTTGTCTCGTCGAGCCGCCGGCCGCGCTGCAACACCTCGCGCGCCTTGTCGTCGGGAATGCCGGGGCCGTCATCCTCGATGCTGATCTCGAACAGGTTGGCTGCGCCTTCCGTGCCAGCGCCACCTTTGCTGGAGATTGGCTTGACCGAAACGGCGACCGCGCTCCTTGCCCATTTCATCGCATTGTCGAGCAGATTGCCGAGCAGCTCCTCCAGGTCCTCGCGTTCGCCGGCAAAGACGATGTCGGTGGCCGGCAGCGACAGCGACAGCGCCGTCTGCGGGTTGAGCTTTTGCAGCACCCGAACCATGCGCTGGACCAGCGGCGCCACCGGCGTACGGTAGACGACGCTGTCGCGCTGCGCGGCGACGCGGGCACGTTGCAGATAATGGTCCACTTGCTTTTGCATGGAAGCGGCCTGCTCGGCGATCAGCTGGCCCTTGGCGCCACCCAGCGCCCGTCCCTCGTTGAGCAGCACGGCAAGCGGCGTCTTCAGCGAGTGCGCGAGGTTGCCGACCTGCGTGCGCGACCGCTCGACGATACGCCTGTTGTTCTCGATCAGCGCATTGGTCTCGTTGGCGAGCGGCTCGATCTCGGCCGGGAAACGGCCATCTAGGCGCTGCGCGGTTCCTTCGCGCACCATGGCAAGCGCATTCCTGACCCGGCGCAGCGGCTGCAGGCCGAGCAGGATGGCAATCGCATTGATGGCGATCATGCCGACGCCGAACAGCGACAGATAGGTCAAAAGGCGCCGCTGGAAGGTGGCGATTTCCTGCTCGAGCTCGGTCTGGTTGCCCATGACGCGGAAGCGCGCGGCGCGGTTTTTCGCATCGAGCACGAACTCGCTCTCGAACACCTCCAACTGCTCGCCTTCGATGCCGTCCGCTGAATAGCTGCGCTGGAAGCTGGCATTGAAGGGCACCTCGGCAACGCTTGGCGACGGGATCGCCTTGGTCATCGACGACGAATGGAGATCGCCGTGCACGCCTTCCGAGGCAGGCTCGACCGACCAGTACCAGCCGGAATTCGGTTCCGAGAACCTCAAATCACCAAGGTCGGGGGCGCCGGTCAATTGGCCGCTTTCAGAAACGCCGACCGAGCCGATCAGGTTGAACAGATGCGCCGAAAGCAGGCTGTCGAAACCGCGCTCGCTGGCCTGGCGATAGAGCGTGGTGATCAAGGTGAAGATGACGACCAGAGTGAGGATCGCCCAGACCGTGGAAAAGGCGATGACGCGAAACGCCACCGAACGCGGCCATGACCGCAGCGACGGCGTGTTCGAGACGGCGGGTTTTGTAGGCAGCGGTTCCGCGTTACGCCTCCGGCTTACGCATGCGGTAGCCCATGCCGCGAACAGTTTCGATCATGTCGATGCCCATCTTCTTGCGAAGCCGTCCGACAAAGACCTCGATCGTGTTGGAATCGCGGTCGAAATCCTGGTCGTAGAGATGCTCGACCAGCTCGGTCCGGGACACCACCTCGCCCATGTGGTGCATCAAATAGGCAAGCAAGCGAAATTCGTGCGAGGTCAGCTTCAGCGGCACGCCGTCGACGTCGGCCTTGGAGGCCTTGGTGTCGAGGCGGAGCGGCCCGCAGGTCAGTTCGGACGAAGCGTGCCCGGCAGCACGCCGGATCAAGGCCCGCACCCTGGCCAGGATTTCCTCGATGTGGAAGGGTTTGGTGACGTAGTCGTCGGCGCCGGCGTCGATGCCGGCAACCTTGTCGCTCCAGCGGTCGCGTGCCGTCAGGATCAGCACCGGCATCTTGCGGCCGCCGCGCCGCCATCGCTCGACCACGCTGATGCCGTCCATCTGCGGCAGGCCGATGTCGAGCACCACGGCATCGTAGGGCTCGGTGTCGCCGAGAAAGTGCCCTTCCCCGCCGTCGAAAGCGCGGTCGACGACATAGCCGGCATCGACCAGCGCGTCGCCGATCTGCCGGTTGAGATCCTTGTCATCTTCGACGACGAGTACGCGCATGCGGAAGGCCTGTTGAAGCTGTTCAGATATAGGCCGATTCCGGCAGTCTGGGAAACGGCACGGTTCAGTTCAGCGGAACGACGATCTCCGAGCGACGCGGACGCTGCCCTTCCTTGCCCGGAACCAGCACGACGATGACGCAGACGGGCTGGCCGCCGCGTGTCGACTGCGAGGCCTTGGCCAAGGTGCCGCCATTCTGCTCGGCCACCTGCTGGCCGATCGCATAGCAGTCGGAGGCGGCGAGGACGACCGGTTGGGGCTGCTCGGGCACGACAACGGGGATCGCCATCGCCTGCGACGCAAGCAGACCGGCGGCTGACAGCGCCAGTGCCGCGGTCCGGAAGTGGGAGCGAAGGGTTTTCATGGTCAGCGTTCTAACGCGCCGGTGCTGAACGTGATATGAACGGTGAACGCTCGAATGCATGCCCGCCACACCCCTGAAGCGCGAGATTACCGGATTGCCATTTCGCCGCCCATCCCGCGAAATTGCCAAGTTTAACCTAGCCCTCCGATCCTTCGCCGACAACCGGGCATCGTTTGGCAGTGAAAGGCAATCGCTTCAGGTTTGCCCCGACTTCGATAATCGATCCGGCAACCGAAGGCAGATTCAGGCGAACCGACCGGAAATAAAAACCCGCCTCTGCGGCGGGTCGCTGGCGCCATCAGCACCATAGGCGAATTAGTAGCATAGCTGCCGGCACAAAGCAAGAACAAAATTGCCGGATTGTAAAAAATGCCCGGTGGTCAGCCCTCGTCCTTGATCACGGCGCGGAAGCGCAGCAGCCCGTGATGGGCCGAAAGGTCCTCGTCGTAGCGGGCTTCGGCGAATTCGAGCTTGAGGTAGGCGCGGCGATGTTCGCCGAGCGAGAGAGCCGTATCGCGCAGGCGGGTGCTAACAAGGTCCATGATGTCATTGGTTTCCTTGCTGGCCTCTGATTTCGACCAGACATGCAACGTCAGCAACTGTTCTGCGTCGTTCTCCATTCCCGTTGCCCAATCGTAGACGCTGGTGCGGCCGAAGGTCATGTGGGGGAACGCAACATTTTCCGGCGCACGGTCGAACAATCGTGCGTCGCCCAGTGCCGCCGATAAATCGGGATCGTCATTCACTGCCTCGAATATGGCCTTCTGCAATTCGACGGCCGGCGCGGTCATCGTCTTTCCCTTCGTCCGTCGCGTCGACCTCCCGGCTGCGTAGCTGCGTTGCATGAAGGCATCCCGCCAAAGCGCGAATCAGCGCGTCTCATGCGGATTATGAACCTTCATGATCTCGGCAATAAGCCCTGCTCCTGGAATGCGCGACGCCCCGGCCGTCCGCGCCACGGACCCTTGAGGGTGATGCCAACCTGCGCGAAGTCATTTGGCATGCAGGAGTTCGAAAAAAGGATGCTATGACGATGTCTGGTTTCCAGACATTCGAGGTCGTTTTTCGTGCGCGAGCCGTCGCTGCTGCCTGTCTTCGGAAAGCTTGGGGCCAAGGCGCCGCCGGTCGCGATTGCGGCGTCGACCATGTCGATGACCGTCAAGAGTCTGGTCAACCACACTCGGGAGGTGCTCTCGGCGTACGGTAGCCTGGCCCTGAAGCTGTCCGTCGTTTTGTGGACGGTGCTTGTCGTGGCGGCAGTATTCTTCATCGCCCAGGCCTGATCGAGCGACATTCATTGATTGGGCGGAAACGAAAGGACCCAAGATGGCAAAGCGCTACGCGCTCCGTATGGAACATCCTCACAGCTGGACCGTCTTCGACGTCTTCACCGGCCAGCCGGTCGAGCTCAAGCAGCAACTCACGGCCAGTTTGAACACGCGCGATGCGGACGCGATGGTCGACCGGCTGAACGGTCGCGACGTCAAGCGGCGAGCGAAGGCGGACCGGAAGCCCTGACAAAGCGTCTTGTGGACGGATCGCGACGGACTAGCGAAAATCGGCCGCAGTCAGCACATATATGCTCCTGCGGGTGCGGGCATAGGCATTCCTGGCGACATCGTGGATCGAGTTGGAAGCCGTGTCGAAGGCTGCCAGGTAGGTAGCTTCTGAGGCCGCCGTTCCCGGCTGCATCTTGGAGATGGCATCGGTTGCGACAGAGAAGGAAATCTGGAACATCCCGTCATGGCCGACGAAGCGGATGCGTTTGCTTGCCTCGTCGTAGCTGCGGCTGGGATTGGGAAATGTCAGGCTCATGATTTCGCCTCCGTCGATGCAGATACGGCCTTCTTGACTGCCCGTGACGCCCGCTTCTTCTTTGGTGCGACCGGATTCAGAGCTTCCGCCGCGCGGTCCGCCTCTTCCTTGGCCAGTCGCAATTCCCTCAGCCTTGCCGTTTTGATGCTCCTCGCCTTGGCTTCCGAGAGATATTCGGCAGTTGCTTTGTTCCGCTCCGCCGTCTTCTTTTGATTTTCCATGAAGCGGGCCTGAGCTTTTTCCATGATGTTCTGATTGCCTTCGGCCATCGGTAAAATCTCCCTTGCAGCGAAAGTCGTGAATGTGAATTCACCATAAAATAGGTGTTCAAAGATAGAAATTCAATTTCATTAATATTCGGCAAGGCCCGAACACCAGGGGATAACCAGGCAAGATAATACGTTCAATATTTCATGTGCCCTATGAATATTTTTTGGCGCTCCTATCAATCGAGTGCCAGGGCGCCTATAGAGAGGGGCGGCCGCCTAAGCTGGCCCCAGAAAGAGTCCCCATGAAATTCCGGCCACTCCACGATCGCGTCGTCATTCGGCGCGCCGAAAGCGACACCAAATCCAAGGGCGGCATCATCATCCCCGACAATGCCAAAGAAAAACCGCAGGAAGGCGAAGTGATCGCTGTCGGGCCGGGCGCGCGGGACGAAAGCGGCGCGCTGATCCCGCTCGACGTCAAGGCCGGCGACCTCATTCTGTTCGGCAAATGGTCCGGCACCGAGGTCAAGATAGACGGCGAGGACCTTCTGATCATGAAGGAGGCCGATATCATGGGCATCATCGAAAAAAGCGAGACGGGCATCATCGACAAGACCGTGGCTGCCAAGAAGGCCGCCTGATTGGAAGGCCGCGCGCCCTCCCGCGCGCGCGCAAAGGACGCTCCGAGCTTTGATTCAGGCGCTGCAAGCGCCTTGCCACGACAACCGAACTGGAAAAGATCATGTCTGCCAAGGAAATCAAATTCTCCACCGACGCGCGTGACCGCATGCTGCGCGGCGTCGAAATCCTCAACAACGCCGTCAAGGTGACGCTCGGCCCCAAAGGCCGCAACGTCATTATCGACAAGGCCTACGGCGCGCCGCGCGTCACCAAGGACGGGGTGGCCGTGGCAAAGGAAATCGAGCTTTCCGACAAGTTCGAAAACATGGGCGCGCAGATGGTGCGCGAAGTGGCCTCGAAAACCAACGACCTCGCCGGCGACGGCACCACCACCGCCACGGTGCTTGCCGCTTCCATCCTGCGCGAGGGCGCCAAATTCGTTGCCGCCGGCATGAACCCGATGGACCTCAAGCGCGGCATCGATCTTGCCGTCAGCGCCGTCGTCAAGGAAATCCAGGCGCGCGCCAAGAAGGTCAAGTCCTCAGCAGAGATCGCGCAGGTCGGCACCATTGCCGCCAATGGCGACACCAGCGTCGGCGCCATGATCGCCAAGGCGATGGACAAGGTCGGCAATGACGGCGTCATCACCGTCGAGGAGGCCAAGACCGCCGAAACGGAGCTCGACGTCGTCGAAGGCATGCAGTTCGACCGCGGCTATCTCTCGCCCTATTTCGTCACCAATGCCGAGAAGATGCGTGCCGAGCTGGAAGACCCTTACGTCCTCATCCACGAAAAGAAGCTCGGCAATCTGCAGGCACTGCTGCCAATCCTCGAAGCCGTGGTGCAAAGCGGCAGGCCGCTGCTGATCATCTCCGAGGACGTCGAGGGCGAAGCGCTGGCAACGCTGGTCGTCAACAAGCTGCGCGGCGGACTCAAGGTAGCGGCCGTCAAGGCGCCTGGCTTCGGTGACCGCCGCAAGGCGATGCTGGAAGACATCGCCGTGCTCACCGCCGGACAGATGATTTCCGAGGATCTCGGCATCAAGCTGGAGAACATCACCATAGACATGCTCGGCCGCGCCAAGCGCGTGCTGATCGAGAAGGACACCACCACGATCATCGACGGCGCCGGCGAGAAGACCACCATCCAGGCGCGCGTCCAGCAGATCAAGGCGCAGATCGAGGAAACCACGTCCGACTATGACAAGGAGAAGCTGCAGGAACGTCTCGCCAAGCTGGCGGGCGGCGTTGCCGTCATCCGCGTCGGCGGCGCGACCGAATCGGAGGTCAAGGAAAAGAAGGATCGCATCGACGATGCGCTGAACGCCACGCGCGCGGCCGTCGAAGAAGGCATCGTTCCAGGCGGCGGCGTGGCACTGCTGCGCGCCAAGGCTGTGCTGAAGGGGCTGACCGGAGCCAATGCCGATGTGACAGCGGGCATTTCGATCGTGTCGAGAGCGCTCGAAGCGCCAATCCGGCAGATCGCCGAGAATTCCGGCGTCGAAGGTTCGATCGTCGTCGGCAAGCTCGCCGAGGGCAAGGATCACAATCAGGGCTTCGATGCCCAGAACGAGGTCTATGTCGACATGATCAAGGCCGGCATCGTCGACCCGGCGAAGGTGGTACGGACGGCGCTGCAGGACGCGGGCTCCATTGCGGCGCTTCTGATCACGGCGGAAGCCATGATCACCGACGTTCCGGCGAAGGAAGCCGCTGCTTCGCCCGGCGGCATCGGCTATTGACCAGCCACTGCCGGAAACAAGCCTGAAAGACAGCCGCCGGGGTATCTTCCCCGGCGCGCACCATCGGCAAGGAGATCGATCAATGATCGCATTCGTCCCGAAGCCAAAGGCAGCGGCGAAAATCGAAGTGGCCGAGGAAAGCCGCTTCGATCGCATTCGCAGGCTTGCCGACAAGCACAGGAAAGCCAACGCCGGCATGATAGGCCGCGACCCGAAAAAGATCGCGGACAAGCGTCCCATGTGACGACTGCCAATGCTCGGCACCTCGCGCAAGCGCGGAACCTTCATCGCCCTTGTAGGCAGCGCCAAAATGGACGAATAGTCATAGCGGCGCGCCGCCGTGAAATTGCCGGCATGCGGTTTCTCAGTTGGCGGCATCGCCGCAGCCGGATCCTGGAATGGCCAGTCCTTTGGAACCACGCAAGAGAAGAGGTCCGATCGCCGCAAGGCTGCTGGCGGTGGATGCGTGGATTGATTCCTCGGTCTACGAAATCGGCTTCAGGGCGCGCCAGTTCTGGGAAGCGGCGACCATCTTCTCGCGGCGTTTCCGTGTCGACGGCTGGCGCCGCGGCCTGATCGAACTGTTGAGTGAAGGCTTTACGCTCGGTGCCGGCGGCATCGTCGTCCTTTTGGCGCTGGCCTTGCCGGCCTTCCAGATAACCGCCGGCGACTGGCGCACGCAAGGCGACTTCGCCGTCACCTTCCTCGACCGCTACGGCAACGAGATCGGCCAGCGCGGCATCATCCAGCGCGATTCGGTGCCGGTCGACGAGATGCCCGACCATGTCATCAAGGCGGTGCTGGCGACCGAAGACCGGCGTTTCTTCGACCATTACGGCATCGATGTGCTCGGCCTGTCGCGCGCCATATTCGAGAATGTGCGGGCAAATTCCGTCGTCCAGGGCGGCTCGAGCATCACCCAGCAGCTGGCCAAGAACCTGTTCCTGACCAATGAGCGGACATTCGAGCGCAAGATCAAGGAAGCCTTCCTGTCGCTGTGGCTCGAAGCCAATCTGTCGAAGAAGGAAATCCTGCAGCTTTACCTCGACCGCGCCTATATGGGCGGCGGCACCTTCGGCATCGAGGCGGCAGCCGATTTCTATTTCGGCAAGAGCGTCAAGGACCTGAACCTTGCCGAGGCGGCGATGCTGGCCGGCCTGTTCAAGGCGCCGACCAAATATGCGCCGCACATAAACCTGCCCGCCGCCCGGGCGCGGGCCAATGTGGTGCTGTCCAATCTGGTCGATTCCGGCTTCATGACCGAAGGCCAGGTGCTGCAGGCAAGATTACACCCGGCCGAAATCGTCGACCGTGGCGAGCAGAAGAGCCCCGACTATTACCTCGACTGGGCCTTCGACGAGGTCAAGAAGATCGCCGCCAAAGGCGGCCCGCACTCGCTTGTCGCCCACACCACCTTCGATGCCAACATCCAGAAGGCGGCCGAAGAATCGATGGAGTTCCACCTCCGCCAGTTCGGCAAGGAATACAACGTCACCGAGGGCGCCATCGTCGTCATCGAGACCAATGGCGCGGTCAGGGCGATCGTCGGCGGCCGCGACTACGGCGCCAGCCAGTTCAACCGCGCCACCAAAGCGCTTCGCCAGACCGGCTCCTCGTTCAAGCCCTATGTCTATGCGACGGCGATGGAGCATGGCTTCACGCCGGATTCGGTGGTTTCCGGCGGACCCATCTCCTGGGGCAGCTGGTCGCCCCACAATTACAATGGCGGGTCGGCCGGCAACGTCACGCTGATCACGGCGATGGCCAAATCGATCAACACGGTGCCGGTGCGGCTGGCCAAGGATTATCTCGGCATCAAGCCGATCAAGGCCATGGCCGAGGCGATGGGCGTCGAGTCGCCGCTGGAATCGCACAAGACCATGGTGCTCGGCACGTCGGGCATGACCGTGATGGACCAGGCGACGGGTTACAGCGTATTTGCCCAGAACGGCCTTGCCGGAACCCGGCACGGCGTCAGCCAACTCTTCACCCGTACCGGCGAGGTGGTCTACGACTTCGCCAAGGATGCGCCGCCGCCGCATCGGGTGCTGTCGGAGCTGGCGCTCAAATACATGAACACCATGCTGGCGGCGGTGCCGGTGATCGGCACTGCCCGGCGCGCGGCCCTTCCAAACATCGTCGTCGCCGGCAAGACCGGCACGACCCAGTCCTACCGCGATGCCTGGTTTGTCGGCTTTACCGGCAACTACACGGCCGCCGTCTGGCTCGGCAATGACGACTTCACCGCGACCAACAAGATGACCGGCGGCACGCTGCCGGCCATGGTGTGGCAGCGGCTGATGGTCTATGCGCACCAGAATATCGACCTCAGACCGATTCCCGGCCTCGATCACCCCTTCGTCGATGCCGAAATTGCCGCCAAGGCCGAGGAAGCGGAAAAGAAGAACGCCGAACAGGCAGCTGCCGATGCCGCCGCCGAGCGTCCGCCGGTGCTGTCCAGCCGGACCACCCAGACCCTGAAGGAACTGACCAGGCTGTTCCAGGCGGCACCCGTGCTCGACGCGCCCGCTGCACCGGAAACCCTCTCGGCGCTGTGACGCCCAATTGCGCGGGGCCGCTTGCCACAAGGCCCTGCGCCGCGATATCCCCGAGCGGCAATCTTTCAGTCCCGGCCTTCGGTTCCCTGCCTCCTCATGCTCAAGAACGCCTTCCTGACACTGCTTTCGCTTGCCATCGCCGTCGTCGGCGGTGGCGGCAGCGTCTGGTATGCACTGAAGCTGCAGGATGGCGTCGGCGCCATCAGGATCGGCCAATGGACCGCCTTCCCCGATATCGGCACGCCGACGGCAGATCCCTATTCGAAGGCCCGCGTGGCTCGCGAAGGCGTGCTGGCGCTCGGACAGGCGGAAGGACTGTCCTTCATAGCCGAGCGCGATTCCGGCGGCGAACAGCTCCAGCGGCAATGTGCCTACAAGATCGCGGGCGGCTTTCCCACCGCCCGGTTCTGGACGCTTTATGCCGCCGACCAGTCGCTTGGCGTGGTCGAGACCGGCAAGCCGAGGCCGGCTGCGCTGCAGTCCTATCAAGTGCTGCGCCAGGCCGACAATTCGGTGGTCATTTCCGTCGGCAGCCGCCCAGCGCCCGGCAACTGGCTGCTGACCAGCGGCGCCGGCAAGATGTACTTGGTGCTTACGTTCTACGACACGCCGATCGCCAGCAGCACCGGTCTCTCGGACGTCACGCTGCCACAAATCCAGAAGGTCGGCTGCAATGCGTAGCCTGCTGCATGCCGTGCTGCTCGGCCTGCTCGGCGCCGGCATCGTGCACATCATCGTGCTGCTGCTCGTCCCCGAGTTCTCCGAACGCGACGCCTGGTCGCGATTGGCCATGGCTTCGGATCTCTACAAGATGACCAGGCTCGACGCGGAAGCCGGCGGCGCGCCGGTGGTGAAATCGGTCGATCCGCTATTTTATGCGGCGGCATGCCGTTTCGATCTTGCCGAGGGGATGGTGCGGGTCAAGGCGCCGGGCAAGGTGCCGTTCTGGTCGATATCGGTCTATGACCGCGGCGGCCACAACATCTACTCGTTCAACGACCACAGCGCGACCGCAGGCATGCTCGACACCGTTGTGCTGACGCCGGCCCAGATGATCGAGGTCCGCAAGGATCTTCCCGAGGAACTGCAAGGGGCCATCTTCGTCGAGGCGCCGATAGAGGAAGGCGTATTCGTCATCCGTTCGTTCGTGCCCGACGACAGCTGGAAGCCGATCGTCTCGCGGTTTCTCGAACAGAGTTCCTGCGAACTGCAGGATTTTTAAGCCGGTTCCGATGCTCAGTGATGCGGTACCGGCAATGTTCCCGAAGGTCCCGGCTTGTCGGGGCCGGCCGGCCGCGTTTCGCCGGTCAGCGGCCGCTGTTCGTAGCGCACCCCGGGAAAGATGATCACTGCCGCCGGCGCGGTTTGTTGTGCTCGATTGGTTGCCGCCGTTCGCGGCACGAAAGACAGTACCATGCCCATGGTTCGCGTATTCCTCTCGGTTGCCCCGGAGCACAACGCAACGCCTCCATAGTCGATTAAGAAGGCAGTAGGTTAACGGAGCGCTAACGGATCGCCGCTAAATTGATCTTTGTTCTTGGGAAACGCGAAACCGGTACAGCCCGGCAGAGCGCTGTCCAGATCGTGTCGAGTGTCGGGCGTATCCTTCGTGTCAGCTTCGGATTTCAGGCAAATCGCAGCAGGAGCTGAATCGGGAAAGGCCGAAAGGCTGTTTCGCGCCGCGGTATCGGCGTTCTGCTCGCTCACCCGGCCTTCGCGCCGGGAAATCGCGCAGCTCGAAGACCTGACGCTGCCGCTGTTCGAGAATGTCTCGGTCGAATCGCGCCGCTACGTCGCGGCAGCCCTTTCCGAATGCGAATATGCACCCGCCGCGCTGGTGCGGCGGCTTTGCCAGGAGCGGGTCGACATCGCCGCTCCGCTGCTCATCCGCTCGCGCGCCCTCAGCGACGTCGACCTGATCGCGCTGATCGGACGTCACGGCCTGCCGCATGCCCGTGCCATTGCCCGCCGCAAGGATCTCAATCAGACGATCGCGGATCTCATCAAAGTGCTCGAAAGGCCGACGCTGGTGCGGTCGCAGCAGCAGCCGGAAACAACCGCCAAAGCCGCGTCCGAAAACGCCGAAGTGGTTGCGGGCGAGGTCAACAGGCAAGAGGCTTCCGATGCCGCTGAAACTGTACGCCGCCGGTTGCGATCCATGATGCGCGCCGAGAGCGGCGCTTCCATCAGTCCGTTCGTCGAGCCACAAACCTATGTCAATCTGCGCGAGACCGCGCTGACCGGCAATGCGGCATTCTTCCAGACAGCGCTCGCCGATGCGCTCGAAGTCGATTTTTCAACGGCGCGGACGCTCACCGCGAGCCACAATTACACACCGCTGCTGGCCGCCTTGCGGGCGCTCGACCTCAGCGAAGACAAGGCGTTCCTGATCACGGCCGCCATCTATCCGACCGAGTTTCCGCACCCGCAGGCGATCCGCATCTTCCTCGACCGCTACCGCCTGCTGCACCACGACGCGGCGTTGGACAGGCTCCGCGGCTGGAAGGCCGAGACCGTGTCGAAAATCGTTCGCAAGCCTGGGCGCGTCGCCGCAAATGCCGACCTGCGCAAGCCGAACAGCGCCGATATGACCGCCACCCCAAAGGCGCGTCGCGTTTGAAGGGCTTGCCGTTAAGACGCCTTGACCGAGATAAGCTCCTCGACGCGAATGGCGCCCGCCTCGATCTCGACCACCCAGATATCCGGATCGAATCTCTTCTCGCGCTCCAGCCGCGCGTCGAAGATGGCGGCATCGTCGCCTTCGCCAAGCAGGCTGAAAAAACGGTCGTCCGGCCTGGCTGAATCGTAACTCGTCTGCGGCGCCGGCCCGAACAGCGCCATCTCCCCTTGCCTGCCCCGCGCCAGCACGAAAACCGCGCCGGCTTCCGTCGCGCCGCGCTTGACCACGGCGGCAAAGCCGCCGGCGCTGAAAACCCGGCGCAACAGCGCCGACACCCACAGATCGGTGGTTACCCGCATGGAGAAGTCCTGGACATGCGGCGGTCCTTACAGCATTGGCCGGAAGACCGTAACCGGTCTTTGCGAGGCGATCGGCGAGCGGCCGTTTCGACCCTTAGTTGGTCAGGCCGATCTCGCGCATCTTGACGTAGACGATCTCGTCGGGCTCGCCGGTCTCCGGCAAGCCGAACAGCGCCTGGAATTCCTTGATCGCGGCCTTGGTGCGCGCGCCGACGACGCCATCCAATCGCATGTCGTCATTGCCGAACGCCTTCAGTCCGGCCTGGATCTTGACGATGCGGGGATCAGGTGTTTGCGCCACCGCATTTGCCGGTGCGGACGCTGGAATGGCGGTTGGAACAGCGGCCGTTTCGACCGGCCGCGGCACCGGATGCGGCACCACGGCTGCGGTCGTCGGCGTGGCACCCAGTTGATCCAGCAAAACGCTGTCGATCTCGCCGGAGGCATTTAATCCGACCTTCTGCTGATAGGCCTGGATGGCCTTGCGCGTATTCGGTCCGGGAATCCCGTCGACGGTGCCGGAATAGAAATCGAGATCCTTCAATATGCCCTGGACCTGCTCGACGACCGGGTCGCTCTTCATCGGCGCAGCGGCCGGACGCACGATATTGATGGTGGTTTCGGGCTCGTCGCTGTCCGCCCGGGGAAAGCGCTCGATACTCCTCGTGGCGAAAAACGCGCCGGCATGCGGAAAAGGCTGGTACCAAAGCGCGTTCGCCGAGACGTAGAACAGCGTCACCAGGAACGCGGTGGAGCCGCCGACCACAACAGGATTGCGCGAGATCAGGCTGCCCAGCGCCATCGCTCCGTGCTCGAAGGCATTGCCGCGGCGTTTGACCGCCTTAGGCTGTTTTGCGGAGCGACCCATTGCTCTCCCCTTTGCCACCGTCCGCCTTGGCTTTGACTGCGGACATCGGCACCACGCCGGCCTTCTCCGCCGAGCGGCCCGTCGGGCCGTTCACGGGAAGGCTGATCGTCACCGTGGTGCCCTCGCCCGGCATGCTTTCGATCGACATGGTGCCCTCGTGCAGCGCCACCAGCCCCTTCACCAGCGAAAGCCCGAGCCCGGTGCCTTCGAAACGGCGGGTATAGTCGTTCTGGATCTGCATGAACGGCTTGCCGAGATTGGCGAAATCTTCCTCGGCGATGCCGATGCCGGTGTCCCGGACCCAGAAATGCAGCCGCGAGCCGATGCGCTTGGCGCCGATGACGACATTGCCGCCTTCGGGCGTGAACTTGATCGCGTTAGAGACGAGATTGATCAGGATCTGCTGCACGGCGCGACGGTCGGCATTTATTTCGCCTGCGTCCGGCGCGATCTGGGCCTGCAGATCGATGGCCTTTGCCTCGGCTTGCAGGCGCATCATCGATTGGCACATCTCGACCGCTTCGCGGAAGCGGAACGGTTCCGGCTCGGTCGCGTAAGCGCCCGATTCGATCCGCGATACGTCGAGTATCGAGGTGACGACGGCAAGCAGGTGCTGGCCCGAATCCCTGACCAGCCCGACATATTCCTTCTGGCGCGGATCCTTGAAGCTGCCGAACATCTCGTGCAGCAACATGTCGGAAAAGCCGATGATGGCATTGAGCGGGGTGCGCAACTCATGGCTGACGACGGCAAGGAAGCGTCCTTTCGCCACCTCGGCGGAGGCAGCCGCCTCATTGGCAGCGGCAAGCTCCTGGCGCAGTCCGGCCAGTTCGTCGTTCTCGCGCAGAAGAAGCGTGAAGACAGTCTCCTGCCCCGGCGCGCGCATCATCTCGAGCGAGAACGGCCGGTAATTGTCGGCCGTCACGCCGCTGCTCTGCGGCAGCCGGACGCGAAGGTCGAGCCGGCGCGACAGGGTGCCATCGCGCATATCGGCCAGCGCACTGAGATACGGGACGCGGTCGGACAGATGGATGCGATCGAAAAGTCCGGTGCCGAAAAGCAGCTCCGGCGGCAGCCTCAGCATAGTGCGTGCCTTAGCCGAGACGTCCAGAACCTCGCCATGCGCAGCGATTCGCAGCACGACGGCGTCGATCAGGTCTTCGAGCCGGTGGCTGCCGGCCGGATCGAGCTGTGCGTTGGCGGCGCCGCAAAGTGGAGCGACACGCGGAATGAGCGTGAGTGCCCAGGCCAGCGGTACCAGCCAGTGCCATGCGGCGATTTCGGTCTGGCCGAGCGGCAAGACCGAACCGGCGAAAGGCTGCAGCAAGACTGCGACCAGGGCCGATATGGCGCCCCAGATCACGGCACGGCGCGACTGGCCGATCCACCAGGCTTCAAACGGCAGCGCCACCGCAAGCAAGGCAACCGGCGAGGCCACACCGCCGGCGGCAGCGATAAGGGCACCGAGGGCAACGCTGCCGACGACCAAGGCGAGTTGGCCGGCCAGGGTCATCTTGCCCGATGCCGCCACCAGCAGGGCGGCGAACCAGCAAAGGCCAAACGCCGCAAAAATCGCAGCCACAGTCAAGGCCGCGCCCATTCCCGACGTCACCAGCATCACCGCTGCACCCGCGCTGAAGAAAGGCGCCGCCAGCATGACGCCAATGAACCGGCTGTGGCGGCGACGATCGCTCTGGCCGAGCACGGACGGATGAACCATCCGTTCGCAACCGGCGGCTATCGCGCCCGGCAACTCGGCGTATCTGGCCTTGATCGCACTCAACTCAACGCACCCGGTCGTGAACGGCCCTGCTTTGCAGGCGGCTTTTGTCGATCCGAAACTCGCATCCAGCGTTTAAGGAATGGATAAGGCTGGGCCGATCGTCCCCCGGCAGGCTGCAAATATCGGGATACCGGCGGGGAAAAACCGGGGCAATTGTCGCCATAGTAAACGGAGCGTTATCCACACCGCCCGCGCCTGCACCTGCGACCAATGGCATCAACCTGTCGCCGATTAAGAAAATGATCATGAAAAACAATAGGTTGGATAGTTATTATTTGCTGAATAAAATCTGAACCGTTCGAGGCAAATGAACTTCAAAACGCTTCGTTTCGAATCTGCCTAAAATTTGAGGAAAACTGTTGCTTTCGGGACAAGCCGTCCTTTGCGCGTCTGTGTCAGTATCGCGGTACAAGGGTCGTGCGGTTCGGAGGCATGACCGTCATAAAGGACAGACAGATGGGCTTTCTGATAAGAGCTGCTTTCTGGTTTTCGCTGGTGCTTCTGGCGCTGCCGCTGGGTGTCGGCGCCGATGATGCGGGCCGCGAAAGCGTCGGGCCGCTCCAGGCGCTGTTTGCGGCGCGCGAAGCCGTCGGCGATATCGCTGGCATCTGCGAGCGCAAGCCGGACGTGTGCGAGACCGGCAAATCGGCAATGCATACCATCACCGCCCGGGCAAAGGAGACCGCCAAGATCGCGGCTGCCATGCTGGACGACAAGGCCGCTGAACCCGATACAGTGACGACTACCGGCAGCGTGCCCGGGGAAATCGTCTTGCCGGCGAAAGTCGATCTGCCGGCGAAACTGCACTTGCCGGCGAAGAACTGAGACTGTTTCGGCCGAATTCATCGCCGAACCGCAAGGCTCCCCATGCCCGGCGCCTGCGGCGTTTCTCCTCTTTTTCCGTGACGCGGCAGCGCCGGATCACTATATCCGGGAGCATGACGACGACGATCCAGACCATCCGCGACGACTTTTCCCTGCTCGACGAGTGGGAAGACCGCTATCGCTATGTGATTGAACTGGGTGAAGCGCTGCCGCCGTTTCCCGATGAGCAACGCATACAAGCCAACAAGGTGCCGGGCTGCGTCAGCCAGGTCTGGCTGACTACCGAGCAAGGCGGGGGTGTCGACCCCGTTATCACCTTCAAGGGCGATTCCGACGCGCATATCGTGCGCGGCCTGGTCGCCATCATGCTGGCGCTGTTTTCGGGACGGCCGGCCAGTGAAATCCAGAGGACCGACGCCGAGGCAACGCTAAAGGCGCTCGGACTTGACGAGCACCTGTCGCCGCAGCGCGCCAATGGTCTCCGCTCGATGGTCAAGCGCATCAAGCGTGACGCCGAGGCAGCGTTGAAGCAGACCGCCTGACCGCACGGCAGTTGCTGGCGGGCATGGCGGGTTCGACCTTGACCCCATAATACAAAACGGCGCCCGCAGGCGCCGTTTGAGTATCAAACCGGAAGAGCCGCTTGTCAGCGTCCCTTGCGCTTGCGGCCGAGACCCATCTTCTTGGCGAGCTGCGAACGGGCGGCCGCGTAATTGGGCGCAACCATCGGATAGCTCGGGTCCAGGTTCCACTTTTCGCGATACTGGTCGGGCGTGAGATCATAGTGGGTCATCAAGTGACGCTTGAGCGACTTGAACTTCTTGCCGTCTTCGAGACAGATGATGTAGTCGTCATGGACCGACCGCTTCGGATTTACCGCCGGCTTCTGCTTGTCGGCAGGCGGCTGCTCGGCGGCCCCGCCGACACGCCCGAGAGCGGCATGGACATCGGCGATAAGGTTCGGCAGTTCGCCGACCGGTACGGGATTGTTGCTGACATAGGCAGCCACCACATCGGCGGTGAGCTCGATCAGCGCGTCACTGTTTCTGGAAGGTGTTTCGGTAATATCCATGGCGTTCAGGTCCCAACGAGAATTGTTTCTGTCTACGCCCTATTTTTGGCAGGCAGGGCATCGCGCGAACTTGTGCAGGAAAAAGCCTCCGCGATTCGCGTCGCGGCATCTTAATGAGCCTGAGCGCCAAGTAAGTCAATTCGCTTCTTGCGGTCTATTCAGCGATACAAGTCAAATATTCCTCATTCAGCTTCACTCTTTCGTGCAAAGTGTAACCTTGCCGTTTTTTCTGGTCAGACCAGCATCGACTGACGCGGCGGCAAGCAGCCATTACACAAACGGCAGCAGGTAAATAGAGTTCGATGCTTGACCCTGCCGGCGGCATTACAGCCTGGATGATCGGTGGATTCAGTAAAATCATAGGTTGCGAAGCGTTACTGTTGCTCGCGAGCCGCCGCCGGAGCGGTGCGCTGTGTCATTGAAATGGGGTAATGTATTTCCGTAGACCCAGCCATATCGGCCACTTGCCAAGCCGCGAAGACAGTTGCATGAGATTGACCGGCACTGGCAGGGTCATCGCAGCGACGGCGAGAACCGCGGCAGTCCGAGAAGAAATATTCGTTATCCGTTCCTCCAGCCCGTCCTCTCGAGCCACCACGACAATAGATCATAGCCCTTGAACCCGCGCTGCTCGGCGTGTTCATTCGCCATTCAAGTAGCTTCCACAGCGAGACGCAATGACCAGAACCCCAGTGTTTCCGACCGCCACGCCGCCGCAGCCGGAGAAGCGACCGATCTTCGACACGCATCACGGCATAACGCGGACGGACGATTATGCCTGGCTGAGGGCCGCCAATTGGCAAGAGATGTTCAGGGATCCGTCCCTGCTCGACGGCCAAATCCGCGCCCACCTCGAGGCCGAGAATGCTTATCAGGCGGCGCTGATGGCCGATACGGTCCAATTGCAGAAGCAGCTTTTCGCGGAAATGAAGGGACGCATCAAGGAAGACGATTCTTCCGTGCCGATGAAGGACGGACCTTACGCCTACGGCTCCTCCTTCAAGCTTGGCGGCCAGCAGCCGCGTTATTTCCGCACGGCGCGTGACGGCGGCGACAAGCAGATATTGCTCGACGGCGATGCCGAGGCCGAGGGCAAGCCCTATTTCCGCCTGGGCGGCGTCGATCATTCGCACGACCACAGCAAGCTGCTCTGGGCCTTCGACGACAAGGGTTCCGAATTCTACACGCTGCGCGTCCGCGATCTGGCCGGCGGCAACGATCTGGCGGACAGGGTCCCGGACACCGGCGGCGGCGGTGTGTGGGATGCCGGCAATGACGGTTTTTTCTACACCCGCCTCGACCCCAACCACCGTCCTTCCAAAGTGCTGTTCCATGCGCTTGGCGACGGTCCTGAAAACGACCGGCTGATCTACGAGGAGACCGATCCCGGCTTCTTCATGGATGTCGGTGGCACGCGCTCCAACGAGTGGATCATGATCGGCATCAACGATCATGAGACCTCGGAATACCGCATCATGAGCGCCAACGATCCGTTCGCAGAGCCGAAGCTGGTTGCGGCGCGCCAGACCGGCCTGCAGTACGAACTCGAGGAAGGCGGCGACATCTTCTTCATCCTCACCAATGCCGACGGCGCCAAGGACTTCAAGATCATGACGGCGCCGGCCCACGATCCGGTGCGCGCCAACTGGCAGGAACTGGTGCCGCACGAAGCGGGCCGGTTGATCCTTTCGGTGATCGGCTTCAAGGACCACATGGTCCGGCTCGAGCGCAAGGAAGGCCTGCCGCGCATCGTCGTACGCGACCGCAAGAGCGGCGAGGAGCACCTGATCTCCTTCGACGAGGAAGCCTTCTCGCTCGGCCTGTCCGGCTCCTACGAATACGACACCGAGATCATGCGCTTTTCCTATTCGTCGATGACGACCCCGGCGCAGGTCTTCGATTACAACATGCGCACCCGCGAGCGGGTGCTGCTCAAGACCCAGGAAGTGCCGTCCGGCCACGACCCGGAGCACTACGTCACGCGCCGGCTGATGGCGCCTGCCGCCGACGGCGAACTGGTGCCGATCTCGCTCCTCCACCACCGCGACACGCCACTCGACGGGTCCGCCCCTTGCCTGCTTTACGGCTACGGCTCCTACGGCATAGCCGTGCCCGCCGCGTTCAACACCAATCTGTTTTCGCTGGTCGACCGCGGCTTTGTCTACGCGATAGCCCATGTTCGCGGCGGCAAGGACAAGGGCTATGGCTGGTACGACGACGGCAAGCGGGCGAACAAGATGAACACGTTCACCGATTTTGTCGCTGCCGCCCACCACCTCGTCGCCGAACGCTATACGCAGCATGACCGCATCGTTGCGCAGGGCGGTTCGGCCGGCGGCATGCTGATGGGCGCGGTCGCCAACATGGCGCCGCAATGCTTCGGCGGAATCGTCGCCGAGGTTCCCTTCGTCGACGTGCTCTCCACCATGCTCGACGCAAGCTTGCCACTGACGCCGCCGGAATGGCCGGAATGGGGCAATCCGATCGCGTCGGCGGAGGATTACCGGACTATCGCCGCCTACTCGCCCTACGACAATGTCGCCGCACTCGACTATCCGCCGATCCTGGCACTGGCCGGCCTGACCGACCCGCGCGTCACCTATTGGGAGCCGGCCAAATGGGTGGCGCGGCTGCGCGACCGCAAGACGGGTGAAAATCCGGTGCTGTTCAAGATCAACCTGGATTCAGGCCATGCCGGCGCCTCCGGCCGGTTTTCGAGGCTGGAGGAAATCGCCTTCACCTACGCCTTCGCGCTCAAGGTGACGGGCAAGGCCGAGCTTGCGGCGT
The DNA here is from genome assembly GCF_040318195.1 of Mesorhizobium sp. M1273. NCBI lineage: Bacteria > Pseudomonadati > Pseudomonadota > Alphaproteobacteria > Hyphomicrobiales > Phyllobacteriaceae > Mesorhizobium > Mesorhizobium sp. M1273. The sequence goes on along the minus strand of NZ_JAMYLV010000002.1, from coordinate 119,886 downwards.
GAACATCGGCGGATGAGCGGTCATTGCCTTCCGTTCCGCGACGTGGCTTCATTGGCGGTGAGAGTTGCGGAGCCCACCAATGATCGATCTCGCCACGTTGATAGCTTATGTCGCGGTTGTGCTTGGCTTTGTCTTCATCCCGGGTCCCGCCACTCTTCTGACGGTGGCGCGGGCAACCAGTTCCGGAACCAGGGTGGGCATTGCGACCGGCGCCGGGATCGCGGCCGGCGACGTGGTTCACACCTTCATGGCGATCGTCGGCATTTCGGCGATCATTGCCACGTCGGCGGCGCTTTTCAGCATAGTGAAGTACATCGGCGCAGCCTACCTCATTTATCTCGGCATTCGCGCGATCATCGAGAAAACGCCTGCCTATCCGGCCGCCGGCGCACTTGCGATCCCCGCTGCCAAAGCATTTCGGCAAGCTGTTTTGACCGAGGTTCTCAATCCCAAGACCGCGCTTTTCTTCCTCGCATTTCTTCCGCAGTTCGTGCGGCCTGAAAACGGATCGGTGATGCTTCAACTGGCGATATTGGGCGTCATCTTTGTTCTGTTGGGCCTCGTCAGCACGGTGGTTTTCGCCGTGGGTGCGGGCGGCCTCGGTGCATTCCTGCGCCGAAACCCGACGGTGCTGAGATGGCAAGGCAAGGCTGTCGGCGGTATCTATTGCGCCTTGGGCATCCGGCTGGCGCTGCAACAGCGCTAGGGTCTCGACAAGCGACGCCGTATGAGGCTTCGGATACTAGGCAGGCACAGTTGATTTTCCGCTCGCAATTGCAAAGGCCGCGCGCTACCCAGTGCGCGGCCTTTTCACGGTCGCCGCCAACACTCAATCACCCAGGGATCTGCCATGTTGCTCGTCGATGTCTATCTCGACAAATCGCCCATCCAGGGCATCGGCGTCTTTGCCAAGAACCACATTGCCCGCGGCACGCTGGTCTGGAAGCTCGACCCGAAATACGACCGGCGCATCGAGGTGGAGACCTATGAGCGGGAAACCGGGCCGGTCAAAGCCTATCTCGATCGCTACGCCTATCCGGACCGGCGCGACCCGAACTACATCGTCTTCGAGGCCGACGATGCGCGCTACATGAACCATGCCGACGACCCGAATTGCGACGTCTCGCAACCGGAGGAGACCTATGCCTTGCGCGACATTGCGCCCGGCGAGGAAATGACCTGCGACTACAATCACTTCTTCGAAACCGGCTTCGACTTTCTCGGCGACCGCTGATGCAACAGCTGTCAGCTCGCCGGCTTCTTGCGCGCCGGATAGCCGTTGGGATGCGGCGGCACGGCTTTCAGGTAGGCGGCGATCGCCGAGCGGTCCTCCGGGGTCAGCACGGCCATGTTGCGCTGCAGGTCGACCATAGCGCCGCCGACCGTATCGAAATCCGGCGTGAAGCCGGTTTCGAGATAGTTGGCGACGTCGGCCTCGGACCAGTCGGCGATGCCGCCCTCGCCCGACGTGATGTTCGGCACGATGCCGCTGCCTTCGGCGGCGGCCGCACCTGCCAGCCATTGGCTCTTGCTGGTGCCGCCGGCAAGATCCCGCGGCGTGTGGCATTCGCCGCAATGGCCGGGGCCTTCGACCAGATAGCGGCCTGTCAACACCGGATCCGGTGTGCCGTCGGGAAAGGAAACGACCGGCTGGTCACTCAAATAGAGCAGCTTCCACAAGCCAAGACCGCGTCGGACGTTGAAGGGAAATGCCAGCGAATTGGCGGGCGCCTTGCCGGCGACCGCGGGTAACGTCTTCAGGAATGCATAGAGATCGGCAATGTCGGCCGGCTTCATGCGCGCGTAGGAAGCATAGGGAAATGCCGGATAGAGATGCTCGCCCGACGGCGACACGCCCTTCAGCATGGCGTTGGCAAGATCCTCGACCGACCAGGCGCCGATGCCGTCCCTGGTATCCTGCGATATGTTCGGCGGCACGAAGCTGCCGAACGGCGTCTTGAGCTCAAGGCCGCCGACCAGCCGAAGGTGGGCGTCGCCTTGCGAGCCGGGCTTGGCATGACAGGATGTGCAGCCGCCGGCGTAGAAGATGCGCTTGCCCCTGGCGGCGTCGCCGGGACCAAGCTCAGCCAGCGTTGCGGCATCGACCCTGACCGGAGCCGACAGCAACCAGCCGGCAATCGCGGCCGCGCCGCCCAGAACGAGGGCGGCGCCGACAAATTTCTTCAGCAAGCGCATTGCCCGCTATCAGCCTTTTTTTACCCGGTAGTTTTGATGGCAGTTGCCGCAGCCGCCGCCAATGGTGTTGAACTGCGCCTTCAACGCGTCGGCATCCGCAGGTGCTGCGGCGACCGCCGCCTTGACGTCGGCGAGGTACTTGCCTTCAGCCGTCTTGAAGCCGGCCATGTCCTGCCAGATTTTTGGGGACGCCGTGGTGTCGCCGGTGTCGCTGCCGGCCGGGAAAAGCGTGTCGACGCCGGCATGGAATTTCTCGGCATTGACCTGCAGTGCCTGCAACGCCGTCAGCACCGAAGCTGCGTCGTAGGGCGTCTCGCCCTTGACCACTTTCGACAAGCCGGCGGCGATCTTGCCACGTTCCTTCATCAGGGCCTGCCGGTCGGCTACCGGGTCGGCAAATGCCGCCGAACCAGCGAAGGCGAGCATCGAGATGGCGAGGATAAGCTTTCTCATTCACTTGGCTCCATGTTGAAGGCAGTTCAGGATGCGGTCCCCACCCCGATGACAAACGGCAAGGATGGCTTAAAAATTCCGACGCTTCGCCTCACGCTTGCGTGAAATTTTTGCAGCTGTCGTTCTGATGCTGAAAAAGAAAAGCCCCGGTTCTGCCGGGGCTTTTCTGGAACGGATCAGGCCTTTTCGTAGAGCTCGAGCACATAGTCCCAGTTGATGAGACTGTCGACGAAGGCTTCGAGATATTTCGGCCGGGCGTTGCGATAATCGATGTAATAGGAATGTTCCCAGACATCGACGCCGAGGATCGGCGTCGCGCCATGGACGAGCGGGTTCTCGCCATTCGGCGTCTTCGAGATCGCCAGCTTGCCGTCCTTGACCGAGACCCAGGCCCAGCCCGAACCGAACTGGGTGGTGCCGGCGGCGATGAAGTCGGCCTTGAACTTGTCATAGCCACCAAGGTCGCTGTCGACCGCCTTTTGCAATGCGCCCGGCAGCTTGTTGCCACCGCCGCCCTTCTTCATCCATTTCCAGAAATGGATGTGATTGTAGTGCTGGGCGGCATTGTTGAAGAGGCCCGCATTCTTGCCGAAGGACTGTTTGACGGCCTCTTCGACCGACAAATCGCCCATGCCCGCCTCGGCGGCCAGCTTGTTGCCGTTGTCGACATAGGCCTTGTGGTGCTTGTCGTGATGATATTCCAGCGTTTCCTTGGACATATAAGGCTGCAAAGCCTCGTAATCATAGGGCAAGGCGGGCAATTCAAAAGCCATCGGTCGTACTCCCTCGTGGAAAAATCCGGTGTCGATACCGGACTAACATAGGACTGGATTGGTCTGGAACAACTCCGGAAACGAAGCGCCGGCCGCTTTTTAGCGGGTCAGCCGGGCGAAGTCGAATGCGCCCATTCCCAATAGAGTTCGCGCGCCTTCTTGGCCACCGGTCCCGGCTGTAGATTGCGATCCTCGATACGGGTGACCGGCACGACTTTCGAGTGGTTTCCCGTCGAGAAGATTTCGTCCGCCTCCAGGAAATCGCGGATCGACAGCGTCTTTTCCGTCGTCGTGAAACCGTATTCGCCTAGCAGGGCCATGGTGCGCGCGCGGGTAATGCCGGAAAGGAAGGTGCCGTTCGGCGCCGGCGTCAGGACATGGCCGTCCTTGACCAGAAAAATATTCGACGTGCCGGTCTCGGCGACATTGCCCAGCATGTCGAGCACGAGCGCATTGTCGAAGCCGCGCATCTTGGCTTCGAGGATGGCCCGGCCGTTGTTGGGATAAAGGCAGCCGGCCTTGGCATTGGTCGGCATGGTTTCGATGGTCGGGCGCCGGAACGGCGACACCGTCACCGAAAAACCCGCCGGCGAGATCATCGGCGATTCATAGAGGCAAAGGCAAAAACGCGTCGAGGCCGGGTCGGCCGGCACGCCCATATAGCCGCCATGCTCGGCCCAATACATCGGCCTGATGTAGACCGCCGTCTTGCCGTCGAACTTCTTCAGCCCGTCCCAGGTCAGCCCGACGATCCTGTCGGTGCTCATCGTCGGCTTCAGGCCGAGCGCGATCGCCGAGGCATTTACCCGCGCTGCATGGCGATCGAGATCGGGAGCGACGCCCTCGAACCAGCGGGCGCCGTCGAACACGCTGGTGCCGAGCCACATGGCGTGGCTGCGCGGCCCTAGAATGGCAACATTGCCCTCGTACCAGTCGCCGTCGACGAAGGTCCATGTCGCGGATTGCGCCGCAGTCGCCAGTGTCATTGCCAGGTTCCGTTCGATGCTTGTTGCGGCGCATTGGAAGATGCTTTGGCGGCCGCCGTCAACCGGCTTGGCTGAGATTTGTTGAGGCCAGCGGGCTGGCGGACTGCAATCAGCGCTTGCGCCTTGCCTTACGCGGCCTCAAAACTGTCGAATGCAGTTCGCGGCTTACGTTTTCGACGCCTATGGCACGCTGTTCGACGTGCATGCGGCCGTGCGCCGTCACGCCGACCAGATCGGGCCGGACGGCCAGTTGCTGTCCGATATCTGGCGCGCCAAGCAGCTGGAATATTCCTGGGTCAGGACGCTGATGGGGGCCTACGCCGATTTCTGGCAGCTCACCGAGCAGGCGCTCGACTTCGCCCTGCGCAAGGTTCCATCCGCGGATGCCGGGCTGAGGGCGAAGCTGCTCGAGGCTTATTGGCGGCTGGACTGCTATCCGGAGGTGCCGGCCGTGCTCAAGGCGCTCAAGGCATCGGGAGCAAGGCTGGCGATCCTGTCCAACGGTTCGCCTGAGATGCTGGAAGCGGCCGTCAAATCCGCCGCGCTCGACCAGGTCCTGGACGACGTCTTTTCCGTCGACAGCGTCAGGCGCTTCAAGACCGATCCGTCGGTCTACGACATGGTCACCACGGGCTGGCGCCTCTATCCGGGCGCTGTCTCTTTCCAGTCATCCAACCGCTGGGACGTCGCCGGCGCCACCAAATTCGGCTTCAGGACGGTGTGGATCAACCGCGCCAATCAGCCAGAGGAATACCGGGATTTTCCACCGGCCCTGATCCTGCCGTCCCTTGAAGGTCTGGTCGCCGGGGGGTGACACCGGAAATGTTGCGTCGGCGCAACAGTGACGATCCAGTCACAGCTTTGCCTTTGTTTGTCCACCCTGCGGCCAGAATTGGAACCGCCTATCGCGCCGGGCATTGCTCGGGCAACCGCGCGCAACCGGGCGCATTCATGCTTTGTTGCGATTTGAGACTTAAAAAAGGCAATCATGTTCACACCCCCATCGTCCTCTCTGCGCCTGAGCCGTCGCGGTTTCCTCAACGCAGCAGCCCTTGGCGCCGCCTCGGTCGCGGTCTCCAGTTGCACCACGCTGTCGCAACAGCCGGTCGAGCCGCCGCCGCCGACCTATGTCGAGCCGGCGCTTGGCGACTATGTGACGATGTATGGGCCGATGTCGGATGGCGGCTTCGAGCTGCCGGCCATACCGGTCGACAAGATCGACCCGCAGTTCCTGCGCCAGATCGTTGACGATCCGACCGGGCAGCAGCCGGGCACCATCGTCGTCGACACCACCAATCACTTCCTCTATCTGGTGCGCCCGGGCGGCCAGGCGATCCGCTATGGCGTCGGCCTCGGCCGCGCCGGCTTCGAATGGTCGGGCGATGCGGTGGTCCAATGGAAGCAGAAATGGCCGAAATGGACGCCGCCGGACGAAATGATCGCCCGCCAGCCCGAACTAAGACCGTACAGCGCCGACAATGGCGGCATGCCCGGTGGGCTCAAGAACCCGCTTGGCGCGCGGGCGCTCTATCTCTTCCAGGGCAACCAGGACACGCTCTACCGCTTGCACGGTTCGCCGGAATGGCGGTCGATCGGCAAATCGGTGTCGTCGGGCTGTGTTCGCCTGATGAACCAGGACATTATCGATCTCTACGACCGAGTGCCGAACAAGACCCCGGTCGTGGTGACGGCCGATATCGGCCAGCCGATGGTGGCGACAGCAAACCGCAAAGCCATCCCGATCGACGCCGGCGTGCCGGAAGGATCGATCCTGCTCGGCCCGGTCAAGGCGATCACAGACTCGATCTTCTGAGCTGACGGAAGCACAGGCGGGATTGCTCACGGCTCCTGCTGGTTTTGCCGAGCGTCGGCTTGCCCGTGCCGGTGCCCGCCTTTGGATTTGATGCTTACGTTGAGGCGGACTTTGCCGCACCTGTGTGCAGACGCCACCAGTGACAGCTCATGACCCCGGAGCGGACATTTCGCGCTCAGAAGGGATTATCACGGTGATCGGAGGGATACCCCTCCTGTCATCCTGACCGTATTTGTGCTGGATGCGCTCTGACAGGTGCGATGCCGTGGCAGGTTTTTGTAGACCTTGGCGCGAAGGAATGATCCAAAATGTAACCCTGGCCATGCCAATTGCTTCAACGATCGATGCAATCCACTCAGAGCAGGTTGATCGCAATTTGCACGTTGCCGCGCGTCGCTTTCGAGTACGGACAAATGTCGTGCGCCTCGTCGATCAGGGCTCGTGCGGTATTGTACTCCACGCCAGGCAGGCTTACGTTGAGCCGAGTGCTGAGAGAGTAGCCGTCGTCCCCGAGATTTAGATCAACCTCGGCATCGATTCTCACTCCGGCCGGCAGCATAATTTTTTGTTCGTGAGCCACAGACGCAACCGCGCTTGCGAAGCTGGCCGACCAGCCGGCTGCAAGCAGTTGCTCCGGGTTGGTGCCGATGCGCGCCGATCCGGGTATGGAAAGCCTGATGTCCAGAAGGCCATCAGAGCTGCGCGAGGCGCCATTCTCGCGGCCACCTGTGGTTGCGGTCCTGGCCGTGTAAACAACCCTTGCGATCGGGTTCATAGGCATTCTTTTGGTGGTTGTCGTACCTGCCGGAGGGGCGGCGCCGCGAACTCGATCACGCGTCGACCTCGACAACGGCGTCGGCAAAGGCCTGTGGTGCTTCCTGAGGTAGGTTGTGTCCAATGCCGCCCATGACTACCCGGTGGCTATATCTGCCTGAAAACATCTTGGCGTAAGCGCTGGCGTCCGGATGCGGCGCGCCATTGGCGTCGCCCTCGAGCGTCATCGTGGGCACGGAGATGACGGGTGCCTGAGCAAGCCGCTGCTCCAGTGGATCATATTGCACCTCGCCTTCTGCCAGGCCGAGCCGCCAGCGATAATTGTGGATGACGATCGCGACGTGATCCGGATTGTCGAAGGCCGCAGCACTCCGCTCGAACGTGGGCTCATCGAAATTCCATTGCGGCGAGGCGAGCTGCCAAATCAGCCTGGCGAAATCGCGCGTATATTTCTCGTAGCCGACACGGCCGCGATCGGTAGCGAAGTAATATTGGTACCACCATTGCAGCTCGGCCTTCGGCGGCAGCGGCAGTTTGCCGGCTTGCTGGTTGCCGATGAGATAGCCGCTCACCGAGACCATCGCCTTGCAGCGTTCCGGCCACAGGACGGCGATGATGTTCGCCGTCCGAGCGCCCCAGTCGCAGCCGGCAATCGTCGCCTTCTCGATACCCAGCGCATCCATCAGCGCGACGATGTCGGCAGCGATGGCCGACTGCTGACCATTGCGCATCGTCTCGTCCGACAGGAACCGCGTCGTGCCGTATCCGCGCAGGTAGGGCACGATCACGCGGCGGCCTTTCGCCGCCAGAATGGGCGCAACGTCGACATATGTGTGGATGTCGTAAGGCCAGCCATGGAGAAGGATAACGGGCGGACCGTCGGCAGGGCCGGCCTCTGCATAGCCGACATTAAGGACACCGGCATCGATCTGCCTGGGTTCGCCGAACGAGTTCTTTGCCGTGTGCATCGCAGACGCCGTCGTCTGGTCGACTCCAATGGGCGCCGCCTTCGCTGTCGCGGTCATGCCGAGTTCGGCAAGCGTCATGCCCATTGCGGCTGCACCGATCAGGCGACGGCGGCGCTCATCGATTTTGTCGCAAACACTGATCGTGTTCATAGTGATGTCTCTTTGTGATGAGGCAATGTGCTTTGTTCCTGCGTAGTCACGAGACGAGCTGCTGGCCGCCGTCGAGGTCGTATGTCGCGCCCGTCAGCGCCGTGTTGCTCATGATGTGAACGGCGAGCGCGGCGACATCAGCCGGTCCGACGACACGTCGGATTGGCAGCGTCGCGCGCAGTTCATCGCGCCGCTTGTCGAGGTTGTCGCCGAGCAGCGACGCCGACAGTGGCGTGTCGACGAAGCCTGCGGCGATCAGGTTGACGCGTATCGGCGCGAGCTCGAGCGCGAGATTGGCGATGAGCGCGGGGAACGCGACGGTAACCGTCGAGACGATCGCGAGGCCTGGTTTTGGGCGGCGTGCGCCCGTGCCGCCCATGAATATCAGTGAGCCGGCCGACCCGACCTTGCCAGCGGCGCTGCGTGCCACATTGAGCGCGAGCAATAGGTGGTCCGTGAGATCGTGTCGTGCCTCCTCGGGAGGAATTTCGAGGGGAGAGCGATAATGGGGAGCGCCGGCAGTAACCATCACATGGTCGATCAAGTCCGGCAGATCTTGAAAGAACGACTTCAGCTGGGTCGCATCATTGGCGTCGAAGGCGGCGGTGCCCTCAGCGCTAATCTCGCACGCTGCTTGATCGAGGCGGTCGCGATTGCGTCCGGTGAGGATGACGCGGGCGCCTTCGGCGCGGGCACGCCGGGCGGTCTCCAGACCGATGCCGGCGCTACCGCCGATGACGACGACGGTCTGGCCAAGAAGTTCAGGTTCGCGCTGAGTGGGGATGGCTGCGGTACTCATGATTTCCTCCGATAAAGGCCGTCAGGTCGCCACGATCTCCGCAGGCCGCGAACGAATACGGCGCCAGTGTGCCGCCGTCTGGAAGCTCTTCCTACTGCGGCAGTTCCTCGCCAGACTGCTCGGCCACTATGTATTCGGCGTACCAGTCCGGCCAGTTCTCGTCACGCTGGCCGCCGGTCCGCTTCTCGTGCTCTCCGTGGGCGACCGACGCGCGCCGCATTGCGGCGGCCAGGTCGCCCTCGGAGGCGAAGCTCGTCGCCTTCGAGTCGATCCGGCCCGGAAACCGGGTGGTGATCTCCTGGAGCAGCCAGCCGTTCCCGTCGGGATCGCTGAACGTTGCAAAGGAGACGTAGCTGCGTCCCTCCGGGTCCCGACCATTGACAGCAGGCTGTCCCGGACCGGCACGGTGGAACACTTCGCTCACATCTGCACCGTGAGCGATGAGCTCGGCGCGCGCCGCTACGATGTCGGACACGATGAGATAGAGACCCTGTGTCGACCCCGGCGCGGCCGAGGTGACAGCCTTGCCGAAGTGGATCGAGCCAGGCGAGCCCGGAGGCGTGAACTGCACAACCCGGAACATGTCGCCGACCGCGAAGTCGGCATCGAGCCGCCAGCCGAGGCCCTCGTAGAACTGCTTGGAGCGGTCGACGTCTGCGACCGGAATAACGACAACCTCGAACTTCAGGTCGACGGGACGTGCGCTTGCGGTGTCGGAGGTCTTTTCGCCCTGACGGGCCGTTGCGATGTCTGACATGGTCGTTTTCTTTCCAGTTGGGTGGGACCTGGTCCTGCCCGATCGTTGCCACGTAATGACCGAGCCTGTTCTGGATCTCTCTGCTGCATGTCGGCCAGAGCCAAGTTCTCTTCGACGTATTTTGACGCGTCGAGCGCACGGAAACGGTCCGCCGGAGTGCAGAGTGAGATGCGCACGGTTGGCCATTCCCTCGCGTGTGAGATCGATCATCACCTACGCCTCGGCGGCCGAGGTCTGGACGGCAGAAATCGAGTCGATGATTTGGTCCGTCGTGACAATCGCGCTGGCGTAGTTCGGCATGTTGATGTCGAGAGCCGCGTGCATCTCCTCATCCGAGTAGTCTGCCGTCGCGTCCCTCACCATGGTTACGTCGTAGCCGAGCTCGGCGGCGAAGCGAACGGTCGCTTCGACGCAGGTGTGTGCGATCAGTCCGATGACAATGAGTTTCTGGATTCCGTGCCTTTTCAGCTGCAGATCCAGATCCGTATTGGCGAACCCACTGGAACACCAATGTTCGGTCGCGACAGTTTCGCCTGGCTTGGGCTCGAACTCGGACCGAATCTCGCCGCCCCAGGTGCCGTATTCAAAGCTCTTGCTCTTCCATGCTCTCTTCTGGACGGGCGCGACGTAAGTCCATGTCTCATAGTCGCCCGGACGGTATCGATGATGCATTGCATAGAAGACGCGAAGCTTAGCTTGACGCGCGGCATTCAGGACTTGCAGCATGTGAGGCACGCAGCCGTTCGCCTCTGCGACAGCCCGGATGCGGGGCCATATCTTGCCCCCATCGGAAATGAAGTCGTTGTACGGATCGATCACCAAAAGTGCGGTGACCTCCCGGTCATGTGCGTGCCTCGTCATTGTGCCTCCTCCATGGAGCGGCTACATCACAAGAAAGATGCTGCCGCTCAGTTCCTGAGCGCGGCTCGTTCGATGCTGGCCGCAAAAAGCGGCGTCTCGCCCTTGTTGTGAGCGATCGACATGGGCTGGCGCTGTGACCGAAGCACCTCGAACGGGATGCCCTGGCGCTCGAAGAAGGCCATGAATTCCTTCGTGGCCCAGGACCGGACGTGGTTGGTAAACTCACATCGGCGACTGTCGATAGCCTTGACGCTCAGCTCCCAACGCACATGGATCGTGGTGCGGCCCGTAGGCGTGAAGAGGTCTGAAACCGACTCCAGGATGAGGTGATCCTTGCGGCCAAGCGTCTCGACATAGTGTTGCACCATCAGGCTGCCGCCGATGATCTCGACATTGATCGACATGCGCTTGCCATCCGGCGCCGTCGTGAAACCCGCCGCTATGTGGGCAGGCGAACACCCCTGATATTCATGTTCGGACAGCGCGAAGCACCAGTTGGGAATGTCAATCTTCTCGATCGGCCCGTTGATGATAGCCGTAAAGCTTGAATCGACGATTTCATTGTCCTCGACGGGGGCTGCCATCTTCGTGATGGGTTCGTGCGATGCGGAAGAGTGCGCGATTGCTGACATGGCGTTCTCCTTTGTCCCGGGTTCAATCGGGTTGCCTTGGACAGTCGAGCAGGTGTGACTGCAAGCGGAACCCTGTGAGGGGTTCAGATTTGCTGGCGCAGCGGACGAAATGCCGTCCGGAGTTCGGCGGTGAAGGCCGCGGGCTGCTCCCAGGCTGCGAAATGGCCGCCCTTGGGGAGCCGGTTGTAATGGATAAGCTTCGGATACGCCTTTTCAGCCCAGCTCTGCGGCGCCTGGTAGATCTCGTCCGGGAAGGCGCTCACAGCGACCGGGATCTTGATGCCCCTGGGGTCGAAGAAGCCTCCCGTCGGGTGGTGCGCGTTGTCCCAGTAAAGACGCGCCGAGGAGATCGCCGTGTTGGTCAGCCAGTACATCGTGACATTGTCCAGGATATCGTCCTTCGTCAGCCCTTCCGGCTGCCCGTCGAAGACGCGTGCGATCAGCTCGTAGCTGCGGATGTCGTGGTCGAGCATCCAGGCTGCGAGACCAACCGGCGAGTCGACGATGCCGTAGAGCGTCTGCGGGCGATTGTTCATCTCGATCGCGTAGCCCAGCCCGTTCTTGTAGAAATCGTCGAGCTGGTCCCAGGCGCGCTTCTCGTCGGGCGAGAGGCCGGCGGGCGCCCGGCCGCCGGCGGCAAGCGCCTTCGAGATGTCGGCGGGCACGGTGGCAGCCATGTTGGTGTGGATGCCAAGCAAGCCCGGAGGCTCTTGCAGCGCCATCGTCTCCGACACGGCGTTGCCCCAGTCGCCGCCCTGCGCGACGTATCTCGTGTAACCGAGGCGTTGCATCAGCATCGCCCACGCTTTGGCGATGCGGACAGGTGTCCATCCCGGTGCGGTCGGCTTGCCTGAGAAGCCGTAACCAGGCAGCGAGGGGATCACCAAATGAAATGCGTCCGCTTCGCTCCCGCCGTTGGCGGTTGGATTGGTGAGCGGCTCGATGACCTTCAACTGCTCGATGATCGAGCCAGGCCAGCCATGCGTGATAATTACCGGCAATGCATTCTCATGCCTGGAGCGGACATGGATGAAGTGGATGTCCAGCCCGTCGATCTCGGTGATGAACTGCGGCAGGGCATGGAGCCGGGTCTCCATCTTGCGCCAGTCGTAATCCGTCGCCCAGTACTTCGCGAGCTTCTGCATTGTGGCGAGCTGCACGCCCTGGGTGTCGTCAGCCACATTCTCCTGGTCCGGCCAGCGGGTCGCGGCGACGCGTCGGCTAAGCTCGTCGATTTCCTCCTGAGGAAAGCTGACCTTGAAGGGCCGGATCGCATCGCCCGCGGCTGCGGCGACCGATGGGAGCAGGCTGGCAGTACCTACGGCGGCAATGCCCATTGCGGCCGTGCTCAAAACCAGGCGGCGGTCCTGATCGATTAGTTCGGGAGTCTTGGTCGTATTCATGGGTCTCTCCTGGGGGGTGCTCGGTGCTGCCGAAAACTTACGCCCGCAGGACGAGAATCGCCCGTTATGTGTTGTGAGCCCCCTGTTAGTGGCTGTCAGCGCTGGTGGCTCCGGGCAGCGGGGTCCTGCCACCGTTCGCCTATGGTGCAGGTGTTGTACTTGACTTAGACTATCGGCTTGGTGGCGGGCGGCGCCGAGAGAAGCGCCATGACGATAGTGGCAGGTCAGGCCAAGGACGGACTGTCGTTCGGTCCTTTCCATCTGGTTGCGAGCGAAAGGCTCGTCACAAAAGACGGCGCTCCCTTGGCGCTGGGCTCGCGTGCACTGGACATTCTCATTGCCCTGATCTCCACGCCGAATGAAATCGTCGGCAAAAAGGATCTGATGTCGCGGGTTTGGCCCGATGTCGTAGTCGAGGAAGGCAGCCTGCGGTTTCACATGACCCGGCTCCGCAAGGCGCTGGGTGATGGAAAGGACGGCGCACGATACATCGCGACACTACCAGGGCGGGGTTATTGCTTCATCGCGCCCGTCTCGCAGATCGGCGGTCCGCGCGATGAAGAGCCTGCAGCTGCCGCCAGTTTTCCGCACGCGAATCTTCCGAGCCGCTTGGGCCGAATGGTTGGCCGGGACGACGACGTTCTCCAGCTGTCGACTCGACTGAATGCGTCGCGCTTCATCACAATCGTTGGCGCGGGCGGCGTCGGCAAAACCACCGTCGCGATCGCGGTCGGACATCACCTCATTGACGCCTTCGCGGGCGCTGTGCTGTTCGTCGACCTGGGAATGCTCGGCGATCCCGACCTGGTGACGACAGCCGTCGCCTCCATGCTTGGGCTGTCGGTTCAATCGAGTGACGCGACGCCCAATCTGATCGCCTACCTGCGCAACAAGCGGATGCTTTTGATCCTCGACACCTGCGAGCATCTCATCGATGCGGTGGCGCCTCTGGCCGCAAGCATCATCGACGCGGCGTCGCAGGTCCACATTCTGGCAACAAGTCGCGAAGCGCTTCGGGTCGAAGGCGAGCATATCTACCGATTGGATGTCCTTGCCTGTCCGCCGGACGACCCAAGGCTTACGGCGGCGGTTGTCCAGACGTTCCCGGCCATTCAACTGTTCGTGGAGCGCGCGGTGGCAAGTGGCGCGCGCTTGGATGTCAGCGATGCGGAGGCCCTGATCGTCGCAAGCATCTGTCGAAAGCTTGACGGTGTGGCGCTCGCAATCGAGTTGGCGGCCCGGCGGGTCGAGTCTTATGGATTGCAACAAACCGCCGCGCTTCTCGATCAACGTCTGACTTTGCTGTGGCTGGGATCGCGGACCGCGCCACCGCGTCAAAAGACCCTGCAGGCCACGCTGGATTGGAGCTTTGGGCTACTTACCGACCTGGAGCGCGCAGTGCTTCGCAGGCTCGCTGTATTCCTTGGTCATTTCACGCTCGATGCGGTCTTGGAAGTCGTCACAAGCGCTGCCCTCGACAGATCGACCGTTCTTAATGCCATGGATAGTCTTGTTGCCAAGTCGATCATAGCGACGCGCCCGCTCGGAGCGATGATGCGCTATCGGCTCCTGGATACCACGCGCGCCTACGTCCTCGACATCAGCATAGATGACGCCGAGGCCGCCGATCTGGCGGTGCGCCACGCCGCCTACTATCGAAGATGGCTTGAGCAAACAGGTATCGAGTGGCCAGGTCTGGCGACCGGCGAGGAGCGGGCTCCTCACTTCGCCGCCATCAACAATGTGCGGGCCGCTCTGGAATGGTGCTTCGGCGAGGGCGGAAACGCCGATATCGGCATCGGACTTGCTACTGCTGCCGCGCCTGTTTTCCTGGCGATGTCCTTGTTGCCGGAGTGTCATCGCTGGTCAGAACGCGCGATATTCGCTCTCGACGATGCCGCTCTTGGCGGACTTGACGAGATGCATCTCCAGGCAGCCTTGGGTGTGTCCCTGATGTTCATGCGCGGAGGGCGTGATGCGGCGCGCGTCGCCCTGGAGAAAAGCCTGGCGATTGCCGAAGAACGCGGTGATACGTTGGATCAAGTGCGCCTGCTGGGTCCGCTCAACATGTTCCACCTGCGGACAGGCAATTTCGTGACCGCCCTCCAGTTTGCAAAACGCTGTTCAGCCATAGCCGCGACCCTGGAGGATCCGGTAGCGATTGCGTTGGCGCACACCATTCTGGGGATATCGCTTCACCTTCGTGGTGACCTGGCCGAAGCCCGCGCGGAGCTTGAGGCAGCGCTGGATCGTGGGCCAAGCTCTCAGCGAACCACAACGGTCTATCTCGGTTTCGAGGGCAAAATCCTGGCCAAGGCTATCCTGGCGAGGAACCTTTGGCTGCAAGGCCATCCGGACCAAGCCATGGAACGTGCTCGACAGGCCGTCGAAGAGGCCGCCGCCATGGACCACTCGCTGACTCTGGCGATCGCCCTGATCTGGGGAATATCGGTGTTCCTGTGGGCCGGGGAACTGGAGAGCGCGGAGGCACACATCGACATGCTGATTTCCCGCGCCGAGTCCCATTCCATGGCCCCTTATCTGCTGGTCGGTCGGGGATTCAAAAGCGAAGTCGCAATCCGGCACGGGGATGCGACAGGTGGGGTCGGGGGCCTCCAGAGTTCTCTCCAAAACCTCCACGCAGCACCTTACGAATTGCTCACGACCGAGCTCAACCTCTCGCTGGTTAGAGGACTATCCGCGATCGGTCGGGTCGACGAAGCAGTCGCGCTGATCGGTGATTCAGTTGGTCAAGTCGAAAAGAACGGTGACCAATTGTACCTTCCGGAGTTGCTGCGGATGAAGGGAGGCCTTCTTCTCCAACAACTGTCGGAACGCAATCGCGACGAGGTCGGCGCATCCCTAATGCAGGCACTGGAGTTGAGCCGGAGTCAAGGCGCGCGGGCATGGGAGCTGCGAACCGCAATTGATATGGCAACGTTGATGGCTGGGCGAGGCGAGATCGACGGCGCTCGCGAGCTCTTGCAATCGGTTGCGGAGCATTTCGTAGAAGGCGCGAGTACGGAAGATTTGAAGGCTGCCGCGCGCCTGTTGGCGACGCTGAACTAGCTACCGCCGATACGCGTTTACACTTTTGCAGACGGTCCGACGGCAGCTATGGGCGCATAGCCGCCGTCCGCTGTCCTTCAGATCTGGCCACCGGCACTTGATGTGCAAGACAGAATTTGCCAACACAGATGCCCGCCCTTCGGTGCGATGCCCCTCACCTGCCCCTGGACAAGCTCCCCAAAATCCCGCGGACGATCGCCCGTCCGACCGACGAGCCGACCGAGCGCACGATGGATTTGATCGCCGCCTCCGCAACGGTCTGACGGTTGGAGGGGCGCGGCGCGCGGCGGCCGCCGGTCGGCTGGGGATCGTCATTGCCGAAGCCGGGAATGGTCCAGCGCGAACGGCCGCTTTCCTGTTGCTGCGCCTGTGCCTCCTGGGCGTCCTTGGCCTTCTTCTGCAGCATCTCGAAGGCCGATTCGCGGTCGATGGTCTGATCGTATTGTCCCGCAACCGGGCTCTCGGTGATCAGCTTGCGGCGCTCGTCGGGCGTGATCGGGCCAAGGCGCGATGACGGCGGGCGGATCAGCGTTCGCTGCACCATGGACGGCACGCCCTTGGCTTCCAGCGTCGAGACAAGCGCCTCGCCGGTGCCGAGCTGCGTGATCACGGTTGCGCAGTCGAAGTCGGGATTAGGCCTGAACGTCTCGGCCGCCGTCCTGACGGCCTTCTGTTCGCGCGGCGTATAGGCACGGAGTGCGTGCTGCACGCGGTTGCCGAGCTGGGCCAGCACCGTTTCGGGGATATCCAGCGGATTTTGCGTGACGAAATAAACGCCGACGCCCTTCGAGCGGATCAGCCGGACCACCTGCTCGACGCGGTCGACCAACACCTTCGGGGCGTCGTCGAACAGAAGGTGCGCCTCGTCGAAGAAGAAGACCAGCTTCGGCCTGTCCGGGTCGCCGACTTCGGGCAGTTCCTCGAACAGTTCCGACATCAGCCACAGAAGGAACGTCGCATAGAGCCGCGGATTCATCATCAGCTTGTCGGCGGCGAGCACGCTGATGGCGCCGCGTCCATCGCGCGTGGTGCGCATGATGTCGGCGATCCGCAATGCCGGCTCGCCGAAGAAATTGGCAGCGCCCTGCTGCTCCAGGACCAGCAGCGTGCGCTGGATCGCGCCGACCGAAGGCTTCGTCACATTGCCGTAGCGGGCGCCGATCTCTTCGGCGCGGTCGGCGATATTGGCCAGCAGTGACTGCAGGTCCTTCAAATCGAGCAGCAGAAGGCCTTCCTCGTCGGCGATGCGGAAGGCGATGTTCATGATGCCTTCCTGCGCCTCGGAAAGGTTCATCAACCGCGACAGAAGCAGCGGCCCCATCTCCGAGATGGTGGCGCGGATCGGGTGGCCCTGCTCGCCGAACAGATCCCAGAAGATGACCGGGAATTCCTGGAATTCATAGGGATCGAGCTTGACCTGCTCGGCCCGCTTGACCAGGAAATCCTGCGCTGTGCCCATCATAGCGATACCCGACAGGTCGCCCTTGATGTCGGCGCAGAATACCGGCACGCCGGCATTTGAGAAACCCTCGGCCAATATCTGCAGGGTCACCGTCTTGCCGGTGCCGGTCGCGCCGGTGACCAGGCCGTGACGGTTGCCATATTGCAGCAAAAGCTGTTCGGGCCGCTGATAGCTGTCGTCCGGCTTGCGGCTGGCCCCTATGAAGATACTGGTATCGTCGGCCATGTGTCCGGTCTCCGCAAACCTATAGGGTTGAATGCCCTGATCCCTTGAAGAAAAGGGAGCCCCGCCGCAGGTATAGTGAGGCCATTGCGCAGCGACAATGGGCGTTGTCGAAAATGGCTTTTGGAGCTTGCGGAACCTGCCCATGTTTGGCAATCGGTTGACGGTCACCGTCACGGAAGGCGAGTTGCACGGCATGTGTGCTGCATTGTGATATCGGGCCGGGGACCGTAGACTGACATAGTCGGCCGCTGCGGCCGCTAGAACGAGGAGAACCGATGGGCGCCGGTGCCTTGACCCAGGATGCCGAACTTCCGAACGTCGACCGGCAACGATGGCTGGCGCTGGCGGAGAAGGCGCTGGCCGGCGGGTCCTTCGAGGAAAAGCTCGTCTCGCATACGGACGACGCCATCCGCATCGAGCCGCTCTACGAGCGTTCGGTAACCGCCGAGCCTGTCGTGCGCGCCAACCCGGGATCACCGTGGATCGTCAGCCAGCGCATCGACGATCCGGACATAGGCCGGGCCAGTGCGCAGGCGCTGGAAGACGTCGCGCAGGGTGCCACCGGACTGTCGCTTGTCTTCGAGGGTGCGCCGAACGCCTTCGGCTATGGCTTGCCGAGGACGGCGGAGGCGCTGGAGGGCGTGCTCGACGGCGTGCCGCTCAACCGCATCCAGATCCGCATCGACGCCCATCCCTGGAGCCGTGCCGTGGCCGACTGGCTGGTGGCGTTTTTGACCAAGCGCCGCTCCGACCCGGCAAAGCTCAACCTCTCCTTCGGCATCGATCCGGCGGCGATCTTTGCCGGGACCGGCAGGCTGCGCATGTCGATCGAGGCTTTACAGGCTTCGATGCCGCAATCGCTGGCGCATTTCTTTTCGATGGGTGTGCCCGGCGTGCTGCTGGAGGCCGACGGGCGGGTATTCCACAATGCCGGCGCCACCGAGGCGCAGGAGCTTGGCACCATGCTCGCCTCGGCCGTCTCCTATTTGAGGCTGTTCGAGAAGGCGCGCCAGCCGCTCGTCTACGCGGCGCCGCATATCGGTTTTGCGCTCAGCGTCGACCAGGACCAGTTCGTGTCGACGGCCAAGGTCAGGGCGTTGCGCAGGCTGTGGGCGCGTGTCCAGGAGGCCTGCTCGATAGTGCCCTCCACCGCCAGCATCCATGCCGAAACATCCTTCCGGATGATGACGGCGGCCGATCCGGAAACCAACATCCTGCGCACCACCATTGCCGCTTTTGCCGCTGCCGCCGGCGGCGCGGATTCGATCGCCATCCTGCCGCACACGATCGCGCACGGCCTGCCCGCGGGTTTTGCCCGCCGCGTTGCCCGCAACGCGCAACTGATCATGGCCAATGAAAGCAATATCGACCACGTCGCCGATCCGGTTTGCGGTTCGGGGGCCGTCGAAGCGCTGACTGCGGAGCTCTGCGCGGCGGCCTGGCAGGAGTTCCAGCAGATCGAGGCGGAAGGCGGCGTGCTGACCAGCCTTGAGCAAGGCCACATCCAGAGGCGCGTCCAGGCAGCTTCCGCCCGCCGCAACACAGCCTACCAGGCGGGCGAACGGGCGATCGTCGGCACGACGCTGCACCCGTCGAAGACCGAGCGTCCGGTCGAGACGCTGGCGGCGGAGCGGCGGCCTGCCTTCACCGAAGGCGTTGCGGTGTGCGAGCCGCTATTTCCGATCCGCATCGATCAGTCGATCGGAGCCGTGCCATGATCCCGGATTTCAGCCAGATCGCCTGGTCGCCGCCACGGCGGGCGCCGGTCGAGATCAAAGGCCAGCGGATGACGCCGGAAGGAATCGCCGTCAAGCATCTCTACAACCAGGGCGATCTCAAGGGCTTGCCGCACCTCGATACCTATCCAGGCCTGCCGCCTTTCGTGCGCGGCCCCTATCCGACGATGTATGTCCAGCAACCCTGGACGATCCGGCAATATGCCGGCTTCTCGACGGCCGAAGAGTCCAACGCCTTCTACCGGCGCAACCTTGCCGCCGGCCAGAAAGGCCTGTCGGTCGCCTTCGATCTCGCCACGCACCGCGGCTACGACAGCGACCATCCGCGCGTCGCCGGCGATGTCGGCATGGCCGGCGTCGCCATCGATTCCATTCTCGACATGCGCCAGCTGTTCGACGGCATCCCGCTTAACGAGATGACGGTATCGATGACGATGAACGGCGCGGTGCTGCCGATCATGGCGCTCTATATCGTCGCGGCGGAGGAACAGGGCGTTGCGCAGAAGGACCTCACCGGGACCATTCAGAACGACATCCTGAAAGAGTTCATGGTGCGCAACACCTACATCTATCCGCCAAAACCTTCGATGCGGATCGTGTCGGACATTTTTTCCTACACGTCGAAGCACATGCCGAAGTTCAATTCGATCTCGATCTCCGGCTATCACATGCAGGAGGCGGGAGCGACGGCGGATCTCGAGCTCGCCTACACGATTGCAGACGGTATCGAATATGCCCGCGCCGGCGTCGCGGCCGGCCTCGACATCGACCGTTTCGCGCCGCGCCTTTCCTTCTTCTGGGCGATCGGCATGAATTTCTTCATGGAAGTCGCCAAGCTGAGAGCAGCGCGCGTATTGTGGGCCAGCCTAATGCTGAAGAACTTTTCGCCGAAGGACGAGCGCTCGCTGTCGCTGCGCACCCATTGCCAGACTTCGGGCTGGTCGCTGACGGCGCAGGATCCCTACAACAACATCATCCGCACCATGATCGAGGCGATGGCCGCCACTCAAGGCCATACGCAGTCGCTGCACACCAATTCCTTCGACGAGGCAATGGCGCTGCCGACCGACCATTCGGCCCGCATCGCCCGCAACACACAGCTCATCCTGCAGAAGGAATCCGGCACGACGCGCATTATCGACCCGTGGGGCGGCTCCGCCTATGTCGAACGGCTGACACATGATCTGGCGGCGCGTGCGCTTGCGCATATCGAGGAGGTCGAGAGCCTCGGCGGCATGGCCGCGGCGATCGAAAAGGGCCTACCGAAGCTGCGCATCGAAGAGGCTGCCGCGCGCACCCAGGCGCGCATCGATTCCGGCGAACAGATCGTGGTCGGTGTCAATGCCCACCGTCCCGGCACGGACATCGAAGTCGACGTGCTGAAGATCGACAATGCCGAGGTCAGGGCACGGCAATTGTCGAAGCTGCAGCGGCTGAAAGGTACGCGCGACGTCGCCGCCGTCGAGAGCGCGCTCGATGCGCTGACCCGTGCTGCCGGGAGTAACGGAAACCTGCTGGAATTCGCCATCCGGGCCGCACGCGCCAACGCCACGGTCGGCGAGATTTCGCTGGCGCTGGAAAAGGTTTTCGGCCGCCATGTCGCCTCGGTGCAGACGATCTCCGGCGTCTATCGCAACGCGCTCGGCGACAATCCGGTGGTCGACCGGCTGCAGGACAAGATCGTCGCGTTCGAGGAGAGGTCCGGCGGCAAGCCGCGCATTCTGGTCGCCAAGATGGGGCAAGACGGCCATGATCGCGGCCAGAAAGTGATCGCCACCGCCTTTGCCGACCTAGGCTTCGACGTCACCGTCGGGCCGATGTTCCAGACGCCGGACGAGATCGCCAGACTGGCAGTCGAGCATGACGTGCACATCGTCGGCGCCTCGTCGCTGGCTGCGGGCCATTTGACGCTCATTCCCGAACTCAAGCTTGCACTGAAGAAGTTGGGCCGCGACGACATGCTGATAGTCGCCGGCGGCGTTATCCCGCCGCAGGATTACGACGCAGTCCGGCAGGCAGGCGCCACTGAAATCTTCCCGCCCGGCACGGTCATCCCGGAAGCGGCGGAGCGGCTGATGGACCGGCTGCTGCAGGCCGGCTGACGCCTTGTTATAATGTCTGTTGTAACAAGAAACACACTGCGTTATAATCAGCGTTGCAACAGGATGCCTCACCATGAACACGACCATTCGCAAGATCGGCAATTCCGAAGGCGTGATCCTGCCGAGGGAACTTCTCGATCGTCTGAACCTGAAGGCCGGCGACCAGCTTCAAATCGTTGAAACAGGTGACGGTTTTGCGCTGAGGCCGGTGGACGACAGCTTCGAGCGGCAAATGAAAGCCGCCCGCGAGGTGATGGATAAATACAAGGTCGCGCTTCAGAAGCTCGCCGAATGAGCTGGGAACTTCTGACGAGGCGTGCAGTCGAAGGCATGCACGCGGAGCAGTTGCGCCGACACGGCGGAGCACAAGGCTTGAGGGATGAAAATGCCCTCGAATCGGCGGGCGCTCGCGCCGAAAACAAGGCCAACTACGGAGACCGGTCGGTTGAGGAACTCGCAGCCGCCTATGTCTTCGGCATTGCCAGAAATCATGCCTTTGTCGACGGCAACAAACGCACCGCCATTGTCGCGGCCGGCGCATTTCTGATTGTGAATGGTTATGCCCTGTCGGCCAATGACGGCATGCTTTACGAATTCGTCATGGGCGTCGCCGCCGGCGAAATCGACGAGGCCGGCGCCGCAGCGTTCTTCCGCGATCATGCCGTCAAGCTCGAAGACTAACTGTCGGAGAGCTTGACGATCTCCCATTCCTTGCCATTGACCACGGCAACTTCGCCGACCTTCTTGCCGAACAGCGCCATCGCCATCGGCGACATATGGGAAATTGTCCCCTTGGCGGGATTTGCCTCATCCTCGCCGACGATCTTCCAGTGCACCTTCTTGCCGTCGTGGCTTTCCAGCGTGACGCCCATGCCGAAGCGAACCATGTCGCTGCCCGGTTCCGGCACCGAAAGCTCGGCGCTTTCGCGCCGCGCCGTCCAGTAGCGGAGATCACGCGACACCAGCGCGATGCGCTCGCGGTCGGCCCTCTTCTCGGCTCTGCCCAGTTCGTCGCGCAGAGCGGCCACCTCGGCATCGATCAGCGCCATCCCGCGTTCCGTGACCAGATTGCGGTGATGGCTGATCGGCCGCTCGCCGATGCCGGCAATGGCGTTTTCGCTGTCTTCCTCGCGGGTGAAGGCCCTGCTCATCCGACGAACTTAGGCTTGGAATGGCGACTCCACAAGCCATTGCTGATGAAGAGGCTAATGGTGAAGATCTGGGTTCAGTACCCGAGATTAGACAGCTGCTTGGGGTATAAAGCTGAGCATGCGAATGCCTCAACTTGGCGCACTATCGCGCTTCGCGGGCCGCAAGGCTAAGGTCCGGTTGCGCAACTAGGTAGCGGAGCCCCTTGGTTCCGACGTCGCCTTGCTCAACGATATTGAAGCCGTGCCGGCCGAGATCCGCTGCAACTTTGTCCAAATCGACGTAACCATGCCGGTGGAGCCGAAAGGTGCTCTTCCGGCGCGGCGGTTTTGCAAAATCGACGATAAGCACGCGACCGCCCGCCTTCAGGACGCGGAAGGCTTCTCTGCCGAAATCCTCGCGGCCCTTCTTTGGAAGATGGTGGAACATCAGCGTGCTGAGGACGACATCAAATTCCCCATCCTTGAAAGGCAGTTCCTGAGCGGTGGCGGTCGAGAACCCGACTTGTAGCCCGGCTCGCCGGGCCTTTGCCGTCGCGCGCGCAACCATTTCGGCGGAGGCGTCGACGCCGTGCACGCGCCCCTCCGGCGCCACTTTTTGTCTGGCAAGGAGCGCGGTGGTGCCGGTGCCGCACCCGACATCCAGGACCACTTCTCCCGGTTTCAGCTCCGCAAAGCTTAATATCCTTTCGCGAAAAGCACGTTCGCGACCGAAGGTCAGAAGCCACGCCAGCATATCGTACAGGGCGGCGGAATGAAGCGTGATGCCGACATGCAGCGCCTTCTCCTCGCCGGCGGCCGGTCTGCGGTCCTTGGCGGACAGCCGCCCGTGAGCGCTTTGCCATATCAATAAGCTCGCGACTACGACGAGTGCACCAGCATGAAGCAGGAGGACGGGAACTCCCAAGGAAAAGACCGCATTTGCCTGTCCCAACGAGAAAAATGCCGCGAGCACCACGGCCACTTTGACGAGCGCGACTAACGCATGCCCTCCGACTATTGTTCCGAAAAGACGTTGGTGCATTGCTTTATCTCCGGCCAGCCGGGCATCGCGCCGGGCCTTCCGCAAGAGCATAGGATACTGGACAGTGTGTCCAGTATCAGTTTTACTGGCCACATCGCACCGACGCGCCCAATACTGGACGATTTGGTGTCCTTTGGCCGGAAAAGGATGTTGCCCATGCCAGCGGGACCGATCGACCGTCGGGTCGCCAGGACCCGCAGCCGACTGCAGCAGGCGCTTTTCAGATTGACCGCCGAGAAGGGATATACGGCGATCACGGTCGAGGATATCTGCAGGGAAGCCGATGTCGGCCGCTCGACTTTCTACACACACTATCCCGACAAGGACCGCTTGAGGAAAGCAACGATCGACGACCATCTGAAGACCTTGCAGGCACACGGTGCCGAACGCCATTCGCAGCGGAACGCCAAGGGCTTTTCCTTCAGCGGTCCGGTGTTCGAGCATGCTCATGCCACGCGGGAGATGCACCGTGCGCTGATGGGCGGGAAAAAGCGCGAAATGCCAGAAGAGATCCGCGGCTGGATAAGCAGGCAGGTTCGCCATGAGTTGGCGAATATCCAAGGTGATGAAGGCGGAGTCAGACTTGAGATCGCCACACGCTTCATCGTTGGCGCGTTCTTTGAAGTGATGCACTGGTGGCTTGAGAGGGATACGAAGCTGTCTCCCGCGGAGATCGACCAGATATTCCTGCAACTTGCCTTCAACGGGGCGGTGATCGCTGAGCCAACGAGGATCGAATAGGGGCCAAGCGTCAGATTTTCACCACGAATTCGACCGGGCTAGTCTGGCACGAATCCTGCGGCGTGAGCGTTGGACGCAAGGAATCTGTGCCGATGTTGAACAGAAGAACGCTGCTTGCGCAGACCACCGGCTTTGCCATCATGGGGCTTTCGCTTGGCAAGGCAGCGGGGAAAAACCTGCCAAGCATCGAGAAAGCCGCGATGCGTGGCGCGATCAACGCGACCGAGCTCGGCGTCCGGCCCGGTGCGCTTGACGATCAGAGCAAGGCTTTCACCAAGCTGCTGCGCGACGCGCACGACCGCGACATGCCGGTGTTCCTGCCGCCGGGGATCTATATCGTTTCCAACATGTCGCTGCCCGGCCGCGTGCGCCTGTCCGGCGTGCCGGGCGCATCGCGGATCGTCTATGGCGGCAATGGCCATCTCATCATGGCCGAACGGGCCGAGCACATCGAACTCAGTGGGCTGGTGTTCGATGGCCGCAAACGCTGGATGGGCGACTACACGCAAGGCCTGCTCGATCTGCGCCGCATCGCCCATCTGGTCGTCGACAATTGCCAGCTTACCGGCAGCGGCAAGAACGGTCTGGCGCTCGAGCACGCCTCGGGCCGCATCGAGCGCTTGGAGATTTCCGGTGCGGCCGATGCCGGCATCTATTCGGTCGAGGCCGATGGCCTGGAAATATCAGGCAATAGCGTCTCCGACTGCGCCAATGGCGGCATTCTCGTGCACCGCTGGCAGGCGGCTGAAGACGGCACCATCGTCAGCGGCAACCGGATCGAGCGCATCCAGGCGCGCAGCGGCGGAACCGGCCAGAACGGCAACGGCATCAATGCGTTCCGCGCCGGCAACGTCATCATCTCCGGCAATATTGTCTCGGACTGCGCGTTCTCGGCGATCCGCGCCAACAGTTCCAGCAATTTGCAGATCACCGGCAACACCTGCTCGCGTTCGGGCGAGACGGCCGTGTATTCCGAATTCTCGTTCGAAGGCGCCGTCATCGGCAATAACATCGTCGATGGTGCTGCGAACGGTATTTCGATCGTCAACTTCAACGAAGGCGGCCGCATGGGCGTCTGCTCCGGCAACATCGTCCGCAATCTGTCGACCAGCGGCCCCTACCCTGCCGACGCGCCCGGCTTCGGCGTCGGCATTAGCGTCGAGGCCGACACCACCGTTTCCGGCAACGTCATCGAGAATGCGCCGCTCTACGGCATGCAGATCGGCTGGGGACCGTTCATGCGCAATGTGGTCGCCACGGGAAACATCGTCCGCAAGGCCGGAACCGGCATCGCCGTCAGCGTGGTTGAAGGTGCCGGAACGGCAATCATCTCCGACAATGTCATCGACGGAGTCCAGAACGGCGCGATCGTCGGCCAATGCTGGGCCGAGCGAGTGACCGGTGACCTCGCCGCATCAGGCAATGCCGGCTACGCGCATCTGACCGTCGAGCGCAACCACGTCAGTTGAGGGTGGCCGTCGGCCGGAGCGCGCCGACTTTGGCACCGATCCGGCTCTCGATAGGCGGATTTGCCTGTTCGGTCAGTTTCGCAGCGAGCGCCTGGTCGGCGTGCAGCAGCTTAGCCAGCACGGCCGCGACCATCACTTCAGCGGCGCGGCCGGCGCCATCGTCGCACTTCAGCGCGATGCCAAGGCCAAGCTCCGGAAGGGCTGCACAAAAAACACCCTCGGCGCCTCCCTTGACGAAAATCCGGCCCCGCGCGGCCTCCATCATCGCGACATCGGACCTGCCCGTGCCGGCGACGAAAAACGGCTCGGCCATGCAGGCGGAAAGCAGCCGCTTCGCCGCCCGGGCGCGCACCGGCTCGAACCCGGCACCTGTCGCCATGCGGGCAAAGCCAAGGGCAAAGCTGCGCAGGGGCACGGCATAGGTCGGAATCGAGCAGCCGTCGGTGCCGCGGTGATCGGCGTCATGGGCAGCACCGGTCACCGCCTGCATCGCTTCGCGCACCATCTCCTGCGAGGCGTGGCCAGCCTTGACGTAACCACGATGGGCGATGCCGCTGTGAACGCAGGTGCAGAGAAAGCCCGAGTGCTTGCCGGAACAATTGTTGTGCAGCGCGTTCGGCACGCTGCCGGCGCGGGCAAGTGCCAGGGTCGCTCCATGGCTCGAAGGCCAATGCGCGCCGCATTCGAGTGCCGTCTCGTCCAAGCCGGCCTTCGCCAGCATGGCGCGCGCCAGCTCGACATGTGGCGGCTCGCCGGAATGCGAGGCGCAGGCCAGCGCCAGCTCCCGGTCACCGAAGCCGTAGGCATCGGCAGCGCCGCTCTCGACCAGCGGCAGCGCCTGGATCGCCTTGACCGCCGAACGCGGGAACACCGGTTGTGCCGTGTCGCCGATCTCCCAGACAGGCTTGCCGTCGGCGTCGAAGACGGCAACAGCGCCGCGATGAGCACTCTCGACGATTGGGCCGCGCAAGACTTCGACCAGAACCGGATTTGCCATGTCACCTCCCGCGAATGCGGGCGGGTTTATCTGATCCGGTCGAGAATGGAAACGTAGTTGGCGACCGCGGCACCGCCCATGTTGAAGATGCCGCCGAGTTTTGCTCCCGGCACCTGGATGCCGCCCGCCTCGCCGACAAGCTGCATGGCGCTCAGCACATGCATCGATACGCCGGTGGCACCGATCGGGTGGCCCTTGGCCTTCAGTCCACCGGACGGATTGACCGGCAGCCTTCCATTTTTCGCCGTCTCGCCATCCAGGGCCAGCTTGGCGCCCTCGCCCGGCTTTGCCAGGCCCATCGCCTCATACTCGATCAGTTCGGCGATGGTGAAACAGTCATGCGTCTCGACGAAGGACAGGTCGCCGAGCGTCACGCCCGCCTGCTTCAGCGCCTGGTTCCAGGCCTGCTCGCAGCCTTCGAAGGCGAGAATGTCGCGCTTCGACATCGGCAGGAAATCCTGCACATGCTCATTGGCGCGGAAGGCGACGGCGCGGCGCATCTTCAGCGCCGTGGCCGTGTCGGCAAGGACAAGCGCGGCGGCACCGTCCGACACCAGCGAGCAGTCTGTGCGCTTCAGCGGACCGGCGACGAAGGGGTTTTTTTCGCTTTCCTGCCGGCAGAACTCGTAGCCGAAATCCTTGCGCATCTGCGCGTAGGGATTGTCGACGCCGTTCTTGTGGTTCTTGGCGGCGATCATCGCCAGCGCATCCGACTGGTCGCCGTAGCGCTGGAAATAGGCTTGGGCGATCTTGCCGAAGACGCCGGCGAAGCCTGCCGGCGTGTTGCCGTCCTCCGGCAGATACGAGGCCTTGAGCAGGTTCTTGCCGATCTCGGGACCGGGCGTCGTCGTCATCTGCTCGGCGCCGACCACCAGCACGATACGGGCGGCATTGGCGTCGATGGCGCGGATGCCTTGCCTGACCGCCGCCGAGCCGGTGGCGCAGGCGTTCTCGACGCGGGTCGCCGGCTTGAAGCGCAGCCGGTCGTCGGCCTGGAGGACCAGGCTCGCGGTGAAATCCTGGGCGGAAAACCCGGCGTTGAAGTGGCCGAGCACGATCTCGTCGACGTCATCCGGACCGATGCCGGCATGATCGAGCGCCTCGACTGCCACCTTGGTGATCAGGCCCTCCAGCGTCTCGCCTTCGAGCTTGCCGAAGCGCGAATGCGCCCAACCGACGATGCATGCTGTCATGGCGATCTCCATCCTGTGGACCCGGGCTACGCGATACTGCGCGCGCATCAGCATTGTTCAAGCATGAACCGGCCTCGCGAAGGGGCCAGAACCGCACAATCGCTTGATCTTGATCATCTGGTCATAGTGCCTGACTTTTGCCAGCAAATCAGGGTGGATTTTTGTTGATTGATGCGTCAATAAAAAATAATCTTGCCCCAACAGGCCGGAGCAGGAATGCCGAAACTCGGAATGGAGCCGTTGCGCCGCAGGGCGCTAATCGATGCAACGATCTCGGCGATCGGCGAGCGCGGTTCGCTTGATGTGACGATGTCGGAAATCGCGGGGCGCGCCGGCGTGTCCTCGGCGCTTGCCCACCATTATTTCGGCGTCAAGGACGAATTGCTGTTGGCGACGATGCGGCACATCCTGAGCGAGCTAACCGCCGATACGCGCCGTGCACTTCGCGCGGCCGGCACGGCGCGCCAGCGCGTCTCGGCGGTGGTCGCGGTCAATTTTTCCGACATCCAGTTCCAGCCCGAAACGATCGCCGCCTGGCTCGCCTTCTATGTCGAGGCGCAAAAATCGGCAGCACTTCGACGGCTGCTCAAGGTCTATGCGCGGCGGCTGCATTCCAATCTGCTCAGCGGGCTGACCGGCATCCTGCCGAGAAGCGAGGCCGATCGGGTCGCCGAAGCGACGGCGGCGCTGATCGACGGGCTCTATATCAGGCGCGCGCTGAAGGACGGTGTTCCCGACGCCGCGACCGCGATTGCACTGGTCGAGGACTATCTCGAAACGAAGCTCAGCGGACGGCAGAAGCAGTGACATCCAAGCGACCCAACATCCTGATCGTCATGGTCGATCAGCTCAACGGAACGCTGTTTCCGGATGGGCCGGCGGACTTCCTGCACGCGCCGCATCAGAAGGCGCTCGCCGCGCGTTCGGCGCGTTTTTGCAACAATTACACGGCCTCGCCGCTCTGCGCGCCGGGCCGCGCCGCATTCATGAGCGGCCAGTTGCCGTCACGCACCGGGGTCTATGACAACGCCGCCGAATTCGCGTCTTCGATCCCGACCTTCGCCCATCATCTGCGTGCCGCAGGTTATCACACCTGCCTCTCCGGCAAGATGCATTTCGTCGGGCCGGACCAGTTGCACGGTTTCGAGGAGCGGCTGACCACCGACATCTATCCGGCCGATTTCGGCTGGACACCCGACTATCGCAAACCCGGCGAGCGCATCGACTGGTGGTATCACAATCTCGGCTCCGTCAGCGGCGCCGGTACTGCCGAGATCACCAACCAGCTGGAATATGACGACGAGGTCGCCTTCCATGCGGTGCAGAAGCTCTATGATTTTGCCCGCGTCTCCGACGATGCCGCACATCGGCCCTGGTGCTTGACGGTTTCCTTCACCCATCCGCACGACCCGTATGTCGCGCGGCAGCGCTACTGGGACCTCTACGAGGATTGCCCGGCGCTCGAGCCTGAGGTCGGCTTCATTCCTTACAACAGGCAGGACCCGCATTCGCAGCGGCTCTACCGCGCCAGCGACTATGACAGGTTCGACATCACCGCTGAGCAGATACGCCGCGCACGGCGCGGCTATTTCGCCAACATCTCCTATCTCGACGACAAGCTCGGCGAATTGACGTCGGTGCTCGAGCGCACGCGCATGCTCGACGACACTATCATCTTGTTCTGCTCGGATCACGGCGACATGCTCGGCGAGCGCGGCCTGTGGTTCAAGATGTGCTTCTTCGAAGGTTCGGCGCGGGTGCCGCTGATGATCGCCGGCAAGGGCATCGCCACCGGGCTGGTCGATACGCCGGTCTCCAACCTCGACGTGACGCCGACGCTTTGCGACCTCGCCGGCATCGACATCAGCGCGATTGCGCCGTGGACCGACGGCCAGTCGCTGCTGCCGCTGCTGAATGGAAAGAAGCCCTCCGCGCCGGTGCTGATGGAATATGCCGCCGAAGGCTCGAACGCGCCGATGGTGGCGCTGCGCGAGGGCCGTTACAAATTCATCCATTGCGAGATCGATCCGCCGCAACTGTTTGATCTTGAATCGGATCCGCTGGAATCGACCAACCTCGCCGCCGATCCGGCCAATGCGGCTTTGGTGGCCGCTTTCACCGACAAGGTGCGGGCGCGCTGGGACATGGCGGCGTTCGATGCCGCGGTACGTGCCAGCCAGGCACGCCGCTGGGTGGTCTACCCGGCGCTGCGCAACGGCACCCATTATCCCTGGGAATTCCAGCCGCTGCAGAAGGCATCGGAGCGCTACATGAGAAACCATATGAACCTCGACCTGCTCGAAGAGCAGAAGCGCTTTCCGCGAGGCGAATGATGGCAGACCGTCTCGTCCCCTCGCTCGACCATCTCAGGCAGGCCTATGCCGTCACCTCCAAGGCGACGCAGATCACGCCGCTCCTGGAATCGGCGGCACTTGCCCGCGAGACCGGCGCCGCCCGCATCTTCGTCAAGGCCGAATCGCTGCAATGGGCAGGATCGTTCAAGGTGCGCGGCGCCTACTGGCGGCTGAAGAAGCTCTCGCCTGACGAAACCAAAAAGGGCGTCGTCGCCTACTCCTCCGGCAATTTTGCGCAGGGGCTAGCGGCGGCTGGCCAAGCGCTTGGCATTCCCGTCACCATCGTCATGCCGATCGACGCGCCGGCCGCCAAACGCGATGCCACGTCGGGGTATGGCGCGCGTGTCGTGCTAACCGACCATGGCGAGCGAGCGCGTGAGGAAGTCGCCGCCGCCAGAGCGCGTGAGATCGCCGCGAGCGATGGCTTGGCGCTGCTGCACCCGTTCGACGATCCGGAGATCGTCGCCGGCCAGGCCGGCGCCGGACTGGAGGCACTCGACCAGCTCGCCGCCAGGCAAGTGGAGGCCGATCTCTTGTTCTGTTCGGTCGGCGGTGGCGGGCTGATAGGTGGCGTTTCGCTGGCCTTCCACTATCTGTCGCCCGCCACGGAGATCATCGGCGTCGAGCCGGAAGGTTTTGACGGCATGGGCTCGTCGCTCGCGCATGGCGCCATCGAAACCATGCCGATCGGACCGAGATCGATCTGCGACGGGCTGATGTCGCGGCGGCCCGGCGACGCGCCGTTCGCAGCGGTGACGACCGCCAGTGTTCGCGGCGTCACTGTAGATGATGCGTCGGTGCGGCGCGCCATGCGCATTGCCTTCGAGCGGATGAAGCTAGTGCTTGAGCCATCCGGCGCTGCCTCGCTGGCGGCGGTGCTCGGCGGCAAGGTCGACATAACCGGCAAGACCGTTCTGGTGATGGCAACCGGCGGCAACGTCTCGCTGGCCGATTTCATTGCGCATATGAACCACGGGCGCGCATGAACCATGCTTGAAGCGGATTTCGTCATCATCGGCTCCGGCTCGGCCGGCTCGGCCATGGCCTACCGGCTGTCGGAGGACGGCAAGCATTCGGTGATCGTCATCGAATATGGCGGCAGCGATATCGGGCCGCTGATCCAGATGCCGTCGGCGCTGTCGATCCCGCTCAATATGAGCCTTTACGACTGGGGCTTCGCCAGCGAGCCGGAGCCGCATCTCGGCGGCCGCGTGCTGGCGACGCCGCGCGGCAAGGTCATCGGAGGCTCATCCTCGATCAACGGCATGGTCTATGTGCGCGGCCATGCCCGCGACTTCGACCATTGGGCCGAACAGGGCGCGACCGGCTGGGGCTTTGCCGATGTGCTCCCGTACTTCAAGCGCATGGAAGACAGCAATGGCGGCGAGAATGGCTGGCGCGGCCACGGCGGCCCGCTGACTGTGCAGCGCGGCTCGAGGACGAACCCACTCTACGGCGCCTTCGTCGAGGCAGGCCGTCAGGCCGGTTTCGAGCTGACCGACGACTATAACGGCGCGAAGCAAGAAGGCTTTGGGCCGATGGAGCAGACCATCCGCGGCGGCCGTCGCTGGTCGGCCGCGAGCGCCTATCTGAGGCCGGCGCTGAGGCGGAAAAATGTCAGCCTGGTCAAGGGTTTCGCCCGGCGGGTAATCATCGAGAATCAACGCGCCACCGGCGTCGAGATCGAAGTGCGCAAACGGATTCAGGTGGTCAGAGCGCGGCGCGAGGTGATCGTTGCCGCGTCCTCGATCAACTCGCCCAAGATCCTGATGCTGTCCGGCATCGGCCCCGGCCAGCACCTTAGGGAGAACGGCATCCCGGTGATCGCCGACCGGCCCGGAGTCGGCCGCAATCTGCAGGACCATATGGAACTTTACATCCAGCAGGAATCGACAAAGCCGATCACGCTGAACTCCGTCTTGAACCCGTTCTCGAAGGCGCTGATCGGGGCACAATGGCTGTTCTTCAAATCCGGCCTCGGTGCCACCAATCATTTCGAGGCGGCCGCCTTCGTGCGCTCGCGCGCCGGCGTCGACTATCCCGATATCCAGTATCACTTCATCCCGGCCGCGGTCCGCTATGACGGCAAGGCGGCGGCCAAGGCGCATGGTTTCCAGGCGCATGTCGGGCCGATGCGGTCGAAGTCGCGCGGTTCGGTCACGCTGCGCTCGCCCGATCCCAAATCGAACCCGGTGATCCGCTTCAACTACATGTCGCATCCGGACGACTGGACGGAGTTCCGCCACTGCATCCGGCTGACCCGCGAGATCTTCGGGCAAGCGGCCTTCGATCCGTACCGAGGCAAGGAACTGTCGCCGGGCTCGCATGTACAATCGGATGAAGAGCTCGACGCCTTCATCCGCGACCACGCCGAAAGCGCCTACCACCCTTGCGGCACCTGCAAGTTGGGCCGTGCCGATGATGCGATGAGCGTCGTCGATCCGGAATGCCGCGTCATTGGCGTCGAAGGGCTTCGGGTCGCCGATTCCTCGATCTTTCCACGCGTCACCAACGGCAATCTCAACGCGCCGTCGATCATGACCGGCGAGAAGGCCGCCGACCACATTCTCGGGCGTACGCCGCTGCCACCGTCCAACCAGGAACCATGGATCAATCCGCGCTGGCAGGTGTCGGACAGATAGGCCATGATCCGGCGGACGCATATTCCGCATGCCGCGACAAGACGATTTGGAGAACAGTCATGCGCGCCCAGCCAACGGCATCGCATTATGTCAACGGCCGCTATATCGACGACGAGCGCGGCGCAGCGCTGCCGGTTATCTATCCGGCAACCGGCGAGACCATCGCCATGCTGCGCTCGGCGACGCCGAACGTGCTGGAGCTCGCGATCGAGGCGGGGCGGGCAGCACAACCGGCCTGGGCGCGGCTGAAGGCGGTCGAACGCGGCCGCATCCTGCGCCGTGCCGCCGACATTTTGCGCGCGCGCAATGCCGATCTGGCGCGCATTGAGACGCTGGATACCGGTAAGCCTATCCAGGAGACGCTGGTTGCGGACGCCCCGTCGGCGGCCGACTGCCTGGAATATTTCGGCGGCGCGGTCGCCGCCTTTAATGGCGAGGCCGTGGATCTCGGCGGACCCTTTGCCTATACCAGGCGCGAGGCGCTCGGCGTTTGCGTCGGCATCGGCGCCTGGAACTATCCGATCCAGATCGCCGGCTGGAAATCCGCACCCGCCCTCGCCATGGGCAATGCGATGGTTTTCAAACCATCGGAAAACACGCCGCTATCAGCGCTGGCGCTCGCCGAAATCTATACCGAGGCCGGGCTGCCCGACGGGCTGTTCAACGTCGTGCAGGGTTTTGGCGATGTCGGCGCCGGCCTTGTCGGCCACAATGTCGTCGCCAAGGTCTCGGTGACCGGCTCGGTGCCAACCGGCCGCAAAGTGCTGTCGCTCGCCGGCTCGAAGATGAAGCACGCGACGATGGAGCTCGGCGGCAAGTCGCCGCTGATCGTCTTCGAAGACGCCAACCTCGAAAACGCCATCGGCGGCGCGATGCTCGGCAATTTCTATTCGACCGGCCAGATCTGCTCCAACGGCACGCGGGTCTTCGTGCAGAGTAGCATCCATGACCGTTTCGTCGAGAGGCTGACCGAACGGACGAAGAAAATCCGCATCGGCGATCCGCTCGATCCGGACACGCAGATGGGGCCGCTGGTCTCGAAGGCGCAGCACGACAAGGTGGTCTCTTACATCGAGGCCGGCAAGCAGGATGGCGCGGTGCTCGCCTGCGGCGGCAACGTGCCTTCGCTGCAGGGTTTTCAGGGCGGCTTCTTCGTCGAGCCGACGGTGTTCACCGGTGTCACCGACACGATGCGCATCGCCCGCGAGGAGATTTTCGGGCCGGTTATGAGCGTGCTGAAGTTTGACAGCGAGGACGAGGTGATCGAGCGCGCCAACGACACCGAATTCGGCCTCGCCGCAGGCGTGTTCACGCGAGACCTGGCGCGCGCCCATCGTGTCATCGCCGAACTGCAGGCCGGCACCTGCTGGATCAACGCCTACAATCTGACGCCGGTCGAAATCCCCTTCGGCGGCTTCAAGCAATCCGGCATCGGCCGCGAGAATTCGCTCGCGGCACTGGCGCTCTATTCGCAGCTGAAGTCGGTCTATGTCGAGACCGGGGATGTCGCCAGCCCGTACTGATCCTTGGGCGCCGTGCCGTCCAGATACTGCGTCAGCGCGCAGACGAGATGATAGAAGATGCTGGCCGGCACCTCGCTCGCCAAGGAGCGGCCACGCTCGTCGATGCGGTCGATCCACAGGCCGAGCGGCGCCGGATTGATGTGCCAGCGGAACAGCCGGCCGACCCGTGCTTCGATCTCCGGCTTCAGGTCGGGACCGCCCGAACCGTCCAGCGCGATCGCCGCCTTGATCGCTTCGGCCTGCGGCCAGCTGCGCGAGACGCGGTCGAGCGGCAGGCCTTGCCGCGAGACGGCGCCGTAGGCGAGGCCCGTGGCGCGGTTCAGGCCATTGGCGATCGCCGACGCGTAGAGCTTCCGCGCAAGGCCGGTCAAGCCGCTCTGGCCGCTGCGGCCGGCGAAGTCGACCAGCAGCGAGGCCCATTCGAAATGATGGCCGGGTTCGGTCCACGTGCCCTTCTCACCAGGGGTCGGCCGCCATTCATGGTCGAAATACTCACCCAGCGTCCAGCTTTCCGGGTCGAAGAAATGGCTGCGAAACAGATCGACGATGCGCGCGGCGCGACGAAGATGGGCGCGCTCGCCGGTCGCCTGATGCCAGGCCAGGAATGCCTCGAGCAGATGCATGTGCGGGTTGGAGCGGCGCTCGCCCTCGCCGCTCGAGGTCTCGCGGAAGCCGGTCAGGCGTTCGTCCTCGAGATGCGCGTCGATGAACGCAAAGGTCTCCTGGCCAAGTCGCAACGCATCGGGATTGCCGCACATATGGGCATGTGCCAGCGCCAGGAGCACGCAGGAATGGTCATAGGCATCCTCGGCGGCGTCGGCGACGGTGCCGTCGACGTTGAGCGTGCGTACCCAGCCGCCATTGTCGGTACGTCCGTGCCTGGCCATGAATTCGAGGCCGTGGCTGATCAGCCGATCGGCCGGGCCGTTCCAGCCGCGCGCCTTGGCGACGGCGAAGGCGTAGATCTGCCTGGCCTGCGTGCGCATGCGCTTGGGTTTCATCAGAGGGGTGGCATCGAAGCCGAGCGCCTCGTGGAACCCGCCGTGGCGCTCATCGACGCCGACCGTCGACCACAACGGCACCGTCTCCTCGAACAGCCAATGGTGCACGCGGCGCTGCCAGGCGCCGCTTTCGATGACGCGGTCGTCGGCGGGCGTGAACCTGGTCTCAAGGCGGCCGCTTTTTTCGAGCTGCTCGACGATCTTCTTGACGTTCTGGCTGTGGCTGACCGGGGCGACGAAAGTGGCGTCGGCGGTCGACACGATGGCGACGTCCTTCAGGCCTATGGCAGACAGCAGGCGGCCGTCGCTGCGGATATAGGAGTTCTCGCAATCGATGGCGACGACATCGCCGACGATGACATTGCCCTGCGTGTCGGAGGGGCCGACGTCGAGCAGCGATTGCCAGGAGCCGAGATCGTTCCAGCGAAAGCCGGCCGGCACCATGGCGATGCCGCTGGCGCGCTCCATGATCGCATAGTCGATCGATGTCGATGGGATGGCGGCATAGAGATCCAGAGGCATGTAGAGGCCGGAAAGATCCGATGTCGCAGCCTGGTAGGCAGCCTCTGTGGCGCTCCAGATGTCGGGCTGGAAGGCCATGAACGCGTCGCGCATGGCACTTGCGCGAAACAGGAAGATGCCGGTGTTCCAGTAGAAATTGCCAGCCTTGAGATAGCTCTGCGCCGTGGCGAGATCGGGTTTTTCGACGAAACGCGAGACATCGCAGATGCCATCGCGCTCGCCGGCCACCTCGATGTAGCCGTAACCGGTCTCGGGTTGGGCCGGCTTGATGCCGAACACCACCAGCCTGCCTTGGCGCGCGGCCGCCGTGCCGGCCTCGATGCTCCGCCAGAATTGCTGTGGCGTCGCGATCTCATGATCGGACGGCACCACCAGCACCAGGCTATCGCCGAATTCCGACAGCGTGCGCAGGCTTGCCAAAGCGACGGCCGCGGCAGTATTGCGTCCGGTCGGCTCGAACAGCGGGCCGCCGCCGGAAAGCTCGTGACCGGCAATGTCGGCATGAACGCGGTCGGCATGCCTTTCCGAGGCAATCAGGAAAACCGGCGTTTCGCCTTCCGGCCGCGCGGTCAGCCGGCGCAGCGTCTTGGCCAGCATTGAGCCGTCGCCCGAGAAATCATGGAACTGCTTGGGATTGTCCTCGCGCGACAACGGCCACAGCCGCGAGCCGACGCCGCCGCTCATCACAAAACTGACGATCCGTTCGATCATGAAAACAAGCCCCGCGTTCAAAAAGTCTGATTGTAGGCGCCGACTTCGGGGCTGCGGCGCAGCACCGCATCGACGGCTTCGAACATCTGCCGCCGCCGCTCGGACGATACCGGGCTCTCCACCACCACCACAAGCTCCGGCTTGTTCGATGATGCCCGCACCAACCCCCATGTACCATCCTCCGCCACGACCCTGACGCCGTTGACGGTGATCAGTTCGCCTATCTTCTGGCCGGCGAAGACCGTGCCCTCGTCCTTCATCTTGCGAAAGTCGCCTACGACGCGCTCGACGACGCCGTATTTGAGCTCGTCGGCGCAGTGTGGCGACATGGTCGGCGTGCCAAAGGTCAGCGGCAGATCGCGATAGAGGTCAGCCATGCTGCTTTGCGGGCTGCGATCCAGCATCTGGCAGATGGCGATGGCCGTGACCAGGCCATCGTCATAGCCGCGGCCGATCGGAGGATTGAAGAAGAAGTGGCCCGATTTCTCAAAACCAGCAACGGCGCCGAGTTCGGCCACCCGCCGCTTGATATAGGAGTGACCGGTCTTCCAATAGTCGGTGACCGCGCCATTCTCCTGCAGCACCTTGTCAGTCATGAACAATCCGGTCGACTTGACGTCGACGACGAAAGTCGAGCCGGGATAGAGGTGCGAAATGTCGCGCGCCAGCATGACGCCGACCTTGTCGGCGAAGATCTCGTTGCCTTCATTGTCGACCACGCCGCAGCGATCGCCGTCGCCGTCGAAGCCTAGCCCGACATCGGCGCCCGTTTCCAGCACCTTGTCGCGAATGGCGTGCAGCATCTGCATGTCTTCGGGGTTGGGATTGTAATTGGGAAACGTATGATCGAGCTCGACGTCGAGCGGGATGACCTCGCAGCCGATACTTTCCAGTGCCTCGGGAGCGAAAGCCCCGGCGGTGCCGTTGCCGCAGGCGGCCACCACCTTAAGCTTTCTCGAGATGCGCTTTCCCGCGGTCAGATCGTCAAGGTAGGTTTTGCGGAAATCCGCAACGAAGGCGTAGGAGCCGCCACCGACAAGGTCGAAATCGCCTGACAGCACGATCGCCTTCAGCGCGCTCATCTCCTCCGGACCGAAGGTCAGCGGGCGCGCCGCGCCCATCTTGACGCCGGTCCAGCCATTCTCGTTGTGCGAGGCAGTGACCATGGCGACGGAGGGCGTGTCGAGCGCGAACTGGGCGAAATAAGCCATCGGCGACAGGGCAAGCCCGACATCCTTGACCCGTGCGCCGGCCGCCATCAGCCCGGAAACCAGCGCCAGCTTGATGGCAAGCGAATAGGAGCGGAAATCGTGACCGGTGACGATGTCGGGTCCGGCACCCAGGCGACGGATCAGCGTGCCGAGCCCCATGCCGAGCGCCTGGACGCCGATTAGATTGAGTTCCGGCGTTTCGTTCGAGCCGGGATGGCCGAACCACCAGCGCGCATCATATTCGCGAAACCCGGACGGCATGATGAGCGCCGAGGTTTCGAACTCGAATGTGTTTGGTCTGGCATCGCTAACGATCTTCATCGACAAGGCTGCAAACTCCAGGCGGCTGAATCAGGTGCTTCGAGGCAAGTGGACGGTTACCCAGATGCCCTTTAAGCCGTGTTTGTGCGACAGGAAACTGAAACCTGTATGACGTGGCGGCGAAAGCGAAAGAAATGCGACAGAAGCGCTGCCATTGGCGCTTGCAGTAACCAAACTCGGCGGCTATAAGCCCGCGGTCTGGTCACGGAGTGTAGCGCAGCCTGGTAGCGCACATCGTTCGGGACGATGGGGTCGCAGGTTCAAATCCTGCCACTCCGACCAGAAAAAACATTGTCCAACCCGGGAGGCAATGGCTCAGGGCTCGTAGGGGCTCTTCCAAGTTGCGCCTGTACATTCGACAAAAAGAGGTTTGGCCGAGGAGAGGCTACGCGGTGCCCGCAGTGGCATCGGATCGCGGCTATTGCTAACGCATGTTCCTCACCGAAAAAAGCGAGATTTCCAAGGCACCGGAAACCTCCCCCGCTTCGAAACGCCAAATCGTCCCGTGAAGGCCGGCGTGAGATTTACACCTCAGTTGCAACCGGAACATGGGATAACCCGAGCCACCATTTTGATGCGGCTGTCAGCTACCCTCCGGGAATGCACCAAGACTCGTCGTCCGGCGGGAAAGCCAAGCCGGCGCGATTCTGCGCCGCCTTTCGCAAGTCTTTGCATCTCACGGCACTATCGCCCATTTTGCTTGTTGCAAAGCCGGTCTTGTCGCCTCTTCTAGTGATCCCCGTCCGCAGGACGAACAACTTCGGAGCAAAAAAGGGGACCATTGTGACGACCCATCATCATGCCCGCACGGGAGCGGTGTCTAGCGCTTCAGGTATGCTGCGCCCTCAACTCGGGCCTGCCGCCGCAGGCAAATATCAGCGCCCGATCTCCAGGGCCGATGCCCGCCGCCTGACTGTCGGTGACATCCTCGCCGCCTATACCGAAGCACGCCAGGCCAAGATTGCCGGTCGCAAGGAATTTCTCGCCAGGATGCGTTTTCTGAACGAATTCTTCGGCACCGAGCCGGTCGCCAACATCAATGGAGATCGCTGCCGCGCCTATGTCGAGCACCGTTCGCGCGAGCGCAATCGGGTAGAGCGTGAGCGAATCGCCAAGCTCAACGCTGCGGCGATGGAGACCCGCCGTGCGTTACTCCCGGCGTGGCGAGACAAGGACTTTACATCAGGCCCGCGTCGCGATCTTGAGGACCTCCGCTCGGCGATCAACTTTTGGGCCAAGGAATACGGTCTCGATCCGAAGCCGTCCGTCACCTTACCAGACAAACCAGCAGCGCGCGAGCGCTGGCTGACGCGCGAGGAAGCAGCGGGACTGCTGCGCGCGGCATTGCGGCTGCGCCGGAAGCACGGTCAGTACGCTCATCTCTGCCGCTTTATCATTGTGGGGCTCTACACTGGCTGCCGACATCGTTCAATCCTGCAACTCAATTGGGATGGCGAGGCCGCAGAAGCTTGGCCGGACCTAGGCCGCGGCGTGCTCTATTGCAAAGATCAGCACGCGAAAAAAAGCAAGAAATGGCGTCCGCCGACGCGACTGCCGTCACGGCTGATCGCCCATATGCGCCGCTGGAAGCGTATTGATTGCGACTGCGGGCCGGTCGTCCATGACAGCCTGGGCGAACCGACAAAGCGCATCGAGAAGGCGTTCCGCACCTGCCGCGTGGAAGCCGGGCTCGGCGACGATGTCACCCCGAATGTGCTTCGCTATACCCGCGCCATGTGGCCTGTGCTGTGCGACGTCGACATGTGGCGGATCGCCAGCAAGGCTATGCGCTCAGGCGAAATCGCGTGACATCGATGGCCGCGGCCATCAGTGTCTGTGTGTAGGTTGCCAGCGGATTGCTGAAGATCGCCTCGGCCGGCCCCTCCTCGACGATCTTGCCCTGTTTCATGACGATGATGTAGTCGGCCATGGCGCGCACAACGGCGAGATCGTGGCTGATGAACAGATAGGACAGTTCGTGGTCGGCCTGCAGCTTGCGTAGCAATTCGACGATCTGCTTCTGCACGGAGCGGTCCAGCGCCGAGGTCGGCTCGTCCAGCACCACCACTTTAGGCTTGAGTATCATGGCGCGCGCAATGGCGATGCGCTGCCGCTGACCGCCGGAGAATTCATGCGGATAGCGGTTGCGCGTGTTCGGGTCGAGCCCGACTTCGAGCAAGGCATCGACCGCGCGGAGATCGCGCTGCCTGCCCGACAGATTGGGCTCATGGACCAGGAGCCCCTCGGTGATGATCTGGCCGACGGTCATGCGTGGCGACAGCGAGCCGAACGGATCCTGGAAAACCAGCTGCAATTCGCGCCGCAGCGGCCTCATCGCCTGGCGGTCGGCGTGGGAAATGTCGCGGTCACCAAGCCGGATGATACCGTCGCTGGGCAGGAGCCGCAGCAAGGCGCGGCCGAGCGTCGATTTTCCCGAGCCGGATTCGCCGACGATGCCGATCGTCTGGTTGCGCTTCAGCCGTATCGAAATGTGATCGACGGCGCGCAGCAGCAGCGGCTCGCCGCCAAGAAATCCGCCGCCGATCTTGAAGGTCACCTCGACGTTCCTGCCTTCAAGCAGGACAGGGGCATTCGGAGGCGGCGGCGCCTTGGTGCCGGTCGGCTCGGCGGCAAGTAGCATCTTGGTGTAGCCGTGCTGCGGGTTGGCGAAGATCGCTTCCGCCTCGCCCTCCTCGACCACCTCGCCATAGCGCATCACATAGACCCGATCGGCAAAGCGCCGGACGATGCCGAGATCGTGGGTGATGAAGACGATCGCCATGCCGAGCTTGCGCTGCAATTCGGCGAGCAGCATGAGGATCTGCGCCTGGATGGTGACGTCGAGCGCGGTCGTCGGCTCGTCGGCGATCAGTATGTCGGGGTCGTTGGCCAGCGCCATGGCGATCATGACGCGCTGGCGCTGACCGCCCGACAACTCGTGCGGATAGGATTTCATCCGCCGCTCCGGAT
The DNA here is from genome assembly GCF_040318195.1 of Mesorhizobium sp. M1273. Taxonomy (NCBI): domain Bacteria; kingdom Pseudomonadati; phylum Pseudomonadota; class Alphaproteobacteria; order Hyphomicrobiales; family Phyllobacteriaceae; genus Mesorhizobium; species Mesorhizobium sp. M1273. Next base: position 78,900 of record NZ_JAMYLV010000002.1, on the reverse strand, counting down.
CGGGAATATGGACCAGCCGCAGCAGCTTGAGCGCCTCCTCGCGCGCCGCGGCGGCGCCAAGTCCGCGATGCTTGCGGATCGGCTCGATCAGCTGGTTGCCGATCGAATAGAGCGGGTCTAGCGACGTCATCGGCTCCTGGAAGATCATGCTGATCTTGCGGCCGCGGATCTTGTTGAGCTCGGGTTTGCTCAAGGTCAAAAGATTGCGGCCGCGATAATCGACTGTGCCGCTGGCTTCGCCGTTCGAGGCGAGCAGGCTCATCGCCGCCATCATCGTCTGGCTCTTGCCGGAACCGGATTCGCCGACGACGGCGACGGTTTCGCCTGATTTGACGTGGATATTGATGCCCTTCACCGCCTCCACCACACCGTCGAGGGTGCGGAAGCGGACGCGAAGGTCCTTGACGCTGAGGATGGTATCGGAAGCAGCCATCTCAACGATCCTTCGGGTCGAGCGCGTCGCGCAGCCCATCTCCGACGAAATTCAGCGCGAACAGCGTGGAGACGAGAAAGAAGGCCGGGAACAGAAGCAGCCAGTTGGCCGAGCCGATGTTCTGGGCGCCAACCGAGATCAGCACGCCCCAGCTGGTCATCGGCTCCTGGACGCCGAGCCCGAGGAACGACAAAAAACTCTCCAGGATAATGACCTGCGGCACCAGCAGCGTCATGTAGATCACCACCGGCCCGAGCAAATTGGGGATCACATGGCGCAGCAGAATGCCGCGCTGGCCGACGCCCATCGCCTCCGCCGCCTGGACATATTCCTGCCGGCGGATCGACAGCGCTTGTCCGCGCACGATGCGCGCCATGTCGAGCCACAGCACCGCGCCGACCGCCAGGAACATCAGCACGAAGTTCCTGCCGAAAAACACCACCAGCATGATGACGAAGAAGATGAACGGCAAAGAATAAAGCACGTCGACGACACGCATCATCACCTCGTCGACCCTGCCGCCGGCAAGACCGGCGGTGGCGCCGTAGAGCACGCCGATGACCACGGCCACAATGCCGGCAAGCAGGCCGATGGCCAGCGATATGCGCCCGGCCATCAGCGTTCTGGACAGGAGATCGCGGCCGGTATTGTCGGTGCCGAACAGGAAATATTGCTGCTTGATTGAGGCACTCATCACCATTTCGAGACCGTCCGGCGATTTGCTCTCGATCTTTGTGTCATCAAAGGTATCGGAACGATCAAGGTAGCGAATGTTGCGGTCGTCGATCGGCTTGGACGATTTGACGGTAACGAACACACGGCTGCCCTCCTGCCGCCACTCCTTGATGTCGACGCGCATACGCCTGATCGCCTCATCGAGAGCGCCTTCGATCATGTCGGCCTTCGGATAGGCGGAGAAGCTCGGCGGCGTACGGACATAGTCGGCATAGATGGTGGTGTATTGGTGCGGCACGAAAGAGGGCCCAAACACGCTGATGACGGCGATGAAGGCAAGATAATAGAGGCTGAACATGGCCGCGCGATTGGCCTTGAGGCGCGCCCAGGCGTCACCCCACAGGGACCGGCCGACGACCGGTGCGGCAACTGCGATATCAGTCATAGCGCACCCTCGGATCGACGACCCCATAGAGGACGTCGACGATCAGGTTGAAGACAATGGTGAAGAGCGCGATGACCACCACCGTCCCCATCACCAGCGTGTAGTCGCGGTTGAGTGCAGCAACGACAAAATGGCGGCCGATGCCCGGGATAGAGAAGATGGTCTCGACGATGACCGAGCCGGTGAGAAGGGCTGCGGCTGCCGGACCGGTGAAGGAGACGATCGGCAGGATGGCGCCGCGCAGCGCATGCTTGACGACGACCGACCAGTCGGACAGGCCGAGAGCGCGCGCGGTGCGGATGTGATGCGAGTGCAGCGATTCGATCATCGAGCCGCGCATCAGGCGGGCAACGATGGCGATCTGCGGCAGAGCGAGCGTCAGTACCGGGCCGACCTTGTTGATGAGGGCTCCATCGCCCCAGCCGCCGATCGGCAGCAGCTTCCAGGTCAATCCGAATACAAGCTGGATTATCGGGGCGATGACGAAGGTTGGTATGGTGCTGCCGGCGGTCGCCAGCGCGATCACCGAATAGTCGGCAAGCTTGTTCTGGTTGAGCGCGGCAACAGTGCCGAGCACGCTGCCGAGGAGCAGCGCCAGAACGAGCGCCGAAGCGCCAAGTTGGATCGAGATCGGCAGGCCTTCCCTGAACAACTCGCCGACGGTGAAATCCGGCATGTTGTAGCTGGGGCCGAAATTGCCGCGCAGAAGATTGCCTAAATAATGGAGGTACTGCAGCCAGAGCGGGTCGTTGAGCCCGAACTGGGCTTCGAGATTGGCCCTGATCTCGGGGCTCAGGCCCCGCTCCTGGTTGAACGGGCCGCCCGGCGCGACGCGTATCAGGAAGAACGCTATAGTCACGATGACGAACAGCGTCGGGATGGCGGTCAGGAGCCGCCGGAAAACGAATCGCAGCATCGATGCCCCGCTTGATCCAGAGCAGCGCGCGTCCGGCTGGACGATTGCGCTCTAGCCTTCAAATTTTCGCACCGACATTGTCGAAAATCGAGTCCGGTTCCCGGGCCGATGCGATGGCAAACCGGCGCCGCCGCGCATTGAGTCGCGCGGCGGCCTGGCTAAGGGATCAGTCCTTGCTGATGAAGCGGGACGGATGGATGTCCATCACATTGTCGTCGAAGCCGTGCAGCTTCGAGGAAACGATGTCGTGGTAGCTGTAGTAGAGAAGCGGGATCTCGCCGACGTCGTCGACGAGGATGCGCTCGGCCTCGGCGAGCTCCTTCATGCGCTGTTCGGGCTTGCCGCCGGCGGCGGCGGCCTTGTCCATGGCCGCCTCGAATTTCGGGCTGTTATAGCTCGAATAATTGTTGCCGCTGGCCTTGCGAGATATGCCGAGGAAGGTTTCCGGGTCCTTGTAATCGGCGATCCAGGCGGCACGCGCCACATCGTAGTCGCCCTTCTGCTCGAGGAAGGAGTAGTGGGTCTTGGTGTCGGTGTTGAGCAGCGTGACCTCGACGCCAAGCGGCTTCAACTGTTCCTGGATGGCGACAGCGGTGTTCTTGTGGTTTTCAGAGGTGTTGTAGCGGATCTGCATCTTCAACGGATGCTCGGGTGTATAGCCGAGTTTCTCGAGGATCTTCTTGGCAGCGTCCTCGCGGTCGATCTGCGGCATGTCGGCGTATTTGGCCAGTGCCGGCGTGTAGCCCTGGATACCCGGAGGGACCATCGAATAGCCGGGCAGCATCGAATTCTGCCAGACTTTTTCAGCGAGGAAGTCGCGATCGATCGCCATCGAGATAGCGTTGCGCAGTTCGACGTTGTCCCAAGGCGCCTTGTCGGTCTTGATCGCGTAATAGTAGATGCCGAGATATGGCCCGACACGGACCTGGTCGCCGAATTTGGTCTTGAGATCGGCGAGCTGTTCGGTCGGCAGGTCACCGTAACTGTCGAATTCGCCGGCCTCGAAGCGCTTCATCGCCGACGAGCGATCCTCGGTCGGGATGTAGTTGACCACGTCCAACTTGACGCTGGCGGCGTCCCAGAATTTCGGATTCTTGACCAGCTTCAGATGGTCGTTGGGAATCCACTCTGCCGCTGTAAAGGCCCCGTTCGAGACCAGCTTGCCTGCCTTGATCCAGTCGGCGCCAAGCTTTTCGATAGACGCCTTGTTAACTGGATAGGTCGCCTGATGGGTCAGCATCTCCAGGAAGTAAGGCGTTGGCGCCTTGAGCGTGACTTCGAGGGTATTTGCGTCAATCGCCTTGACGCCCATATCCTCCGGCTTGCCCTTCTTGGTGTTGACTTCCTCGGCACCCTTCACTGGATAGAGCATGGAAGCGTATTCCGCAGCGGTGGCCGGATCTTCCAGCCGACGGAACGAATAAACGAAGTCGTCCGCCGTCACCGGGCTGCCATCCGACCAGAGGCCGTCCTTGCGCAGCTTGAAGGTGTAGACAGTGCCGTCGTCGGACACCGTCCAGCTTTCAGCGGCGCCCGGAATGAGATTCGTCTTCTGGTCATGCATCACGAGGCCCTGGAACAGGTCGCGTATGATATCGGCTTCGTAGACCGTCGAGGTCTTGTGCGGATCGAGCGTCTCCGCTTCGGCGGCGGCTCCGCGGTTGTAGACGGTCTCGGCGAAAGCCGGCGTGTAGAACGTACCGGCGGCCAAGACCATGGTCGTGGCGAGTACCGTCGCCTTCAGCACATGTTTCAACATGGAGTTCTCCCTAATGACGTCGCCCTTCGGCCACGTCTCTAAGTGTTGACGCCCCGAAACCGATTGGTTGGTTCCTTTCGAGCGCGCAGCCGGTTCCCTCTCCGGCAGCTGGTGGCCAAACAGTAACGTGGAGATTTTTTATTTCAACAGACTCTCGGGGTCACCCAAAGTAAGGGGGCCGGGGCAGTCGTTTTGCGGGCGGCCAATCAATGGTCGAAACCATGAGTTTGACTGGGTTTCCTGGCCAGAACGCCGATCTGGGAAATAATCTGGCCGATCATTTCAGTTTACCGGAATGTATTAATTGGTTCTTAGGCAACCAAGGGTTACAAATTTCGATGGAATCGGCACATCGACCTTGGGTTCCAACGGGCAAGGGCAATGAACAAGATAGACAGTAATACTGTCGCATTGAAGCGTAAAATATTGCGCCACATACGGACGAATCTACGCAAAATTGGAGAAGAGTCCGGAACTTCCGCGGTCGAGTTCGCCCTGCTTTCCCCAATCTTTATCCTTCTTTTGCTCGGAATGGTTGCGTATGGTATCTATTTTGGTGCAAGCAACTCCTTGCAGCAAATCGCCGCCGATGCCGCCCGCACCGCAATTGCCGGATTGAATCAAACCGAGCGCCAGGCGCTGGTGGCGAGTTTCGTCAAAAACAATGCCAGTGGATACCCGTTCGTCGATTCCGGCAAGCTGACCTATCAGGCGACGGACAGCACGGCCGACGGAAATCAGTTCGTCGTGTCGATCCAGTACGATGCCAGCAACCTGCCGATCTGGAACCTATTACCAAGCCTTGCGATGCCGCAAACCACGATGTCGCGCAGATCTACCATCAGGATTGGAGGCATTTGAAATGTCGCAGTTCTTGCTGAGGAGCATCGGGCGGATCGCTCGCTCGATGGTTGGCGACAAGAAGGCGAACTTTGCCGTCATGACGGCGCTGACAGCGCCATTCGCGCTGGGGCTGGCTGCCTTCGCTGTCGACGAAGGTTCGATCTACACGGAGCGCAGGGAAGCCCAGGCGATGACCGATCTGGCGGCGATCACCGCGGCGTCGAACATCAACAATATGGAAGCCGCGGCGGTAACCACGCTCAGTGACAACCGAATGCCCGGCATCATTGTTCAAAAGGCAGGTCAGACAATCGTTCCCACGGTTGGCAAAACCGTCGTGTCGGTCACCGGCGGCCGATACTCAGCGGCGTCCTCCGTTGGCGTCGACAAGCGCTTCGAAGCCGGTAAAACGCCTTACAACGCCGTTCGCGTCACCCTGCAAAAAATCCCCGCCCGGTATTTTGCCAGTTCGCTCATCCCTACTCCGGTTGTCGGCACCGAAGCCATTGCCAGCGTGACCCCGCAAGCGATGTTCTCGGTCGGGTCCAGGCTCCTCAGCGTCAATGGCGGCATCCTCAACGCGCTTCTCAGCAAGTTGCTGGGCGCCAACATTTCGCTCAGCGTCATGGACTACAACGCGCTGATCTCGGCCGATGTAAACGTGCTTTCGTTCGTCGATGCCCTTGCCGTACAGTTGCAACTGACAGGTGTCAGCTATTCCGACGTGCTGGCGTCAAAAGCGACGGTAGGCCAGATCGCGACCGCCATGGCCAATGCGTCCGGGTCGGGCAGCGCCAGCAAACTTGTGCTGCAGACGATCGCGTCGAGGGCCACCAACACGGTCAAGATACCCCTCAGTCATCTTATCGATCTTGGCTCGATCGGCAGGCTCGGCCTCGGACAAAAGTCTCCCGGCTTTTCCGTCGACGCAAGCGCGATGGGCATGCTGGGTGCCGCCGCCTCGCTGGCCAATGGCTCAAACCAGGTCCAGGTCGATCTCGGCGCCACTATTCCGGGACTTACCTCCACCACGCTCGCCATCGCCATCGGTGAACCGATGCAATACTCACCCTGGCTGGCCGTCGGGGAAAAAGGCACCGTGGTGCGCACCGCGCAGACGCGCATCAAGCTGGTCACCACAGTGGGCATCGGCAATTCCAATCTCGGCGGCGGCATCAGCCTGCTGTCCGTCAACCTGCCTCTGCATGTCGAAGTCGCCTATGCGGAAGCCAAGCTAACCGACATCAGCTGCCCGACGGGCCGGCCGGATAGCATCAAGGTTTCGATCGCCGCGCAGCCTGGCGTGGCCTCGCTGCACCTTGCCACCAGCGACGCCGACAACAACCCATCGGCCTTCGCCGATTTCAGCAATCCGCAATCGTTCTCCGATGCCACGATTGCCCAGGTGAGCGTGAAGCTTCTGCTGCTTACCCTCAATCTGCTCGATGTGAAGGGTTCTTCATCACTTGCCATCACCAACAACGATCCGACCACATTGACGTTCGACAGCACCGATATCGCCAACAAGACGATTAAAACTGTCACCACAAAAAACCTGACGCAATCACTCACGACATCGCTGGTCAGCGGCCTCTCGCTCTCGGTCAATGCACTGGGCCTCGGGCTGGACGTGACGGCCCTGCTCGGAACGGTTAAGCCGGCGGTGGTAACGGTTCTGAACGGCGTGACGGCGCCGGTCGACGAACTGGTCTATAACGTGCTTGCAGCTGTCGGCGTGCATGTCGGCGAGGCCGATGTGCGGGTTGTCGGCGCGACTTGCGGGCGCTCCGTGCTCGTTCAATGAGATAATGAAATAGAGCTCAGCCGATCCGGCCGAGGAAGCAGCCCAGCGGCGGCAGCGACAGCGTTCTTTCCTGCAAGACGCCGGCAGCACCGCCAAGGTCTATCGGCTCTATCGCTTCCAGATCCGGTGGCAATTGCCAGCCGGCCGGCTCGTCGGCGAAATTGAAGACACAGAGCAGCTTTTCGTCACCGCCTTCGCGAATGAAAGCAAGGACGTCGCCTTCGGCATCGAGGAACCGGATCGAGCCTCGAACCAGCGCCGGATGCTGCTTGCGCAAGGCCAGCATCGCACGGTAGCTCGCCAGGACGGAGGTTTGCTCGCCGTCCTGGACGTCGACCGCCTGGGCGCGATGGCTTGCCGGGACCGGAAGCCACGGCTTGCCCGTCGAAAAGCCGGCATCGTCGGCGCCAGCCTCCCAGACCATCGGCGTTCGGCACCCGTCCCGCCCCTTGATCCCCGGCCAGAAGCGGATGCCGAAAGGATCGCGCAAATCCTCGAACGCCAGTTCGGCCTCCTCCAGCCCGAGTTCTTCGCCCTGGTAGAGGCAGATCGATCCGCGCAGGCAGGAAAGCAGCACGATCGAGAATTTCGCCACCCTGTCCGGATCGCCGCCCGGCCTTTTCCATCGACTGACATGGCGCACGACATCGTGGTTGGAGAACGCCCAGCAAACCCAGCCGTCGAATACCTTACTCTCGAAGGCCTCGACACAGCCACGCACATGCGACGCCGAGAATTGCGGGCCGAGCAGGTCGAACGTGTAGGACATTTGGAGCTTGTCGCCACCGCCGGTATAGGCGGCGAGTGTCTGCAAGGAACGCGTTTCGTCGCCAATCTCGCCGACAGCGGCGCGGCCTTCATATTCGTCAAGCAAGGCCCGGAAGCGCCTGAGGAAGGCAAGGTTTTCCGGCTGGCTCTTGTCGAACAGATGCTCCTGATAGAGATAGGGGCTGGTTGCCGTATTGGTGCCGGCGACGCTTTCCGCCAAAGGCGGGTTGCTGCGCAGCCAGCGGTCGTGGACGTAATAGTTGACCGTATCCAGCCGGAAACCGTCGACGCCGCGCTCGAGCCAGAACCGCACCGTTTCCAGCAAGGCGTCCTGCACCTTTGGGTTGTGGAAATTCAGGTCCGGCTGCGAGGCGAGGAAATTGTGCAGGTAATATTGCCTGCGCGTTGCGTCCCATTCCCAGGCCGGGCCGCCGAAAAGCGACAGCCAGTTGTTGGGGGCGGTGCCGTCGGGCTTCGCATCGGCCCAGACGTACCAGTCGGCCTTGGGGTTGTCGTGGCTCGTGCGGCTTTCGACGAACCATTCGTGCCGATCCGACGAATGCGACAAGACCTGATCGATGATCACCTTCAGGCCGAGCCGGTGCGCCTCCGCAATCAGTGCGTCGAAATCCTCTAATGTGCCGAACATCGGATCGACGGCGCAGTAATCCGAAACGTCGTAACCCATATCGGCCATTGGCGACTTGAAAAAAGGCGACAGCCAAACGGCGTCGGCACCGAGCGATGCGACATGGGCCAGCCTCGAGGTGATGCCGCTGAGATCGCCGCTGCCGTCGCCTGTCGTGTCCTGGAAGGAGCGCGGGTAGATCTGGTAGATGACGCAGCCGCGCCACCATTCGGCATTGTCAGCCATCATGGCTCTCCCCTGCGCCCGCACACGCTGTCCTGCTTTCGATCATGAACAGGACTGTTCGCCCAGGCACCGGCCGCGAGATATCGCTACTATCCGGTTCGATAGCTGGGCGCCAATGAAAACCCGCCCGTTCCGGCAGCGTGAACATGCAGGCCCGGCGGTCGCCATTGATGACCACCGCAAGGCGACTGTTCTCACCGCTACCGAGAACCATGACCAGCCGGTGCCGCCTGGCATCGTCCCAGGCTGCCTCTTCGAACGGCACGCCGGTTTCCGTCAGCCAGGCTACGTCTGGGATTTCCGAACCCGCAGGCTGTTCTCCGGTCAGGAATGCTGTGTCCAAGAGCGCCGGCACGGCGCGACGCATCCTGGCGAGCAGAGCCGTATGATGCTCGAGCGCCAGGTCGCGCCCGGCCCAGTCGAGCCAGGTGATGTCATTGTCCTGCGCGTAGGCGTTGTTGTTGCCGCGCTGCGTGCGGCCGAACTCGTCGCCGGCCGTCAGCATGATCGTGCCGCGCGAGGCAAAGAGCGTCGCCAGCAGCGCGCGCTGGTCATCGAAACGGGCCGTAACGATTGACTGGTCGCTGGTCTCGCCCTCGACGCCATCGTTCCAGGACAGGTTGTCGTCGTGACCATCGCGGTTCAGTTCGCCATTGGCCTCGTTGTGCTTGTGCCCATAAGCGACGATATCGGCCAGCGTCATGCCGTCATGCGCGGCGATGAAGTTGATGCTGCGGCTCGTTGTCTGGCCTGCTTTGGCAAAGACGTCGGACGAACCGGCAAGCCGCGTCGCCAGGGCACCGATCATGCCGCCGTCGCCGCGCCAGAAGCGGCGGATATCGTCGCGGTATTTGTCGTTCCATTCGAGGAAGGGCGGCGGAAAATTGCCGAGCTGATAGCCATCCGGTCCGATATCCCAAGGCTCGGCGATCAGCACCCGGTCGCCAAGAACAGGGTCGTTGCGAATGGCGTTCAGCAGCGGCGCATCGGCGTCGAAAACGCCGTCGACGCGGCCGAGGATCGGCGCCAGGTCGAAGCGGAATCCGTCGACACCGGCGCGCTGGACAAAGTGGCGAAGCGTGTGGAGGACCATTTCCCGGACGACCGGATGCTCGCAGGCGAGCGTATTGCCGGTTCCGGTGTCATTGACCAGAGCGCCGTCCGGCTCGTGCCGATAATAGGCGCGGCTGTCGAGCCCGCGCAGCGACAATGTCGGGCCGAGCCGGTCGCTTTCGCCGGTGTGGTTGAACACCAGGTCGAGAATGGTGCCGATGCCGGCCTCGCGCAGCGCGGCGACCGTTCCGCGCAACTCGGCCAGACCGCCGGGCGCCAGTCGCGGATCGAGCGCCATGAAGGTCACGGGATTATAACCCCAGGCGTTGCGCAGACCGAGCGGCGGTAAATGCCGTTCGTCGATCGATGCAGTCACCGGCATCAACTCAATGGCTGCCACGCCGAGTTTTTGCAGATGCTCGACAACGAGGGGGTGAGCGAGCGCTGCAGTGGTGCCGCGTTGCTTCTCGGGAATGTCGGGATGCAGCTTTGTGAAGGCGCGTACCGGCACTTCGTAGATAAGGCCGCCGGGCCGAAACAGCGGCGGCAAGGCGGGCAAGGGTTCCGGCAAGGCGCCGGCGATGGCTTTCGGCATCAGCGGCGCAGTGTCGGCCCCCTCGCCTCGGCGCGCGGCGAGCCGGCCGTCATAGGCATAGGGCCTGTCGATCTCGACGGCATAGGGATCGGCCAGCAGCTTGTCGGGATCGAACCAGAGACCGTGTTCCGGCGCGTAGTCGCCATCGGCGCGGAACCCGTATCGGGTCCCGGCGGCGAGACCGGCAACAAAAAGTGCATGGACGCCCTCGTCTTCCGACTGGAGTTCCAGCCGGTCGACTTCGCGGTTGCCGTGTTCGTCGAAAATCGAAACCCAGATGCGCCGAGCCGACGAGGACCATGCGGCGAAGCGGATACCGCCCTCCCCGGCAAGCCCGCCAAATCGCGGACGATAGCCGGCGGATAGTCCCGACGACATCAGGTGATGACGCTCGGCTTGGCGCGGCCGGTATGGCTGCGAATCCCGGCAATGTCGTCGGCCGCCGCGATCAGATCGGCAAGCGCCTCCTGGGTGTCGAGATCGTGGCGGTTCTTGTCCGGCTCGTAGCGCTCGACATAAAGCCGCAGCGTCGCGCCCGAGGTGCCGGTGCCGGACAGGCGGAAGACGACGCGTGAGCCGCCTTCGAACAACACCCTGATGCCCTGGTTCTTGCTGACCGAGCCGTCGACCGGATCGTGATAGGCGAAATCATCAGCGCTGGCGATCGTCATGCCGCGCACGCGGGTGCCAGGCAGCGAGCCGAGCTTGGCGCGCAACTCGCCGACAAGCGCGTTGGCACGATCGGTCTCGACCTCCTCGTAGTCGTGGCGCGAATAATAGTTACGGCCATAGGCCGTCCAATGCTGGGTGACAATCTGCTTGGCGCTTTCGCCGCGAACGGCAAGGATGTTGAGCCATAAAAGCACAGCCCACAGGCCGTCCTTTTCGCGGACATGGTTGGAGCCGGTCCCCGCACTCTCCTCGCCACAGATCGTTGCCATGCCGGCATCGAGCAGATTGCCGAAAAATTTCCAGCCGGTCGGCGTCTCGTAGATGCCGATGCCGAGCTTTTCGGCGACCCGGTCGGCAGCACCGCTGGTCGGCATCGAGCGGGCGATGCCTTTCAGCCCCGCCTTGTAGCCCGGCGCCAGATGGGCGTTGGCGGCGAGCATCGCCACCGAATCCGACGGGGTGATGAAAATTCCCTTGCCGATAATCAGGTTGCGGTCGCCATCGCCATCCGAGGCGGCGCCAAAGTCTGGCGCATCCGGCCCCATCATCTCGTCGTAGAGGTGTTTTGCGTGCACCAGATTGGGATCGGGATGATGGCCGCCGAAATCCGGCAGCGGAATGAAATTGCGGGCGGTGCCGTTGGGCGCGCCGAGCCGGTTTTCGAGGATCTCCTTGGCGTAGGGGCCGGTCACCGCATGCATGGCGTCGAAGCGCATGCGGAAGCCCGACCTGAACAGCGCCCGCAATGCGTCGAAATCGAACAGGCTTTCCATCAGTTCGGCATAGTCGGCGACAGGATCGATGATTTCGACGGTCATGTCCCCCGTCTTGACCGTGCCGATCGTGTCGATGTCGACCTGCCCGATATCGGCGATCTTGAAGCTTGAAATCGCCTTGGTTTTTTCGAAGATCGCGTCGGTCAGCTTTTCCGGCGCCGGGCCGCCATTGCCGGCATTGTACTTGATGCCGAAATCCTCATGCGGGCCACCCGGATTGTGGCTGGCCGACAGGATGATGCCGCCAAAGGTCTCGTATTTGCGGATGACATGCGAAGCGGCCGGCGTCGACAAGATGCCGCCCTGCCCGACCATCACCTTGCCGAAGCCGTTTGCCGCGGCCATGGCGATGGCCTTCTGGATGACCTCGCGGTTATAGAAGCGGCCGTCGCCGCCGATCACCAGGGTTTTGCCCTCGAACCCGTCCAGCGCGTCGAAGATCGACTGGATGAAGTTCTCGGCATAGTGCTCCTGCTGGAACACCGGGACCTTTTTACGCAGCCCGGACGTGCCGGGCTTCTGGTCGGGATAGGGTTTGGTGGCGACGGTGCGGATCATCAGTCAGGCAGCCCTTTTCGAAAGCAGCAAGCGATAGAGTTGGACATATTTTTCGGCGCTTTTGTCCCACGAAACGTCGGCCTTCATGCCTTGCCGCTGCATCGACGTCCACACTGCGGGATTGGCATGCGCCTCGACAAGGCGGCGGACGGCGTGCAGCAAGGCGCCGGCATTGGCGGGCGCAAACTGGAAACCGGTCGCCACGCCGGCAGAGATGGCGGCTTCGTTGGCATCGATGATCGTGTCGGCAAGGCCGCCGGTGCGCGCGACGACCGGCACGCAGCCATAGCGCAGGCCGTAAAGCTGTGTCAGCCCGCAAGGTTCGAAGCGCGATGGGATAATGATTGCGTCGCAGCCGCCCTGCATGGTGTGGGAGAGTCCCTCGTCATAGCCGACGACGACGCCGATGCGGCCGCGATGGCGGGCTGCGGCGGCAAGCAACGCGCCTTCCAGCCCAGCGTCGCCGGAGCCGAGGATCGCCAGCCGTGCACCTGCCGCGACGATGCCGTCGATGGCCGCAGCCAGTATGTCCATGCCCTTTTGCCAGGTCAGCCGGCTGACGACGCAGACGATCGGACTGTCATCGCGATCGAGGCTGAAACGGTCCTCGACCGCGGCCTTGTTGGGCATTCGCGCCTTGAGCGTCTTTGCGGTGTAGTTGGAGACCAGATGCTTGTCGGTTTCCGGGTTCCAGATCTCGGTATCGATGCCGTTGACGATGCCATGGAGATCGACGGAGCGCATGTTGATCAGGCCGTCGAGGCCCATGCCGAATTCGGGCAAGCGGATTTCCTGCGCATAGGTCGGGCTGACCGTGGTGATCGCCCACGCCGCCTGCAGGCCGGCCTTGAGGAAGCCGACGCCGCCGTAATATTCGACGCCGTCGAGCGCCATCGCCGCCGCCGGCAGGCCAAGCTCGCCAAAGATGCCGGCGCCGAACTGGCCTTGGAAGGCTAGGTTGTGCACGGTGATCATCGACGGCGTGCCGACCGCCTTGCCGTAGCGCATGTAGGCAAGCGTCATTGCCGACTGCCAGTCATGGGCATGGACGATATCGGGCAGGTAGCCCGAGATCGCGCCGCCGGCAATATCACCGCCTACCTGGCTCAAGGCCGCGAACCGCCGCCAATTGTCCGGCCAGTCGGCGCCTGTCGCGTTGCCGTATGGGCCGCCGGGACGGTCGAAAAGATGCGGCGCGTCAAGCACGAACAGGTCGAGCCCGGCGATCTGGGCGGCATACACCGAAGCCTTGCCGCCCTGCAGCAATGGATATTGCTGAACCGGCTTCTTTTTCCTGAAGGCGCCCATCACCTGAGGATAGCCGGGGACGAGCGTGCGCATGGTGACGCCCTTGCCGGCCAATGCCACGGGCAAGGCGCCGGTCACGTCGGCGAGCCCGCCCGTCTTGACCAGCGGAAAGATCTCGGGCGCCACCGACAGAACCTGCATGCACTACGATCCCAGCCTGTTGATCATGTCCTGCGTGACGAGGCAGATGCCTTTTTCCGAAACGCGGAAACGCTTGGCGTCGAGGACGGGATCCTCGCCGACCACCAGACCCTCCGGGATCCTGACGCCGTGATCGATGACCACGCGCTTCAGCCTGGCGTTGCGGCCGACATGGACGTCCGGCAGCATGACGACCTCCTCCAGCGTCGAATAGGAATTGATGCGCGCGCCGGTGAAGATCAGGCTTCGCTTCAGCGAAGCGCCCGAAACGATGCAATCGCCCGACACGAGAGACGACACGGCCGACCCGCGGCGGCCATCCTCGTCATGCACGAATTTTGCCGGCGGCTTCAACTCGGCATAGGTCCAGATCGGCCAATCGCGGTCGTAAAGGTCGAGTTCCGGCGTGATGTCGGTCAGGTCGATATTGGCCTCCCAATAGGCGTCGACCGTGCCGACGTCGCGCCAATAGGCCTCGTTCTCGGCGGTCGAGCGCACGCAGGATTTGGCAAAACGATGGGCGATCGCCTTTCCGTGCTCGACGATGTAGGGGATGATGTCCTTGCCGAAGTCGCGGCTCGAGCCGGGCTCCGCCGCATCGCGACGCAATTGCTCCATCAGGAATTTGGTCTTGAACACATAGATGCCCATCGAGGCCAGCGCGAAATCCGGTTTGTCGGGAATGCCCGGCGGATCGGCGGGCTTTTCGATGAAGGAGATGATGGTGTCCTTGGGATCGACATGCATGACGCCGAAGCCGGTGGCTTCCATGCGTGGCACTTCGAGGCAGCCGACGGTGACGTCGGCGCCGGCCTCGACATGCTGGCGCAGCATCATTTCGTAGTCCATCTTGTAGATGTGGTCGCCGGCTAGGATGACCATGTATTCCGGCCCGTAGGCCTCGATGATGTCGATGTTCTGGTAAACGGCGTCGGCCGTGCCCTCATACCATTGCGTTTCCGATACACGCTGGCTGGCAGGCAGGATGTCGAAACTCTCGTTGCGCTCGGGCCGCAGGAAGTTCCAGCCGCGCTGCAGATGGCGGATCAGCGAATGCGCCTTGTACTGGGTGGCGACGCCGAGGCGGCGGATACCGGAATTGAGCGCATTGGAGAGCGCGAAATCGATGATGCGGGTCTTGCCGCCAAAATAGACCGCCGGCTTGGCGCGGCGGTCGGTCAGTTCCTTGAGCCGGCTGCCACGGCCGCCTGCCAGCACATAAGCCATGGCGTCGCGTGCCAGCGGCTGTGTTCGTTTTATTTCAGCCATTCCTATCCTCCCAGGTTAGATGCTCCAGACATAGCTCAGTCCGGGACGAATTCGAGCATGATCGTCGACAGCGGCGGCAAAAGCATCGTCGCCGAAATGCCTCCTCCTTCCGCCCGAGCCTCGACGACGCCGCTATTGCCCTTGCCGGAACCGCCATAATCCGTGGCATCGGTGTTGATGATCTCGCGCCATTTTCCGGCGTGCGGCAACGGCACGCGGTAATTGTCGCGCGGCACCGGCGTGAAGTTGGAAATGACGGCGACCGGGTTGCCGCCCGGCGCGCTGCGCAGCCAGGCAAATACCGAGTTCGCGCTGTCGTCGACGATCAGCCAGGAAAAGCCCTCCGGCTCGCAGTCGCGGGCATGCAGCGCGGGGCGCGAGCGGTAGAGATAGTTGAGATCGCGCACCGTCTGCCAGACGCCGCGGTGGAGCCGGAAATCGAGCAGGTTCCAGTCGAGCGCGCGCGCCTCGCTCCACTCGCGGCGCTGTGCGAACTCTTGGCCCATGAACAACAGCTTCTTGCCGGGATAACCCCACATGAAGGCGTAATAGGCGCGCAGCGTCGCGAATTTCTGCCAGTCGTCGCCGGCCATCTTGTTGAGCAGCGTGCCCTTGCCGTGCACCACCTCATCATGGGACAGCGGCAGCACGAAATTCTCGCTGAAAGCGTAGACCAGGCCGAAGGTGATGTCGTTGTGGTGATGCTTGCGGAAGATCGGCTCCTTGGAGAAATACTCCAAAGTGTCATGCATGAAGCCCATGTTCCATTTGAAACCGAAGCCCAGTCCGCCTTCATGCACCGGCTGCGAGACTTTCGGCCACGAGGTCGATTCCTCGGCGATGGTCATCACACCTGGATGGTGGCCGTAGACCTCCTTGTTCATACGCTGCAGGAAGCTGACCGCTTCGAGGTTCTCCCGGCCGCCCTTCTCGTTGGGAATCCATTCACCGGCCTTGCGCGAATAATCGAGATAAAGCATCGAGGCGACCGCATCGACGCGCAGTCCGTCGACGTGATATTTCTCGGCCCAGAACAGCGCATTGTTGACCAGGAACGAAATCACTTCGCGGCGGCCGAAATTGTAGATCGCTGTGTTCCAGTCGGGATGGAAGCCCTTGCGCGGATCGGCATGTTCGTAGAGCGCGGTACCGTCGAACTTTGCCAGACCGTGTTCGTCAACCGGGAAATGCGCCGGCACCCAGTCGAGGATGACGCCGATCCCGGCGCGGTGGGCGCCGTCGACGAAGCGGGCAAAACCGTCCGGATCGCCAAAGCGGGCAGTCGGCGCATAAAGACCCGTCGTCTGGTAGCCCCAGGACGGGTCATAAGGGTGTTCGGAGATCGGCATGAATTCGATGTGGGTAAAACCGGTCTCGACCACGTAAGGGATCAGCCTGTCGGCGAGCTCGTCCCACGACAAGAAGCTGCCGTCGTCGTGAAGCCGCCATGACCCGGCATGGACCTCGTAGATCGATACGGCTTCGCGCCTGTGGTCGGCATTGCGCCAGTAGTTCCGGTGCGCCTCGTCGCCCCATTCGTGCGCCGGCGGCAGCGCCGTCACCGAGGCGGTGGCCGGGCGCAGTTCGGACTTGAAGGCGAACGGATCGGCTTTGAGCGGCAATCTCACGCCATCCGGCCCGATGATTTCATACTTATACGGGCGGCCAGCGCCAATGTCGGGAATGAACAGCTCCCAGATGCCGGTATCGCGGCGGACGCGCATGGTATGCCTGCGGCCATCCCACTCGTTGAAGTCGCCGACCACCGAGACGCGCCTTGCATTGGGCGCCCACACCGCAAAATGCACACCCGATGCACCTTCATGGTCGATGAGATGGGCGCCGAGCTTGTCGAACAGCCTGAGATGCGACCCTTCGGCGATGTAATAATCGTCCAGCGGGCCGAGCACGGGACCGAAGGAATATGGATCGGTCAGCCACCAGTCACCGCCGGAATTCCTGGCGTGATAGCGCAGCGGCTGGCGTTTGCGCAGCGACAGTTTGCCTTGGAAGAAACCGCTGTCGTCGCGTCTCGACAGCTCGCCGGCCTTCTTGCCGGTCAGCGTATAGGCGGTGACGAACTCGGCATAAGGGACGAAGCAGCGGGCGACAAAGCCCTTTCCCGCCTCATGCACGCCAAGCACGGCAAACGGATCGCCGTGGGTGCCGGCGACAATCGCCGCGACATCGCCGGCTGGCGCCAGTCCGTCCGGCCCGTTTGTCGCAACGGTCGCGCGCGGCTTGCTCATCAGGCAGTGACCCTCCCCGGGCACCAAGTGTATGTTTCTAGTGGAGTTTTGAATTCGACATTCGCCATGCCGCCTTACCCTCCAAGGGATGCGAGGGTCAAATCACTCCACTAGGGCCACATTGTTCGTAGTCTCATGCAATCACATCAGGCGGGCACGTGCCAGATGTCTTTCGCATATTGGCGGATCGTGCGGTCGGACGAGAACCAGCCGACGCGCGCGACATTGCGGATGGCTCTGGCGTACCAGTCCGGGCTGTTGCGCCAGACGGCATCGACGTCGCGCTGGGTGGCGGCGTAGGCATCGAAATCCGCGGCGACCATGAACCAGTCGCTCTGGTAAAGACCGTTGATCAGGTCGCGATAACGGTCCGGATCGTCAGGTGAAAAGACTCCGGATGAAACCGCGGCCAGCGCCTGCGCCAATTCAGGCGATCCCTCGATCACAGCGCGCGGATCGTAACCATTGTTGCGCCGCTCGGCGACCTCATCGGTGGTCAGGCCGAAGATGAAGATATTATCGTCGCCCACGCATTCCTTGATCTCGACATTGGCGCCGTCGAGCGTGCCGATGGTCAGCGCGCCGTTCAGCGCGAACTTCATGTTGCCGGTGCCGGACGCTTCCATGCCGGCGGTCGATATCTGCTCCGAAAGATCGGCGGCCGGCATCATGATCTCGGCCAGGCTGACATTGTAGTTCGGCACGAATACCACTTTCAGCAAGCCGCGCACCGCCGGGTCGCGGTTGATGACCCGGGCGACGTCATTGGCAAGTTTGATGATCAGCTTGGCGTTGTGATAGCTGGGCGCCGCCTTGCCGCCGAAGAATTTGACGCGAGGCATCCAGTCGCGCTCCGGATGCGAGCGGATCTGGTCGTAAAGCGCGACCGCTTCGAGAATGTTCAAGAGTTGGCGCTTGTATTCGTGGATGCGCTTGACCTGGATGTCGAACAGCGCCGATGGGTCGACCTTGATGCCGAGCCGGTCGGCAACGAGCTTGGCAAGCCTCATCTTGTTCGCCCGTTTGACGGCGGCGAACTTGTCGCGGAAGGCTGCGTCCTCAGCGAAAGGATCAAGCCGCTTTATCTCGTCGATGTCGTCGAGGAAGCCGTCGCCAATCGCCTCTCGGGTGAGTGCAGTGAGGCCGGGATTGCACTGTATCAGCCAGCGCCGCGGTGTGATCCCGTTGGTCTTGTTGTTGATGCGATCCGGGTAGAGCCTGTGGAGGTCGGCAAACACCGTCTCCTTCATCAATTCCGTATGCAGTGCCGAGACGCCGTTGATCGAGTGCGAGCCGACAAAGGCCAGATTGCCCATACGCACGCGGCGATCGCCATTTTCCTGGATCAGCGAGATGCGGCTGATCTGCTCGTCCGAGAACTGGTCGGAGGCGCGCGCCTCGAGCAGCACCTCGGCGTTGATGGCGTAGACGATCTGCATGTGGCGCGGCAACAGCCGCTCGAACAGCGGCACGGGCCAGCTTTCCAGCGCTTCGGGAAGGAGCGTGTGGTTGGTGTAGCCGAAAGTGCGCTTGGTGATGCTCCAGGCCTGGTCGAAATCCATGCCGTGGACATCCATCAATAGGCGCATCAACTCGGGGACGGCGATGGCCGGATGGGTGTCGTTAAGATGGATCGCCGCCTTGTCGGGCAGCGATTGCAGGTCGCCATACTGGCTGAGATGACGCTGGACGATGTCCTGCAGCGAGGCGGTGGAGAAGAAATACTCCTGCCTGAGCCGCAACTCCTGGCCGGCCTTGTGGGAATCGGCCGGGTAAAGGACGCGCGACAACGCATCGGCCT
The DNA here is from genome assembly GCF_040318195.1 of Mesorhizobium sp. M1273. Taxonomy (NCBI): domain Bacteria; kingdom Pseudomonadati; phylum Pseudomonadota; class Alphaproteobacteria; order Hyphomicrobiales; family Phyllobacteriaceae; genus Mesorhizobium; species Mesorhizobium sp. M1273. Next base: position 59,961 of record NZ_JAMYLV010000002.1, on the reverse strand, counting down.
TGTTGCTTTCGGCGAGCGCACCGATGTGATCGCCGGCATTGAACTTGTCGAGCAGGATCGGGTCGACCGGCATGCCGGACCACAGACGCAGCGTGTTGACGCGGTTGGCCCGCCAGCCAACCACCGGCGTATCGTAGGCAACGGCCAGAACATGTTCGGTCGGCTTCCAGACGTGCCGCTCGAGCCTGCCGTCCTTCGAGGTGATCGATTCCACCGAGCCGCCGAAGCCGACCTCGAAGGAGCGTTCGCGGCGCTCGAACTCCCAGGGATTGCCGTGATCGAGCCACGTCTCGGGCAGCTCCACCTGCCAGCCGTCATGGATCTCCTGCCGAAACATGCCGTTGGCGTAGCGGATGCCGTAGCCATGCGCGGGGATATTGACGGTCGCCATGCTTTCCATGAAGCAGGCGGCGAGTCGGCCAAGACCGCCATTGCCAAGGGCAGCGTCCGGTTCGAGCGTTGCAATGATGTCGAGGTCGACGCCAAGCGACGACAGCGCCTCGCGCATATTGTCCATCAGGCCGAGATTGGAGAAGGCATCGCGCATCAGGCGGCCGATGAGGAATTCCAGTGACAGGTAGTAGACGCGCTTTTCCTGCTGGGCGTAGGCCTCTTGGGTCGCCTGCATCCAGTGATCGACTATGCGGTCGCGTACAACCTTGATCGAGGCGGTGAGCCAATCGTACTGGGTTGCAACGTTGGTGCCCTTGCCGACCCTGTATTTGAGGGCTTGCAAGACTTCCTCGGCGAGCGTCTTGGGATCCGGGTTTTTGAGCGTGGGCAGAGGAGCTTCGGTTGTCATCGCGCGCGTCATGCTGCCTCTCGTGACGTTGCCAGGATCATGCGGCTTTCACCATCTCTGCCAATGCTAGTACATCCCACCGGATGTTCAATCGATTCAGGTGATCGCAAGCCGGGTTGCCCTGCGGCAATTTGGCATTTGGAAACAGCGCGTTTGGGACCTCCGCGACGGGCCGCAAGTTCTTGCTCAGGCCGCCGCCAGCGCCGCTTCCGGCGGCACCTTGGCGCCGGTCATGAAGGCGACCGCGTCGGACATCGTATACTGCTTCGGATCGATGACGCAGAGGCGACGGCCGAGCCGGTGAATGTGGATGCGGTCCGCCACCTCGAAAACATGCGGCATGTTGTGTGAAATCAGCACGATCGGCAGGCCACGTCGTTTGACGTCGAGGATCAGTTCGAGCACGCGGCGGCTCTCCTTGACGCCGAGTGCCGCCGTCGGCTCATCCATGATGACCATCTTCGAGCCGAAGGCGGCGGCGCGGGCCACCGCCACGCCTTGGCGCTGGCCGCCCGAAAGCGTTTCCACCGCCTGGCTGATGTTCTGGATCGTCATCAGGCCAAGTTCGGTGAGCTTGTCGCGGGCGCGCTTTTCCATCGCCGGGCGGTCGAGCATGCGCAGCCATTCGCCGAGGAACCCCGGCTTGCGGATCTCCCGGCCGAGGAACATGTTGTCGGCGATGGACAGCGCCGGCGACAGAGCCAGGTTCTGATAGACTGTTTCGATGCCGGCCTCCCGTGCCTCCATCGGCGACTTGAACGCAACGGGCTTGCCTTCAAGTCGTATCTCACCTTCGTCGGGCACGACCGCGCCGGAAATCGCCTTGATAAGCGACGACTTGCCGGCGCCGTTGTCGCCAATGACGGCAAGGATTTCGCCCGGATAGAGGTCGAAATCGGCGTTGTCGAGGGCGGTGACGCGGCCATAGCGCTTGACCAGACCGCGCGCGATGAGGATGGGTTCCTGGGTCATGGCTATGCCGAAACCTTTCTGATCCATTGATCGATCGCCACGGCGCCGATGATCAGCACGCCGGTGAGCAGCACCTTCCACTGCGGATCGGCGCCCAGCATGTTGAGGCCCATCGAGACGACGCCGACGATCATGGCGCCGAACAGCGTGCCGAGGATCGAGCCGCGCCCGCCGAACAGAGAAATACCGCCGATCACCGTCGCGGTGATGGCCTGAAGATTGTAGTCGGTGACAGCGGCGGAAGGAGAGATCGAGCCATTGCGGCCGATGGAGACCCAAGCTGCGAAGGCGGCGATCAGCCCGGCAAGGGCATAGACGGTCATCAGCACCTTCTTCGTCTGGATGCCCGACAGTTTCGCAGCCTCCTGATCGTCGCCGACCGCGTAGACATGGCGGCCCCATGCGGTGTGGTTGAGCACGTACCAGAGGACCAACACGAGAACGACCATGGCAATGACGCCAAGCGTCAGCACGGCCGTGCCGACCTTAAAGCTCAGGGCAAACAGGTGCAGCAGAGGCGCCTGGACGTCGACGTCGGTGTCGCGGATCGTCTCATTGGCCGAATAGATGAAGTTGGTGGCCATGACAATGTTCCAGGTGCCGAGCGTCACGATGAAGGGCGGTAGCTTCATGTAGGCGACCAGCACACCGTTGAGCAGGCCGCACGCGCCACCGGCGAGAAGCCCGATCGCCACCGCGAGCACGGCCGGCATACCGTAGCTGACCGCGCAATTGCCCATGATCACAGCCGAAATCACCATGATCACGCCAATCGACAGGTCGATGCCGGCAGTCAGGATCACCAGCGTCTGTGCGGCGCCCAGAATGCCGACAATGGCGATCTGCTGAAGGATCAGCGTCAGCGTATAGGATGAAAAAAAACGCCCGCCGATGGTGATACCAAAAATAATGATAGCCAGAACCAACACGATAAGCGGCACCGCTGCCGGCGTGGAATGCAGGAAATGCTGGGCACGCTTGACGGCCGATTTATGGTCGTCGAACGCGGCGACGCTTGTGTCGCTGCTCGATAGAACTTTTTCGAATTCTTGTGCTTGAGCCATGTTTCCTCCCCTGGGCTTCGGCCAACCGCCGACGCCATCCACGCCTTCCGGTCTGCCGCCGGCACTATTTGCGTTTAGATCGGCACATCGTCCACCCGGAGCGGCCGGGGATCAAGCCCCGGCCGATCGCGATCTGTTGCCGGTCAGGCCAGGCTCAACCCCAGCACTTGGCGAGGCCTTCCTTGGTGTCGATGGACTTCACACCGTTGGCGGGCTTGTCGGTGACAAGATTGACGCCGGTATCGAAGAAGTTCTTGCCTTCGGTCGGCTTCGGCTTCGTCCCGTCCTTGGCGAAAGTGGCGATCGCCTCGATGCCGAGCGCCGCCATTTGCAGCGGATATTGCTGCGAGGTAGCGCCGATCACGCCTTCGGTCACCGATTTCACGCCGGGGCAGCCACCGTCGACCGAGACGATCAGCACCTGGCTTTCGAGACCGACGGCCTTCAGCGCCTGGTAGGCGCCGACAGCTGCGGGCTCGTTGATGGTGTGGATGACGTTGATGGTGTTATCCTTCTGCAGAAGGTTCTCCATCGCCTTGCGACCACCCTCTTCATTGCCGTTCGTCACGTCGTGGCCAACGATGCGCGGATCGTCCTCGTCGCCGATCTTGTTGGGGTCCTTCACGTCTATGCCGTAGCCCATCATGAAACCCTGGTCGCGCAGCACATCCACCGTGGGCTGCGACGGCGTCAGGTCGAGGAAGCCGATCTTGGCATCCTTGGCCTTATCGCCAAGCGTCGCGGCGGCCCATGCGCCGATCAGCTTGCCGGCTTCCAGATTGTCGGTCGCGAAGGTCGCGTCAGCCGCATCGATCGGATCAAGCGGGGTGTCGAGCGCGATCACCAACAGCCCGGCGTCCCGCGCTTTCTTCACGGTCGGCACGATACCCTTGGTGTCGGACGCGGTGATGAGGATACCCTTGGCCCCGTCGGCGATACAGCTCTCGATTGCAGCCACCTGGCTCTCGCTGTCGCCGTCGATCTTGCCGGCGTAAGTCTTGAGATCGACGCCAAGCTCCTTGGCCTTGGCCGCCGCACCTTCCTTCATCTTGACGAAGAAGGGATTGGTGTCGGTCTTGGTGATCAAGCAGGCGCCGACCCCGGCGGCCGATGCCGTCGACGCAAAGGCCATCAGGCTCAGTCCGGCCGCGGCAAACACGGTGGATTTCAACAGTTTTGACGTGGTCACGATTTTCCTCCCATGGAACCATTTAGGATGCCGGCCAACCGGCATCTGCAGCGCGTCCGACGAAATCTCCCAGTGTCGGCGCCGACCTCAAGAGACACCAGTCCGGCAGCACTGTCAATAATTAAATCACTCTTATTTATTATTGACAACGCAGGATTGTTCACTCACTCTAGACCAAAAGCATTGAGGGGAAACGACGGGAGGAACAGGGTGGAGACCGGCATTACGAGGCACGGCTCGCCCGATGCGGCCGAAAGCCGCCTGCACCGCGGCACCAATCAAAGCGGCATGCGGGACCACAATGAGCGGCTGGTGCTGTCGCTGGTGCGCCAGCACGGCAGCCTGGCCAAATCCGACATCGCACGTATGACCGGCCTTTCGGCGCAGACAGTGTCGGTCATCATGCGCGAGCTGGAGGAGGACGACCTGCTCGTCCGCCAGGCGCCGTTGCGCGGCAAGATCGGCCAGCCCTCGATACCCATGGCGCTCAATCCCGACGGCGCCTATTTCATCGGCCTGAAGATCGGCCGCCGCAGCGCCGAATTGGTGCTGATCGATTTCCTCGGCAGTGTGCGCTCGATGCTGCAGCATTCCTACCGCTATCCGGCGCCGCGCGAAACGGTGGAATTCGTCACAAGCGGCATGAAGAAGATGCGCGGCGAACTCACCCCGGCGCAGGATAAACGCATTGCCGGGCTTGGCATCGCCATGCCGTTCGAATTGTGGAACTGGGCCGACACCGCCGGCGCGCCGCGTGAAATCATGGACGAATGGCGCCATCGCGACATCCGCGCCGATATCCAGGCGCAATGCGAATTTCCAGTCTATCTGCAGAACGACGCCACCTCGGCCTGCGGCGCCGAGCTCGTGTTCGGCCACGCGGCGGGTGCGGCACGCGATTTCGTCTATTTCTATATCGGTGCCTTTGCCGGCGGCGGCATCGTGCTGAACGGCCGGTTGTTTGGTGGCCCAACCGGCAATGCCGGCGCGCTGGGCTCGATGCCGGTGCCAGGGCCGGACGGCAAGCCGACGCAGTTGATCGACGTGGCGTCGATCGCCATGCTGGAAAAGGCGCTCAACGCGCGCGGCATCGAGGCCTCGCATCTGTGGACATCACCGGGGGACTGGGGCGAGATCGGCGCCGAGCTTGACGACTGGATCGCCAGCGCCTCGCAGGCGCTTGCCTATGCCATCGTTTCGGCCTCCTCCGTCATTGACTTCGATGCCGCGGTGATCGACGGATGGATGCCGCTTGCCGTGCGCAGGCGGCTTGTCGATGCCGTTATCCAGGCCATCGGCCGGATCGACGGCGAAGGCCTGAGGCTGCCGGCCGTTCGCGAGGGAACCGTCGGCATCCATGCGCGGGCGCTGGGTGGCGCCAGCCTGCCGCTGTCGGAGCGCTTCCTCATCGGCTCGACCACGATTTCCCGGAGCTTCTGAGCATGCTGATCGGCATCCCGGCGCTGCTCGGCCCCGAGCTTCTGGCGATATTGCGCGCCATGGGCCATGGCGACGAGATCGCCTTGGTCGACGGCAACTACCCGGCCGAGCAGCAGGCACAGCGGCTGGTCCGCGCCGACGGTCATCATCTCGTCCCCGTGCTCGATGCGGTATTGAGCGTATTGCCGGTCGACGACGCCGTGCCGCAGGCGCTGTTTCGCGCCTCGGCCAAAGGCGATCCCCTGCTCGCCGATCCGGTTCACTATGAGATGGAAGCGATCTGCGCCAGGCGTGCGCCGGGCCGCAAGGTGGTTGCGCTTGCCGGTGCCGACTTCTATGCACGGGTCAAGGCCGCGCACGCGATCGTCGCGACTAGCGAGCCGCGGCTTTATGCCAACATCATCATTCGCAAGGGCGTGATCTATCCGCCGGAAAGCAAGACTTCATGATCCTCTGCTGCGGCGAAGCCCTGATCGACATGCTGCCGCGGACCACGACGGAGGGCGAGCCGGCCTTTGCCCCCTATGTCGGCGGTGCCGTCTTCAACTCGGCCATTGCGCTAGGCCGGCTCGGCGCGCCCGCTGCCTTTTTCTCCGGCCTGTCGTCGGATCTGTTCGGCGGGCAGTTCAGGGAGGCGCTGGGGAACAGCAAGGTCAGCTCGACCTATGCGCACACTTCGCCGCGGCCGACCACGCTCGCCTTCGTGCGGCTCACCAACGGCCAAGCGACCTACACCTTCTATGACGAGAACACCGCCGGGCGCATGCTGACCATCGAGGACCTGCCGGAACTCGGCAGCGAGATCGAGGCCATGCTGTTCGGCGCCATCAGCCTGATCTCGGAGCCGGCCGGATCGGCCTATGAGGAGTTCATGCGGCGCGAACATGAGCGCCGCGTGATGATGCTCGACCCCAACATCCGGCCAAACTTCATTCCCGACAAGGCCAAGCACCTCAGGCGCATCCGCGGCATGATGGCGATGGCCGACATCGTGAAACTGTCGGACGAGGATTTGAACTGGTTCGGCGAAGCCGGCTCGCATGAAGACGTCGTCCGTAACTGGCTGGATCGCGGCCCAAAGCTGATCGTGGTCACCCACGGCAGCGAAGGCGCGGTCGGTTACAGCAGCCAGCACCGGGTCACCGTCGTGCCGGACAAGGTCGAGGTGGTCGATACGGTCGGAGCCGGCGACACATTCAATGCCGGCATTCTTGCCTCCTTGCATGAACAGGGTCTGCTGTCGAAGACGGCAATCGCCAGTTTGCCGGAAGACGCCATCCACAAGGCGCTGACGCTTGGCGCCAAGGCCGCGGCGGTGACGGTATCGCGGGCCGGCGCCAACCCGCCATGGCGGCATGAAATCGCCTGACCGGCTGGTGCGCAGCCCATGGACTGCTCACCGGCGATCACTTTATGTTTCGTCCAGCCTGGCGGGCGGGGTGCGAAGCCTGTAACAGGCCGGCCGAAGCCCGGATTTCCACGCCTTTAAGAGGCCAGATCGGAAATCAGAGGTAACAGGCTGCGACACTTGAGCAATTCAGGGTTTTTGCCCTGCGGCTTTCTCGGCCGTACCAAGTCTGCTACCAGCGGCCGGTTATCTGACTAAAACCGTTTGAGGCCGACATGCAGTTCATCGATCTTGGCGCGCAGCGCGAACGCATCCGCGACAGGCTGAAAGCGGCAATAGACCGGGTTGTCGACGAAGGCCGCTATATTCTCGGACCGCAGGTCACCGAATTCGAAAACAAGCTCGCCGCCTATATCGGCATCAAGCACGTGGTCGCTTGCGCCAACGGCACCGATGCGCTGCTGCTGCCGCTGTTTGCCGCCGGCATCGGCCCGGGCGACGCGGTGTTCGTGCCGAGCTTCACCTTCGCCGCCACGGCCGAAGTGGTGGCGCTGACCAAGGCCGAACCGGTGTTCGTCGATGTCGATGCCGACAGCTACAATATCGACATCGCCAGCCTCGAGGCGGCAATTGCCATGATCAAGGCGGAGGGCCGGCTGAGGCCGAAGGCAATCATTCCCGTCGACCTGTTCGGCCTCGCCGCCGATTACGAGGCGATCATGGCCATCGCCGATCGCGAAGGCCTGATGGTCATCGAGGATGCGGCGCAGGCGACCGGCGGCTCGGCTGACGGCAAGATGTGCGGCTCGTTCGGCACCGTCGGCTCGACCAGCTTCTATCCGGCAAAGCCGCTCGGCTGCTATGGCGACGGCGGTGCGATGTTCACCAATGACGATGCGCTGGCCGAACAGCTGCGCTCGTTCGCCTTTCACGGAAAGGGCGAAACGCAATATGACAATGTCCGCGTCGGCATCAATTCACGGCTCGACACGCTTCAGGCGGCGATCCTGATAGAGAAGCTGGCCATCCTCGAGGACGAGATGGTGGCGCGGCAAGCGGTCGCCAATCGCTATGCCGAAGGTCTCGGCGATATCGTCAAGGCGGCGCGCAATCTGGGCGGCGGCCGCTCGGCCTGGGCGCAATACGCCATCGAAACGCCGAAACGGGACGGGCTCAAGGCACATCTCGGTGAAAAGGGCATTCCGTCGGTCATCTACTATGTGAAACCGCTGCACAGCCAGATTGCCTATCGCGATTATCCGCGCACGCTGACCGGCCTTGCCGTTTCGGAAGAGCTGCCGAAGCGCATCCTGTGCCTGCCAATGCATCCCTATCTGAGCGAGGCTGACCAGGACCGGATCATCGAAACGATCCGAAACTATATCGGCTCGAATTCGGCGCATGTAGCGGCGGCATAAATTCGAAAGCTTCGAAGCATGGTCGCGGAATACATCGACGAGTTCATCATGTTCTGCGCCGGGTTGTGGATGGCTGGCGTCGGCTTCGGATTTCTCGCGGACCCGTTCCAAGCTCGCCCCGGCCAGCAGCAAGCATGGTGGACCAACTTTGGGACTCGCTTCAAATGGATGGGACCGCTGTTGATCCTCATCGCGATAGCGCTCGCATTCGCGGCACCTTCCTAGGCTGGCGTCCGACGGCAGCTCGGCACGGTCGGCCATCGTTGATCAACAACCGCCGATTCAAGCTTTGCGCGTCAAGGCAGGCGGTCATCGGCACCGATTTTGCGATGCTTTGCTGCGCGCCGCAGCATAGTCTGCACCTGGCTCCCCTTTAGGCTGGTTCTCATGAAGAAGATTGGTTTCCTCTCGTTCGGGCACTGGACGCCCTCGCCGCAATCGCAGACGCGGACGGCATCCGACGCGCTTTTGCAGTCCGTCGAGTTGGCGGTCGCGGCCGAGGAGCTGGGTGCGGACGGCGCGTATTTCCGCGTGCATCACTTCGCCCGCCAGCTCGCCTCGCCCTTCCCGCTGCTGGCGGCGGTCGGCGCAAAGACCAGCCGAATCGAGATCGGCACGGCGGTGATCGACATGCGCTATGAGAACCCGCTCTACATGGCCGAGGACGCCGGCGCCGCCGACCTAATCGCCGGAGGGCGTCTGCAGCTGGGCATCAGCCGAGGCTCGCCGGAGCAGGTGATCGAGGGATGGCGCTACTTCGGCTACGCCCCGCAAGAGGGCGAGAGCGATGCCGACATGGCCCGTAGACACACCGGAGTGCTGCTCGAAGTGTTGCTGGGCAAAGGCTTTGCGCAGCCCAACCCGCGGCCGATGTTTCCCAACCCGCCTGGCCTGCTTCGCGTCGAGCCGCACTCGGAGGGCCTGCGCGAGCGCATCTGGTGGGGCGCCGCCACAAACGCCACCGCCGAATGGGCGGCGAAACTGGGGATGAACCTGCAGAGCTCCACGCTCAAATTCGATGAAGGCGGAAAGCCGTTTCACGTCCAGCAGGCCGAACAGATCCGGGCTTTTCGTGAGGCCTGGAAGGCGGCCGGACACACGCGCGAGCCGCGGGTGTCGGTGAGCCGGAGCATTTTTGCGCTGGTCGACGATCGCGACCGAGCCTATTTCGGCGGCAACCAGAGCGGAGATCATTTCGGTTACATCGAGGCAGACAGACGCGCGGTGTTCGGCCGCTCCTATGCCGCCGAACCGGACGTCCTGATCGAGGAGCTAAAGGGCGACGAAGCCATCGCCGAGGCCGATACGCTGCTGCTTACCGTCCCCAACCAGCTCGGCGTCGAGTACAATGTCCATGCCATCGAGGCGATCCTGACCCATGTCGCTCCAGGCTTGAGTTGGCGCTGACGGGTTGTGTTAAGTAGGAACCTGCCTCTCTGCCCGGCTCAGGAGCCAAACAGGCGGCTATCCCAGTATACGGGTTGATGCAGGCTGGCCGTGATCAGGGAAAACTCCGGATGTGCCGGATTGATCAACACGTTGTTGTCGGGGCGAGCCACGACGCTTGGCACGATCAGGATCGTGCTGCGGCGCTCGACACACCATGTCTCACCGAATTCCTTGCTCACCGTTGCCGGCATCATATCCCATCCGGGCAACGACGGCTGAGAAAAGAGTTCGTAGCTCAGCCCGCGCGGAAGCATGATCTGGACGTAAGGCTGGTTGGGCGGCAGTCTGCCGCTGCCGTGCACCAGCTTTTCCAGCAAGGCCGTTGAATAATGCTCGCTGGTGTAGATCAACGGGCTGCCGAGCGTGTTCCAGCGGCCAGGCGCTATCGTCGAGCCCGTCGCGTCGAAGATCGGATATGTGCCGGCTGGATCGCCGATCCTGAAGCACTGCAGCATGCGATCGAGTATCTGTGCCGTCAAGCAGCGGTGCCGTACTTCAGGCCTGCAAGGATATCGAGCACCAGTTCGGCGCCGATCTCGCTTTGAATGACCACGTCGATCGGGCGTCGGTCTTCCAGCATGGGATGAGACCGAAACAGAAAGTCACGAGCCTCACCTTCGATCTGCCAAACGTCGAGGGCCAGGTTCCATAGGCGCGCCACCCGCGCCACCCGCATGCCCTCTTCCGAAGAGAGTCGGAGAGCACCTCTCTTGCGGCGCTCATAAGTTGCCTTTGGGACGAGGCGATATTTGAATTGCGTATCGGCCGGTGCCAGCAATTGTGAGACGCGTTCAAGCGCACCCAACGGCAATCCGTCTTCGATTCGAGCCATCAGCCCGAATGGCGACCGTGCAGCCGTCTCCTTGGGCGGCAGCCCCAGCACATCGGCTATATTTCCAAATGCCAACATCGCCGCTCTCCATTCATGTGAAGCATTGCATAGCCTCAGGTGAGGCCAAGTGCAAGCATCCCCGTAGTCTCACGGCTGCTTCCCGTCGGCTCGTTTCAGCATCGCAAATGCGCGACTGATCCGTTGCAGGGCTGTGGCGTTGGCCAGCACTGCGTACAGCGCGAACCCACCCGCCAGAATCCAGGGCGAAGCCGCGCCCATCGCGGTCGCGACTCCGTCGGCGGCGAGCAGCACGCAAATGAACACCAGACGTTCCATCCGCTCGAAGAAATCCGGCCAACCGTGGTTTTTCACAGGGATTTCCAGCGCCGTCCGCGCCTTGGCGTAACTGGTGAGGATCCCGCCCGCGAATGCGAACATTGCGATCGCCCACAGATCGGCAACCCAGCCGATAGCCGCAAAGACGGCCAATTCCTGATAGCGGTCGACGACGGCGTCGAAATAGCCACCGGCCTTGGTGCTCATATTTGTCCGGCGGGCGACCGCACCGTCCAGCGCATCGAAGCTGAAGGCAAACGCCAGGCAAAGGCCAAAGGCAAGACTTGAATGATGAAACGCGTAGGCGGCCGAAGACAAAGCCACGAGCACCAGCCCGCTGGCCGTAACCTGGTTCGGCGTCATGCCGATCCCGATCAGCGGAGAGGCGGCCTGCTCCCATAGCGGGTCGATGCGACTTTTCATGAGACCGGCGATCATGGCGGCTCCTCTGATGATGTCGGTTGACGGAGCTTTACCAGCAATTTGCGGGTTTGTTCCACCGTCGCCACCGTTTCGGTTGGCCAATGCGGGCCGAGACCGGGCCCAGCAACGTTCTCAACTTGCCGCAAAAATGATCTCGTTTGGCGAATGGGGCCGGCGGATTAAGGTACTCGCCGAGCTGGCGGCGAAACAGAACTTCCAGTCGCTGCGACAGCTGCCCGACAGCATTTTCACGGTTTGGGCGATGCCCTTGTGAGGTGGTGCAAATCGAACAGCAGTCTGGCGGCAGCACCCGAACGATGTGACTATGATCGCTTGCGATCCGTGGGAAGCCGGCCGAAAATCGATGCATAAGTTTCCACCCAAGTTCGCCTACCTGCTCGCGACCTCTGTCGGCGCGGGATTATCTCCAATATGGCCGGGCACGGCCGGCGCAATGGTTGGAGTGGCTGTTGCCGCGGCTCTGATACCCGCATCACCTTGGCTGACGGTGCTTGCCTACGTGGCCCTGTTCGCCGTCGGCGTATGGGCGTCATCGTATGTTATCTCCCGTACCGGGACGGAGGATCCGCAGATCGTCGTCATTGATGAGACCTTCGGCGCGGCCCTAACCCTTTCCATGCTGCCCCTCGATCCGCTCTGGTGGGCAGCAGGCTTCCTTGCTTTCCGGTTTTTCGACGTCGTCAAGCCTTGGCCCATCCGTATCGCACATGACAAGGTAAGGGGTGGGGCCGGTATCATGGTGGACGATGCGGCTGCGGCTGTGGCCGCCGGGGTGCTGCTGCTCCTGCTGAACGGATTGATTGACCATTTGCCGTAATGGCGGCATTCGGCCTCACGGCCAAAGGCCAGCACGATGGTCCATGCTAGTTTAGCGCCACAAGGGGAGGACTGGACTAATGCGAAGCTATAGGATCGCGGCCATTCCAGGCGATGGGATCGGCAAGGAAGTCGTAGCGGCCGGCCTTCGTGCGCTGGCCGCCTGCGCCACGCGCGACGGCGGTTTCAGTCTCGAGGTGCAGCATTTCGACTGGGGCTCGGACTACTACAAGTTCAACGGCGTGATGATGCCCAAGGACGGCACCGAGCGGCTGAAGGCCTTCGATGCGATCTATTTCGGCGCTGTCGGCGCGCCAGACGTGCCCGACCATCTGACGCTTTGGGGGTTGCGGCTCGCGATCTGCCAGCCCTTCGACCAGTACGCCAATGTCCGCCCGACCCGCATCCTGCCCGGTATCGAGAGCCCGCTTCGCGGCGTCACGGCAGGGGATCTCGACTGGGTCATCGTTCGGGAGAATTCGGAAGGCGAATACGCCGGCCAGGGCGGGCGCTCGCATCTCGGCCTGCCTGAGGAAATCGCGACCGAGGTCTCGATCTTCACCCGCGCCGGCGTGACGCGCATCATGCGCTTCGCCTTCGAGATGGCGCGGTCGCGGCCGCGAAAGCTGTTGACCGTGGTCACCAAGTCGAACGCCCAGCGTCACGGCATGGTGCTCTGGGACGACATCGCCCGTGAGGTCGCGGCCGATTTTCCTGATGTCGCATGGGACAAAATGCTGGTCGACGCGATGACAGTGCGCATGACGCTCAATCCGCGCTCGCTCGACACAATCGTCGCGACCAATCTTCACGCCGATATCCTGTCGGATCTTGCGGCCGCACTTGCCGGATCGATCGGCATTGCGCCGACTGCGAACCTCAACCCCGCGCGGCGGTTTCCGTCGATGTTCGAGCCGATCCACGGCTCGGCCTTCGACATCACCGGCAAGGGCATCGCCAATCCGGTCGGCACGTTCTGGTCGGCGGTGATGATGCTGGAGCATCTTGGCGAGCCGGCTGCCGCGGCGCGCCCGATGCGCGCCATCGAGCGCGTGACGGCGGACGCCTCACTGCACACGCCCGATCTCGGCGGAAGTGCCACCACCGATAAGGTCACCGAAGCGGTGTGCGCGGCCCTACTCGGCGACAACGAGTAGGAAAGGAGCAAGCGCCTGGCATCGTTGTCATTCCCAGTGATGGCATCGGCAAGGAAGTCATGCCCGAAGGCGGGAGGCATCCGCACTCGCCGCCGCTCACCGATGATGTTCGTGCGCCTCCGTGCGGAAACCGAGCCCATCAAGTGTTTCGATCAGCACCTGTACAGGATCAGGCACACCGTGCGTTGACCGCCACGCGACAAATCCGTCCGGTCTGACCAAGGCGGAACCGCCGCTTTTAACCCCGAGCACGGAAGGCCACCGATGGTCCAAGTCAAGCAGATCCCCATTCGCACCCAACGAGTGGCACGTCAGCGGCATCCCGAGGCGCTGGCTTACGGAGTCAGCGGCCTGACACCATGCTTCGTCGGCGCAGAGGAGAAGAAGATCGCGGTCGCACAAATCGAGACTCGAAATCCGCTGGCCGGCACGCCCGACCGCGAAATGCGGCAAACGCGTGCCGGGGCGGCCCGACAGCTCCGTGGATTTTTGGAATGGGTGATCGTCCGGTGTGGATTCCAGAGCCACGATGCCTGCAGCGTAGCGTTGGGCAAATACCACGTCGTAATCCTCGACGATCGCAACAGGAGGAGGCAACCGCTTCGACGGATCGTCGAACCATTTCTGTAGGCGGGCGAGCGCTTGCGCCAACGTAGCCTCGATGACCGGCCGGCGCTCCATGTCATAGCTATCCAGCAACGAGGGATCGGCATGCCCGCGTGCTACCATCGCAAGCTTCCAGGCAAGGTTATGGGCGTCGTGGATACCTGAATTGCCACCGAAAGCGCCTGTTGGGGGCATCACATGTGCGGCATCCCCCACAAGAAACGCGCGGCCTCGGCGGAATTGGCGCGCTGTGAGGGCGGCCACTTCCCAGGAGCGCGCATCGACAAGCCTCGTCGTGATGTCCGGCCGGCCCGCACCTCGTATGATCAGTTCCCTGCACTTGGCTTCATCAAAATCCTGTGGTTTCTCGCCCTTTTCGGGAAAGTACTGGAGCGCCAGAAGCCATCGTCCACCCTGTCTGGGCGTGAAGGTCCCGTTGAGGTCCGTCACGAAGCACGACGTGAAGCGCTTGCCGCCTATCGTCGGAGGCATGTCCGTGTCAAAGACGACATTCATCCAGTGCTGAAGGCCGCCTGCCCCGCTGCGGCTGATCTCCAGCCTCTCTCGCAGGGAACCGTTCGCACCGTCCGCGACGATCAGATAGTCGGCCGAGATGACCTCCTTTGCGCAGGTCGCGATATCGCGAATTTCCGCGCGGACGACGGTCTCGTCCTGATCGAAAGTCACCAGCTCCGTGCTGAAACGCACGTCTGCACCGTTCCGCTCGGCGTAGCGGCGCAGAATCGGTTCCAGGACGTGCTGATCACACGTCGCTGGTTGCGTGGGGCTGAGGGCACTTGCATCCGGCCACGCCGGTCCGCCCCATTGAATCTGCGGATCGGCGAGATTCCTGGCGCGCGCAATAGCGCCTGCCTGCTGGTCCCCCGTCCGATTTGTACGAATCTCCTCCTCGAGGCCGAGGCTTCGGAATATCTCCATGCTGCGCGGGGAGATGCCGGCAAACTTGTACTGGATTGACGTGTCGGGATGACGCTCGACGAGGACACACGCAATGTCGTTGTGAGCCAAAAGGGCGGCCGCCGTCAGACCGTTCAGGCCGCCTCCGACGACGAGAACCGTGGTATTGGTCATCTCGGATCTCCTCTCATTGCTTTGACCACAAAAACATTTTGATTGATCAAATCATATGATTGGTCCAAGTATGTGTCAAGACACGAAGGAGCGTGGAATGAGACCGAGCCAAGATCGCTTGCAGCACGCCACCGAGGCATGGCGTCTGATGTTTGATTTCCTGATGCGGTCCGCGCCGGACCGGTTGGCGATCCAGCAGAAATTGGGCCTGACGCCCAACGACTCCCGCGCCCTCTTCACGCTCGACAAAGATGCGGGCAAGCCGATCGGCGCATTGGCTGCTCAATGGCAGTGCGATCCATCGACGGCGACCTGGCTGGTCGACCGGCTTGAGCAGGCGGGGCTCGCCGAACGGATTCCGTCGCCAGGCGATCGCCGAGTGAAGCTTGTCAAGCTCACACCCAAAGGTGCCGCAACCATCAAGGAATTGATGAAGGAATATCACAAACCCCCGCCCGAGATACTTGCGCTTCCACGCGCTGATCTGGATCAGTTGATCGGCCTCGTAAGAAAGTTACAGGCTGGCAAATCCGTGAGTTGATCCTATCCCGGAAAGGCACTGGCTAGGATCGGGTAGCGCCGCGTCACACTTTCCATGCTGCCGCTCGAGCTGCTCTGGTGGTCGGCAGGTTCCTTGCTTTCCGGTTTTTTGACGTGGTCAAACCTTGGCCCATCCTATCGCGCATGAGAAGGTAAGGGGTGGGTTCGGCATCATCTGGACGACGCAGCGGCGGCCGTGGCCGCCTGGATGCTGCTGCTGCTGAAGAAGACCATTTGAGCGTTGTCGCAATGGCGACATCAGTCTCGTTGCGTCTCTACTTTCAGCATCACGCCTCTTCCAGTCTGCGTACACGAGCCCTGACCCCATTGCCGATGGCATCAGCGACTTCCGCAGGAAAATCCTTTGGGAGCGATGCAGAAACCAGTTCGACCGCCGCTAGCGCCTGTTGGCGCAGCTCATCAAAGATCGCCTTGACGGGTTTCGGACCGATCCCTGCTTTGGCGGCGGTCTGGATAAAATGGCGTGGCATGACGCTGTCGACGAGGTAGTGGCGTGTGTCACCAATAGCCATCGCCAGTTTCATTTTGTTGCGCTTGATCTGTCCCGCATCAAGGCTGGGCTGCGCTGAAATCACATCATAGAGCGGCGTTATGCGGAACCGGCCGCCGGGGGAAAGAAAGACGCTAAAATTCTTGGCGTGCCCATCTGTGGCGCCGAGAAGCCAAAAGGCAACCACGGCCTTTAAAACCGCAGCCTGGTCTACCTCCGGTTGGTCGCTTCCCTTCATCAAATTGAGGATAGCCGGAACGCCAGGCCCGCCGTCGGATTCGTATTTCAGTGACGGCGGCACAGAAAGGGCCTGGCAGCAGTCTTCCTGGGGCAAACGCAGGAGACGATTGTCACTGGTCCATCGGCGATCGAACCGCTCGACCGCGAGCACGCGATTGCCTTCGAACTCCTCGATTGCGACGACGGCGCTCGGGAGCCCTAGGGCGGTTGTCAGCTTGAGGCAGAAAAATTCGTTCTCGACGCTGAAGGAAAGATCGATGCCATTTGGCAACCGTCCAATCTGTGGTTTGAGGATGTGCGTCGTGGCAGTCGTCGCCAGCGGCTTGTACCAACGTCCTTTCCAGAACAAGAGCGCAGTCTTTTCCTGAGCGCCAGCGATCGAGATCCGGAAGTCCTCGTCCTCGCCAAGCCCAAGGGGAGCCGATGCCAGATCGAGGAGAAGACGAGCAATCTCGGTATCGTCAACGGGTTTGCCGTTGACAATACCGGCGGGGCCTGGCTCGACACCATCCGGCAGGAATTGCAATGCGCCGACACAATCGCGTCCGACAGCGGCAAGCAGGTCGTAAGCGTCTATTCCTTGAGCATGAACACGCTCCGCCATACGGCGGCGAATGGGGACGTTGTCGGGCAGGAGATTGTCGAAGACGGCGATGACGGGCGCACCGATATAACGATCTTCACGCAGAGGCAGTGATAGCGAGACGGGCAGCGCGTGCTCCCAAGCAAGCCAGGACGGATCGTACTGAAAATCGATCGCGCCGCTGGATTGTCTATTCAGCCGCCCGACGAGACGGCTGTTCAAGAAGACATTTAGCGGGATGTGCTGCCCCGGACGAGCCATCAGAAGATGTCCTCGATCTCAGCCGGCTTTGCCTTGGTACGAGGGCGGACGACGAATTCGAGGTCGAGCGCTGCGAGAATATCGCAAAGCGTTCCGAGCTGGGTCCCAGGCGCGCCACTCTCGACGGCCGAGATGGTCGCCTGACGCAGCATCGTTTGGTCCCCGACATTGGTCTGGTTGAGGCGGAGCTTGCGACGCTGCCGGCGGACGGCATCTCCAATTTGCTTGGGTGTTCGGGCGATTTGGTCCACAGCATACCTCTCTAGCCATGGTATTATACGCTCGCGCAGATAAATTTCAATATACGCTTTTCCGTATCGAATTTTGTATACTTTGAAGCGTATAAGCAGCAATATGGTCGGCGTATGATCTTCGATCCGCATGGACCGTCACCGCCATGCTTTCAGCTTGTCCGGCCGCCGCCGGCCAATGTGACCGAAGCGAATAGCCGGCATGCTCATAAAGCTCCAAGGCAAAGTGAGGTCAGTCCTAGCAGACTGCGGCAACGGATCGGTTTTTCAAACGGATCTTGCGGCACTCACCCAATCGAGGCGTGCGGCAGGGACAAGGCCATAATTGTAAAAATTGATGCCGTCGACATCCGGCGCCATCGCAGCTTTGACCTTGGCGGTGAGGATGTCGGGGCCGGCCATTTCCGGATAGAACAGCCGGTAGCCGGCGCCGAGGAACTTTTTCACGCCAAGGGCTGCGCGTCCGGCCGCCATCAGGCTGGCGACATCGCCGGGCTGCATGTCGTAGGCACACAGGATTGCCCCGTCACAGACCTTGCCGAGCGCCGCGAGATCGCAGCCGCCAAGCCAACCGTCTTTCAAATCGATGATGACAACGCGGGTCGCCGGATTGGCCACCTCGCGCAGTTCGGCGACCAGGCTGGTCACCGGTTCGAACCGCCACAGCAGGTAGCCATGGAGTTCCGGCCATGGCAAAAAAGTGTCGAGGCCGCTCCCCGGAAAGTCTGGAAAGCGCCGTTCGGGCACGGCGCGCTCGCAGGTCTCGACGATCCATTGCCCGACGAGCTTGCGCGCTACTTCGCCGTCGACGCCGGCCTCGGCCGCGCGCGCAAGGCAGGACGGGCAGAAACATATCGACAACAGAAAATCGTCTTCCGGCATCAGCCCGACACCGTCTTTCTCATGATGGTATTCGTGGGCGAAGCCCATGAATGACGGGCTTTCAAGCTCGATCCGGTCCGGCCTGTAGCTGTGCGAGATATCGGCGATCAGCGCGCGGACATAAGCGCGCGCTTCCGGATGTGATGGGCAGAGATTGTAGTAGTTGGCATCGCCGAAGGCGTTGCGGGTTACGGCCTGCGGATGAAGCATGCCGAGCCGGGTGTTGTGCAAGCAGACCGTCCAACACGAAACGCCCAGCCCGCCCACCTCGCGCCGGCGGACAAGGTCGCCAAGCACATCGCCGCCTTCCATGATCACCTTCGCCACCTTGGGCTGGATGGCTAGGTCGGCCCAGTGTGCCGCATCTGGCTTGAAATAGATGGTTCCGTCTTCCGGAAAATAGGCTTTCCGGCGCGGGCTGCGCGGCTGCAGAAACCGGCCAGCGTGATACGAAGTCGCCAGACTGATCATGTTGAGCCCGGCACGCTCGACAAGATCGCGCTCGACCATCTCCAAGCCCAGATCCTGGACATCCCAAGGATAGGTCCACATCGACAGTTGCATCCGGTTATCCTCAGTCTTGATCCTGATATGGGCGTATGGTCGGGAGGGCTTCTTATCAGTCGACCGGCTCGGCGACCTGCATGAGGCAGTCTCCCGCCTCGCACATCGTGTGCAGCCGGCGCGAAAGCACAATGCCGCTTTCGAGGAAGTGCAGGGCTTGCTCGGCGAGGTCGAGTCGTTCGAGGTCGTGGTACCAGCCCGCCAGTTGGCCTGAAGTCACGCTGTCGCCCAGCCTGACTGCCGGCTCGAACCAACCACGGCTTGTGGCATAAAGGCCCTGACTGTGCCGAGACAACGAAAGAAGCCGCGTCGGCGCCGAAGGTCCGGTTGCCGGTGCAAGAACCGGCGCCTCAACCACTCCCAAGGCGGCCATCAGGGCGTCGAGTGCGCGGGCGGTAATCTCCATCGTATCGACCGTGACAGTGCCACCGCCGCCGAACTCTCCGCTGACGCCGATGGCGCCGGCCCGGCGCGCCGCACCCATGGAGGTCGGTGAGGCCTGGCCGTTGTCGGCCACGAACCCATAGGGCATGCTGAGCGTCCGCATTAGCTCCACACCGCGCCGGTGCCGGTCGGGATCGGTATTGTGCTCGACAAGCGCGGTCGGCAGATGCTCCATCGAGGTGCCGCCAGAATGAATGTCGAAGATGACGTCGTGGCGGGGAAACAGTTCCATCTCCAGGAAATTGGCAAGCCGGCTTGTTGGCGTGCCTGACGGGTCGCCCGGAAAGGCGCGGTTGAGATTGCCGCCGTCGAGTGGCGAGCAGCGCTTTGCGGCGATCACCGCCGGCACGTTCGCCATCGGCAGGATGGTGACGCGACCCTTCATCTGCTTGGGATCGAGCCGGCGCACCAGCTTTGCCAACGACAGCTCGCCTTCATATTCGTCGCCGTGATTGCCGGCCATCAGAAGCACCGACGGGCCTTCGCCGTTGCGGACAAGGCAGATCGGGACCTTGACCTGGAAATAGGGCGAACGGTCGATCGAAAACGGAATGCTGAGATGGCCGAGTGTCTTGCCGTCCCGGTCGAAGTCGAGCGTATGGCTGAGGCCGGTGTGCATGGCGGCGGCTCAGATAGCTGCGATCGCAGTGACCTCTATGCGGAGATCGGGATCGGCGAGACGCGCCTCGACACAGGCGCGCGCCGGCAGGCGCGCAGGATCCACCCAGGCATCGTAGATGCTGTTCATGGCATCGAAGTCGGCGATCTGCGGCAGGAAGATGTTGATCGCCACTAGCCTCGACTTGCTGCTGCCGGCCTCAACAAGGAGCGCCTCGACCTTGGAGAGCACGTCGCTCGTCTGACCCTCGATGCCGGCCTTGCGGTCGTCTGCCACCTGGCCTGCGATGTGCACGAGGCCGCCATAGACGACCGCCTGAGACATGCGGGAGCCGGACTGGAAGTACTTGATCATATCAGATCCTTTCGAGGTTCTCTTTTTTGGAAGTGGCCGCGATATCTGCTCAGCCGAAATAGGTAGGAAAGGCGTGGCGGACATACCCGGCCGCGTCGGCGCCGAAGATCACGCGATAGCGATCGAGGCAGGTGCAGGGGTGCGAGATGCCGAATTCAACGACGTCACCAACGGCAATATTGTCGCCCGACGCAATTGTCAGGAAGGCGTGCTGGTCGTTGAGCTTGAAGACCTCGGCACGCGCTTTCGGCAGCTGCTTGCCGGCACGAAAGATGGTCACGACCTTCGGAAAGCCCTGGTCGAACGACACGTCGCGCATGCCCATACCGCAGATAGCAAGGCCGGGCTCCGGCCGCGACAGTACCTCGGCCCAAAGACGTAAAGCCGGATGGAAGGAATTTCGTGCGGAAGCACCGACGCCGCCGATCGCAAAACCGTCGCGGGCATCGAGTGCGCCGAGCGACCTGTCGTAGACGCCATGGTCGTGAAAGAAGATGGCGCCGCTGCGCAGCACCAACGTGGCATTGCCGTCCCTGGAGACGAGGGGCGAAAGCGCTGCGACCACCTTGTCGAAGTACACCGAGCCGCCGGCGGTGGCGATCAGCGGGGTGTCGCCGCCGACGCGGGCGCGGAGCCGCAGGAACATATCGGCTGTCATTGCCAACAGCGCGGATATCGCCTCATCGGTACGGCCAGGATCGGCTTGCGCCGCGGCACCTTCGTAGGCTGCGACGCCGGCGATCAGCAGCCGCCCTCCGGCAGCTACAACCGCGTCGGCGATCGCCTCGGCTTCGCCGGTGGTCCGGGCGCCTGCCCTCCCCGCACCAAGTTCCACGAGCACGCGCAATGGCGGCAGCGTCGCATTGGCGCGCCAAGCTTCAGCAAGCGCATTCACGGCGTCGAAAGAGTCGGCAAAAACGTAGAACTCGGCGCTTGGCCAGGCGCCGACAAGGACAGCAAGTCGGTTCGCACCACCTGGTCCGCCGACCTCGTTGGCGATGATCAGCCGAGAGAGCCCGGATCTGAGCATCACTGTGGCCTGCCTTATGTCGGCGACGGTCGTGCCCCATGCTCCGGCCTCGACCAGGGACCGGGCAAGGTCCGGCGCCATCGGGGTCTTGGCATGCGGGGCGATCACGGCGCCCTGTTCTCGCGCATACCCCAAGAACAGGTCACGATTGGCGATGAAGGCCTCCTCGTCGAGGGTCAACACCGGCAACGACATACGTCCATGCGCTGGATGCCAGCGCTCAGATGCGACAAAGCTGCTGTCCAGGCCGAGGGTGCCAGGCGGAACGCCGCGGATACGATCGTCGAGCAGGAAATTTTCACGGGTCGCGAGCGACAGTACGGGTGAGTTTTCGGTCATCCGATGCTAGTCCTTTCGCTTTCGCAGGATGAAGTCCGGATCGATTTCCGATGCCGGCCACACCATGAGAGAGATGCGTGCCAAAGCGTTACTGCGGACCGATCATCGATGCCCACCATCACCTGTGGGATCTCGGCCTCGGCCGCCATCCCTGGCTCGCGCCCACGGCTGGCGAACGCGGCGGTCTGGGCGAGCTTGGCCCCTTGCGGCGAAACTACCTTCCTGAAGATTATTTGCGCGACGCCGGCCAGCACAGTGTCGTCGCCACCGTCCATATTGAAGCCGGTTGGGCCGGGGATGACTGCGTGGGTGAAACGCGGTGGCTTGAAACCCTCGACAAGTCGCGCGGCGTGGCCGCCCGTTACGTCGTTCACGTACCTCTGGCGAACCGCCAAGCGCCGGCGCTGGTCCAGGCGCAGGCGGCATTCGACCGTGTCGTCGGCGTACGCGACATACTGAGCTGGGATCCTGATCCCGCCCGTCGTTTTGCCGCCCGCGACGGCATCATGGACGATCCGGCCTGGCGTGCCGGCCTGTCCCTGCTTGGGCGCCGCCGGCTGGTTTTCGACCTGATGGTGTTTCCGCGCCAGCTCACCGGCGCGGCGCGCCTCGCAGCGGCCTTTCCAGACCAGCTCTTTGTTCTCAACAATTGCGGCAGCCCGATCGATCGCGATGCGGACGGAATGCGGGTGTGGCGCGAGGGGCTGCGGCTTTTGTCGGAGCGCGAGAACGTCGCCATCAAGATATCGGATCTGGTCGCCTACGATCATGATTGGACGCTCGACAGCCTAAGGTCGGTTGTCATGCATTGCATCGACTGTTTCGGTACGCGGCGCGCGATGTTCGGCAGCGACTTTCCGGTCGCCGGCCTGCATGCATCGTTCGATGCGGTGTATGACAGCTTCAAGGCCATTGCAGGAGAGCTTTCCGCGGACGAGCAGACGGCACTGTTCTACGGCAATGCACGGCGCATTTATCGGCTGGACGATATGTCATCGGCGGGCCTGCTCTCTGCCTGAGAGAAGCAGCAGCCCCAGGATCAGCGACCCGAACAGGATACTGCGCCAGCCAGGCGATGCGTTGACCACGGTGATCAGCGCCGTGATCGTAACCAGCAGGATGGCGCCGGGGATGGTGCCGGCATAGGTGCCGAGCCCGCCGAGGATCGAGGTGCCGCCAAGCACCACGGCGGCAATCGAGGCGAGCAGATAAGGATCGCCGATACCGACATAGCCTTGTCCGTTCATGCCGAGGACCAACACACCGGCAAGTCCCGCACAGAAGCCGCTGATGCCGTAGACCGCCAGCGTGGTCGAGGCGACGGGAACCCCGGACAGCGCCGCGGCGAGCGGATTGGCGCCCATCGCGAATATCCGGGCGCCAAGGGATGTCGCATGCATCGTGGTCAGAACGATCACTGAAATGACCACCCACAAAAGCACGCCTGCCGGAATACCGACCGGCCGCGCATTGCCGAGCCAGCGGACCAGCGGGTTCTCGGCGGTCACGGCACTGCCGCCGGCGATGATGATCAGCAGACCTTGCAGGAATGTCGCCATCGCCAGCGTCATGATCATTGGATGAACGCGCAACAGCGCCACGCCCAGCCCGTTCACCAGACCGATTGCGCTCGTCAACGTGAGAACTGCAAGAACGGCGGTGAGCCCTGTCGGATCCGCCTGCCATGAAAGCAGCGGCAGGCTGACAGCGCTAACCGTGACGATCGCCGCGACGGAAAGGTCGATTCCGCCGGCAATCACCACGAAAGTTTGGCCCGCCGCGACCAGGCCGACCACCGCGCCCAATTCAACCAAATAGCGCAAATGCCCATAAGCGCCGAAGCCAGGTGAAGCGAAGCTCGCCGCGATCCATACCGCCGCAACTATAGCGATCGTAAGGAAGGGCCGGCTGCGCAAAATCGTCACGGCGCGCCTGCCGCTCACACTGACTTTCCGTGCTGTCATTGCTGCACCTTGCGGAATTGCGGGATGGCGACCGCCCCGATGATGATGAGGCCCTGGGCGACATATTGGGCGACCGGCGTGAAGCCGAGGAAGAACATGACACTGATCATCAGGCTGAGCAGCAGGCTGCCCGCAAGAGCGCCGCGCATGGTACCTTGGCCGCCAAGGAAACCGATGCCGCCGAGCACTGCGGCGGCTATGGAATTCAGCGTGAACGCCGTGCCGATGACTGGATCGCCCGAACCGGTTTGCGCGGCGATGAACAGGCCGGCGCCTGTGCAAAGCAGGCCGCTAATCGCGTAGGCGGCGATCCGGGCACCGTCGACCGGCACGCTGGAGCGGTAGGCGCCGACGGGATTTTCGCCTGCAGCATAGATGCTCAAACCAAGCGGCGTGGCGAGATAGAGTTTCCACAAAACCACGATGAGTATCAGCAGCACGAATGCCGCCGGCGTGTTGCCGGCAAGCAGGTCCGACAGCCACTCGGGTATGGCGCCCCCCGGCCTCGGCAGGATGAGCAGGGCAGCGCCGCCGATAATGAAGGAGCCAGCCAGCGTCACCACGATCGCCGGCAACCGAAGTTTCACGACGATGAACCCGATCGCGGCACCGATGCCGAGACCGGTCAGCGCCACCGCAGCGGCACCGCCGGCTACGCCCAGCGGTCCAGTCATCGTCGTCGCAGCGATCACTGCGCCCAGGCTGACCATGGCGCCGATGGCCAGGCTTATGCCGCCGGTGAGCATGAGGATCGCCTGGGCCATGGCGACCAGCGCCAGCGGAAACCAGCTCTGGGTGAATTTGGCGAAACCGGACGCTGTCAAGAGGCCGGGAAACAGGAAACCGTAAGCAATGACGAACGCCAGGACCACAGCGAACAGGCTGCGCACGCCGACATTGCGGCGCAGCTGAACCGGCCAGTAGAGCGCGCCGGCTTGGCTTGAGGATGCGACCGCGCTCATGCCGCAACTTTCTGCTGTTCGGCGCCCATTGCGGCGGAAACGATGGCTTCCTCGCTCAGTGCCTCGCGCTCGAGCATGGCCACGATGCGGCCTTCGCGGACCACGCCGACACGGTCGCAAAGGTGCACCAGTTCGGGTGTGTCGGAACTGAGCAGCACGATCGCCTTGCCGGCGGCGGCGAGTTTGCGAAGCATCATGTAGATCTCACGCTTGGTCTCGACATCGACGCCGCGCGTCGGGTCGTTGAGGAGAAGCACAAGCGGCTCGTGTGGCATCCATTTCGCCAGCGCGACCTTCTGCTGGTTGCCACCTGAGAGTGCCTGTGCCGGGCGGTCGAGGTCGCCCTTGATGGCAAGCTGGGCGGCGAGACCCCTTGCCATATCGCGCTCGGCACGCCGACTGCGCAGCTTCAGCGCCGGCAGCCTTGCGAAGGCGGGCAGCATCATATTGGTGATGATGGGATGGATCAGGTGCAGGCCTTCGCGCTTGCGGTCAGCCGGGACATAAGCGAGGCCGAGCGCATTGGCGTTCGGCACGCCGCCGGGCAAACCCGAAACACCGTTTACGGTCGCGGATACCGTCCTGGCCGGGATCGCGCCGTAGAGGCCAAGCAGCAGATCTTCCTGCCCCTGCCCGACCAGGCCGCCAATGCCAAGCACCTCGCCCGTCCTGATGTCGAGATCGACGTCGCGCATCAGGCCGGCGGAAAATTTACGAACCGAGATGGCGTCGGCCGGCGATGGCGAAGGCCGCCATCGTGGAAAGAGATCGCCGGGGTCGCGGCCGACCATCAGCCGTACCAGCCCGGCGGCATCGGTTCCTTCCAGCGAGCAGTCCGCCGTGCAGGTCCCGTCCTTGAGCACGGTGACATGCTCGCACAGCGCCATCACCTCGTTCAGTCGGTGTGAGATGTAGAGAATAGCGATGCCCTCGCCCCGAAGCCTCCCCAGCAGGTCGGTGAGGCTTTTTGTCTCAGTTGCCGATAGCGATGAGGTGGGTTCGTCGAGAATGAGCACGCGCGGCCGGCGGTAAAGCGCCTTGGCGATCTCCACCATCTGCCGGCGGCCGAGGGACAGGTGCCCCACCGGCGCAGACAGCGGTTCGTAAAGCCCGACAAGATCGCATGCGGCCCTGGCCCGGACGGCAAGCTCGTTGTAGTCGATCAAGCCGAACCGCTTGGGATAGGCACCGAGCCCGATGTTTTCGGCAATGGACAAGCTGGTCGTCAGGCTGAGTTCCTGCTGGACAACGGCGATTCCGGCCTGTCGCGCATTAGCGGGGGTCATGCGCGAGACCGGGCGCCCATCGACCTCGATCGCCCCGCCGTCCGGGCGCAAGGCGCCGGACAAAAGGTTGATCAGTGTCGACTTACCTGCGCCGTTCTCGCCCAGCAGTGCATGCACGCGGCCGGGCTGGAGAGCGATTGAAACGTTGCGCAGAACGGGGTTGCCGAAAAAGGACTTCGACACCCCCTGCGCGGCGAGAAGCGGAGCCGTGGTTGTCAATGCTACAACCCTTCAGGCTTATTTTTGGGCCAGCAGCTTCTTGAATAGATCCTCATCGTACGGCGAATAGATGTAACCGTCAGCCGGGAAATCCTTCGCCCGGGCGAGGTATTCGTCGATGTTGGAATTGTCGATCACCGGCAACGGGATCTTGACGAAAGCCGGCACATCCTCGCCCTCCAGTGCCTGGACGGCGGTGTAGGTGGCGAAGGCGCCGAGCCAGTTCGGCTGCATCGTCGCCCAGCTCTTCAGGCCCTTTTCCTTCCACAGTTCGAGAAACTGGCGCGCATTCTCGCCGGTGATCGGCACCTGGTCGCGGCCCTGCTTGTCGAGCGCGAGCACGGCGCCCGCCGACAACGCGCCGCCCAGCGACAGGATGCCGTCGATTTCGGGGTTGGCGAAAAGCAGGCTGGTGACGGCCTCCTGGGCGGGCGCGACATTGTAGGGCGTGTTCGTCTCGGCAAGCACCTTCACATCGGGATGGGCCTTAAGCTCGGCATCGGCGCCTTTGCGCCGGTCGTCGCTGACCGAAACGCCGGCTGGGCCATTGAGGATGAGGATCTTGCCCTTGCCGCCGATGGCGTCGATCAGGAACTTGGCCGCCTGATCGCCCCACTGTGAGGAATCGGTGTTGACCTTGGCGGTCACCTGGTCGGTATCGACGAGGCTGTCGAAGTTGATGATGGCGATGCCTTTGGCGCAGGCGTCCGCCAGCACGCGCGCCGGCGCGGTCGACGAACCAGCGATCAAGATGATGGCATCGACATCGGAATCGATCATCGACTGGATCTGCTGAATCTGGACGTTGGCGTCGCCCTGGGCATCGGTCACGACGAGTTTGTCGACCAAGCCTTGCTTCTTCAAAGTCTCGACTTCGGCTTCGATCGTGCCCTGTGTCTGCTTCATCCAGGTCGGCACTGAATAGATATTGGCCCAGCCGATCGTATATGGCGCTTTGCGATCGCCCTTGATGCATTTAGCGGCGGCGTTGGCCTGCGAACCGGCGCCGAGGCTGAGGAGGAGGCCGAGGCAAAGGGCACTGGCGGACGCGAAAAACGATGATTTCGTCATGATTGTTCCCTTCTGAAGTTATGCCTGGACGTGCGGGATCGGGACGAGAGAACCCGCCGGTTGCCGTATCGGAAACCGCCCGTTTTTCTCGTCAGGACTTTCTGCGCCTGGCTCGTTATTGTCCGATATTTCAGACAATAGGCCTGTATATCGGACAAACGGGATGCTAGACTGAGCCTTGACATCTTTCAAGCGTCTTGAGACGAGGGCCGAATGATTTTGCGCGGGTGCGGCCTACATGAGCGATGGCGTCACTGGTCTAATTGAAACGGAAGCCGGCGCCGAGCCGCGCAATGGCGAACGGCGTCGCGGGATCGACCGCGTCATCATGCTACTGGAGGCCCTTCTGCGGCACCGCGCGCCGATGCGCGTCGGCGACATCGCCAAGATGATCGGCGCGCCGCGTTCAACCACTTATGAAATCGTCAACAGCCTGCTGGAAGCCGAAATGCTCGAAAATGTCGGGACGGAAGGCTATGTCTATTTCGGAAAGGCGATGCATCTGTTCGGCTGGGCCTACTCACATCATAATGCCCATTACCGGCGCATCATCGAAACCCTGGACAGACTAGGCGCGGAGACGGGCGAGACCGTCCAACTGTGCGGCCTGCGCGGGACCAAATATGTCGTCCTTGATTGCCGGGACTCGCCTGGCCCGTTCCGGATTTCAAGCGATGTCGGCGTCGAGGTGCCGATACCGTGGACGGCGTCCGGTAGGCTGCTGCTCGGCCATATGAGCGAGCAGGAAATATGCGACTTCATTCCGCCTGGCGACTACACGCTTCCAGACGGCCGTGTCATTGCGCCAGCCGAGTTCTTCGGCGATGTCGCTCTGGCGCGCCAGCAAGGTTTCAGCGAGACCGCCGCTCTGGCCGACCGCTTCACTTGGTGCATGGCCGCGCCCATCCGCGACGGCAACGGAGCCATCAACAAGACGCTTTGTTTCGTGTTGCCCGTCGACACGCCAGAAGCGCGGCGCAGCGAATTGCTTGCCCTGTTATGCGAGCGCGCCAGTGGGTTGTCGCTCGCGGGAAGCTAGTAGAAAATCGGCGCGCGAAGGTCCGGGGTAGGCTCCGTTCGTTCAGCCGCAGCAGCGAAACCCGAAACTGGTACTCCGGTGAGTATGGCAAAGGCGGCAGCGCGCTCCTGCTACCAGATCATCGGATATTCGATCGGAAAGATCGGCGGTCGGCTTCGGCCTGGTTCAGACCTGCCTACGGAGTGTCGCCGACCATGCCTGAGAACAGCACCGAACCGCGCTGGTCGAGAAGAGAAAGCGAAGTGAAGTCCAGTATCGAGAGCCCTCCGTCGGCGATCAGGGTTTGGCCTGTGACGAACGAAGCTTCATCACTCACGAGGAACGCCACCGCCGCAGCGATTTCGGCCGGCGTTCCCATTCGGTATGTGCGAGGCGATATGAACGTCGGTTCATATGATTACGCTGGCATCAGCGGTTTGACGCGGTCGATAATGGCGGCGACCGCTTCCTTCGGGCTCTTGCGACCGAGGACAGCGAGTTGAACCTCCTCGAGAAACGTCGACTGAGCGCGAGCGGCTTCGGGAAAAGCCGGAAATGCCGGTCGCGCTTTGGCGAGCGCGGCAGCCTCGACCTTCGCCTGCGGCAGCGACCCGGCGAACGACGGCTCGGCATAGGTCGAGGTGCGGACGGGGCCATTGCCGTTGCGCGCCATGTCGAGTGTGGCGGCCTTGCTCGCTACGAAGCGGATGTAGCTCCAGGAGAGCTTCTTGTCCGTCGAATTAGCGGGAATGGCCATCGCCCAGGATTCAACGACCGGATGCATTTCGTGACCGCTGCCGAGGGTTTTGGAGCCGGGGAACTCGATCGCCTTGATCTTTCCCGGTGCGGTCGACTGTTCCTTGTTGTTGAGCTGCGCGTAGCGGGCGAAGGGCAGCACCGCGAAGGCAGCGCGCCCCTGCTGCATCCACGTCACCACGTCGTCGTTGCGCGTTGTGGCATAGCTGCGTGGCAGCGCGCCGGCCTTGAAGAGGTCGGCAAGCACGGACAGGCCTTTTTCCATCGCCTCCGGATCGGGGACCACCTTGAACTGCTTGTCGATGAAATCGCCGCCGAAGGCGCGGGCGAACATGACCGGGAAGACGGCGAGGTCACTCGCAAGGATCATGCCGACGACGGGCGTGCCGGACCTGGAGGTGAAGGTCAGCTTCTTCGCCTGCTCGACCAGCTCCTCCAGCGTATCCGGCGCCGCCGAAATGCCGGCCTCCTGAAGCAGCTCCTCGTTGTAGAAAAGCCCCTGCGTGGCATGGCGCACCGGAACGCCGACGAGCTTGCCGCCGACGGTCATCGACTGGCGCAGGCCCTCGGCGACATCGTCGAAATCCTCGATCGGCTCGGCTTCCCGGAGATCGTCTAGCGGCTCGAATAGCGAGGCGATCTGCGACGTCATGCGGTTGTCGATGACATAGCCGATGTTGAAATCGGTCTCGCTCAGGCTCGCCTCCCGGAATAGCCGGTCCTGGAGCGGATTGCTGTCGAGCGTGGTCCAGGATATCTGGGCATTGTTCTTGTCCTCCCAGGGCTTGATGACATTGCCGGCGGCGCCGGTCGTCAGGTTGGCTTGGTGGACGCGATGGCAAAGCACATTCAGCGTCTTTACCTGAGCATGGGCCAACCGACCCAAGGCACCCGTCGCGCCGGCGGCCATCGCCGTCGTCAGCAGGGCTCTGCGTGTCATGTGCAAAGGCATTGTCTTCCTCCCTTTCTCGGTGACGTCGTCACCCCTTGGTCGCGCCGGCGGTCAATCCGGCGACGAGAAACCGGTTCATCAGGACCACGAAGACGAGAACCGGCAGCAATTGGACGGTAGAGGCAGCAAAGAGGACGCCCCAGTCGACGCCATCGATCGAACTGATCATCTCCGAAAGGACCAGAGGCGCGGTCTTGGCGTGGTTGGCGGTGAAGATATAGGCGAACAGAAACTCATTCCACGCGAAGACGACTACGAAGACGGCGACGGCGAGCATGCCGGGCGCTACGAGCGGCAAGATGATCTTCACAAGGATCGTCAGCGGCCGCGCGCCGTCGAGGACGGCCGCCTCGTCGAGTTCGCGCGGTACCTGGTCAATGAACGTGCGCATCAGGAGCGTGCCGAGCGAGACGAAGAAAGTCGCGTAGAGCAGGATCAGCACCAGATGGGTGTCGTTGAGCCCGAGCCGATTGACGACCGGGAACAGTGGCAGCGTCACGACGATCGGCGGAATCAGCCGCGATCCGATCAGAAACATCACCGACCCCTCCAGGAAACGGACGCCTCGATAGCGTGAGTAGGCAAAACCGGCGAGCAGACTTGCCATGACGGCAAGCGCCGTCGCCCCGGTGGTGATGACCAGGCTGTTGACGAGCCCGTCGAAAAAGGCCGGCCAGCGCTGCCACAGGGAGGCGTAGTGCTCGAAGGTCAGTTCGAAGAAGAGCTCCGGTGGAACCGCGAAAATCTCGCGACCGGGTTTAAACGACGAGAGCACGATGAAGCCGATCGGAAACAGTGACCAGACGACGATTGCCGCAACGGCGAGCGTCTTTCCGGCACCGATGGCAAGACGCCTAGAACGCATTGGCCATGGATTCCTTGCGCAGCCGCCAGACATAGCCAGTCGCAAGCAGCAGCGAGATGACGACCATCATCCATGCCGTCGCGGCCGCCGTGCCGAACGAGTTGTAGCGGAAGCCTTCCTGATAAAGATAAACGGAAACGACCTCGGTCGTGCGTGCCGGGCCGCCCTGGGTCAGGAGCCAGACCTCGGAAAAGAGACGGAAGGCGAAGATGTAGCGGAAGAGCAGCGCGATCAGCATCGCTGGCGCCAGAAGCGGCAGCGTGATGTTGCGGAAGAGCTGGAACGCATTGGCTCCGTCGGTGCGCCCAGCCTCGTAGAGCTCCTTCGGAACCGCGAGCCGTGCCGCATAGAGGATGATGAATGTGAATGGCAGGTGCAGCCAGATCGTGAGCAGGCCGACGAGTATGAGGCCGTGAGAAGGGATGAACGTCCAGTCGAGCGTCGGCAGACCGGTGTATCGCAGCATCAGCGTGATCGGGCCGACGTCTGGATCGAACAGGAAGCGCCACATTGCGACCGCCGTCACCTCGCTGATGGCGTAGGGAGCGAGCACCACGACGAGCATGACGCGCTGGAGGGGAAGCCCGGAGGCGAAAAGCAGGGCCAGGCCAAGGCCGAGCAGCAGTTCGATATGAACCGCCACGGCGACGACAAGGACCGTGTTCCAGACCGAACCCCAAAAATAGGGATCAGTGAGGACGCGGATATAGTTATCGAAGCCAACGAAGGTTGCCGATTGGCCGAATGACGAGGCTTCGAAACTCAGCCACAGGACGAAGATCGCGGGGAGCACGATGATCCCAAGCACCAGGAGGTGCACGGGCGTCGCATAGAGGTAGGCAGGCGAAAACGCGAAGCGCCGCCTCTTGGTCTCGCCAGCCGCTTCCGCCGCCCCTTCCCCCCTATGGCCGACGGACGCCTCGGAACCAAATGCCATTGCTCCTCCCTGAGCGGTTGCGCGTCAGCCGTCCCTGGCGGCAAGTGGAACGGTGCCCTCCACCGTTGTTCTGTACATCACCCGGCGATATCCGGGATAATCGTTGATGGCGGTGTGCAGGACATGGGGATTGTTCCACATACCGAGCGTCTTCGGTTCCCAACGCAGCCTGCAGTTGAACTCGGGCCGGACAGCCCGCGCCATCAGGAAGTCGATCATCGGCTTGCTTTCTTCCTCCGTCATCCCCTTGAAATTGGTCATCACGCTGCTGACGAAGACATAGCGCCGGCCAGTCTCGGGGTGGCGACAGATCACAGGATGCTCGACGACGGCATTCTCGATCGCCTCGACATCGGCCTTGACGCCGAGCCGGCTGTGGGCCGCGTTGATGGCGAAGACCCCGCGGCCGCTATGGACGCCCGTCAGGCCTTGCAGGATCTCGACCAGCCGCGGCGAAAGCGAGTCATATGCCTTCTCGAGGCTGGAGAAGCAGGTGTCGCCGCCAACCGGCGGCACCTCCTCACCGTAGAGAATCGTAATGCCCGGTGGCTTCGGTAGCCAGGCGAGGTCCATGTGCCAGTCCTCGCCGATCACTTTGCCCGTGTCGTCCGGCTCGCGCACGAAGCGCACGATATCGTCAAAGCCGTCGATCGGCGTGTGCACCGGATTGCCGCTAAATGGTCCGAACCGGCGGGCGACCTTGTGGACGCCAGCGGCGTCAAGCTCCTGATCGCGCACGGCGAGCGCATGATATTTGTAGAGCGCGCGGCGAACGTCCTGGAAGGCATCCTCGCTCGCGCTCACCAGATCGATCCCGCGAATTTCTGCACCGAGTGCACCAGTGAAGGGGCTGACCTCGAAACGGGTGAATGCATCATCGCGCAGCACGTGATCCTCCCTAATACGCGCCTCGTCGCCATCATGGGCTGACTTACCTGCAAGTAAGTAATGTGAAAGCCAAAGGCTGTCAACTCACCTTCGCTTTGATCCACCCGATGTCTAGCCTCGATCCGAGCCCTTTCCCGCATCCTGCCAAGCGGCGCGGATGATCGCAGCGAGCGCTGCGAAGGTCCTGGCGACCTCGTCGAAGCTTCCGGTGTCCTGCGTCATCGGTGGACAGGACAGAAGGGTAATGCGCAGCATGTGCACGAGTTCGTTCCTGAGTGTGTGGGAGGAAAGCTCTCCGTCCTTCACCGCCTGGTCCACCGCATGACGCAGGCTCTGATCATAGACCCGGTTGACGCGCTCCAGGGCACGTTCCGCTGGTTCTCCGAGAACCGGGAGGTCGTGGCGAAGGCGCGAAAGCGGGCTCCACATATTGCGGGCTCCCTTCACAGCGTTGAAACGTTCGTAGAAGCGGCGCAGATCCTCGAGCTGCATATCGAGACGGTCGAAGAACCGGATATCGGGGGTCGTCCAGAAGCGCTTGATGCGGGCCTCGGCGTTGGCGGCGAAGTCCGCGATCAATTCCTCCATCAGCTGACGCTTGTTGCCGAAGTGATGATGGATGTTGGCGCGCGTCGTGCCGATTGCCGTCGCTATATCGCCGAAGCTGAAACCATCGTGGCCGCGCAGGACATAGAACTCGGCCGCGACCTCTTTGATTCTGCTGCGGGTAGAGTGCGCCTCATCACCGGGAGATCCTGAAGTGTTGGCTCTCATATCCCTTCCGAAATTCATGCCGCCGTTGGACGATCAGTATACGGGAGCGAGCTGCACCCCCCGTTTCATACATGGATATTCTTCTAGGCACGAGTGGAAGTAATTTGCGCCAGGGGCGACATTCGCGAAGCATCTTGGCGGCAGCGATTAGCTCGGTGCGGCGGGTGAGTAGATACGGGATGCGTGTATCGAACTTCAATCGGGTTCGCGCCCTTGACTAGAATTCCGGGTCAAGCAGGGCAGTCAGCTTGCCGGGGGCACGCCGCAACTCAGGCAGTGGGTAGCGGCTGCGCATCCGCTGCGCCAACCACTTCCCGCATTGTCACGATGGTGCGGAACGCCCTCACGTTCGAATTGGCGTGGAAGACTTCCCGCGCGAAGACATCGTACGCCTCCATCCCCGGCAATTGCAGGAGGAGCACGAAATCGGCTTCACCGGTGACATACCAGGCCTGACGAACCTCCGAGCGCCCGCGGAGCTTGCCGATGAAGGCGTCCAACTCGACAGCGCTCTCCCGTTCCAGGGAAACGAGCACATGGATGGTTAGCGGCAGGCCCATGGCCGCCGGACGAACGACGGCAATATCCGCCGCGATCACGCCATCCTTCCGCAGCCGGCGCAGGCGGCGCAGGACCGCACTCTGGGAAAGCCCGACCTGCTCGGCGAGACGCCGCGCCGGGATCTGGTTGTCGCGCTGAACCAGCGACAGCAGCACATGGTCGAAGCGATCGAGGGCGGCGGTTTTCGTCATTTGGATAGGCATCTATGACGAAATCAGGCAGGCGGGCAACGATAATAGGCGCCAAGCGCCATCGTTTCCGGAATAGAATTTCGCCTCATGACCACAGACACACAGCCGGGCCTTGGCCCTGATCTCATTGCGGCGCTGTTACAGCGCCTGTCGCCGTTTTATGCACCGACACCGCTGCTCGACCTGCCAAACCTGGCTGCGAGCCTGGATGTGACCCAGGTGCTTGCCAAGAACGAGGGCCACCGTGCCCTGGGCAGCTTCAAGTCCCTCGGCGGCACCTATGCCGGTCTGTGCGCTCTCGCTCGCGCTACCGGGATGGATATCGATGAACTGCTCGATCCAGAGCGGGCCCAGACGCCGCTGCCGGCGCTAATCACAGCCAGCGCCGGCAATCACGGACTTGCCGTCGCCGCGGCGGCGAAGTTTGCCGGCGGGAGGGCAAGGATATACCTGCATACGGGCGTCCCTGCGGGCCGGGTGCGGCGTATCGAGTCCCAAGGCGCCGAAATCGTGTGGGTCGACGGCACCTATGACGATGCCGTCGATCGGGCCTCTGCGGCAGCCCGCGCCGGGGAAGGCATTTTGGTGGCCGATACCTCGAGCGACCCGGATGATCCAGCGGTCGCTGATGTCGTCGCTGGCTATGGCGTGATTGCCGCGGAAATCCGTCGCCAAGTCGACGAGATTGGCCATCTGAGGCCAACCCACCTTTTCGTGCAGGCCGGTGTCGGTGGACTTGCCGCCGCCCTGACGACTGGGCTGAAGGACTGGCTGATGCCTCCGGCCATGATCGTCGTGGTAGAACCAGAGGCCGCAGCCTGCGTCGCGGCCGCGCTGTCGCAAGCACGCTCAGTTCGGATATCCGGCGATCTCAAGACGTCGGCAGACATGCTCGCCTGTGGCGAAGCAGCAGCATCGGCGCTCGACGTACTGCGCCAAGGCAACGCTCGGGTCATAACCGTGTCCGAAGCGGCGCTTGCCGACGCGAAGAGCCGGCTTCGTGAGGCAAACGGTCCAGACACAACCCCGTCGGGTGCCGCCGGCCTCGCCGGCCTCGCCACCGCCGTCGCGGCTTACGGCCTGTCGCAGGAGCTTGCGCTCGACGAATCGAGCCGGGTGCTGATCATCGTGACCGAGGCCGAACTGGAGAAGGACGCATGACGATGGCACCGGACCCGGGATCATTGAACGGAAGAGCGGCTGGGCCGCGGACTGCTCGATATGCCCGCCAGACCCAGCGCAGAACGGGTCCATGAAACTCATCTACCAGACCCACTCCCCCTACGCGCGCAAGGTTCTGGTCTTTGCCCACGAGTCGGGCCTTGCCGGACGTCTGCGCGTCATTCATCAGGAGACGAGCCCCATCAATCGCAACGATGATGTGTTTGCGATCAATCCGCTTGGCAAGGTGCCCGTTCTCGTTGTCGACGACGGCTATGCGATCTTCGATTCGGGCGTAATCTGCGACTATCTCGACAACCTCGAAAGCAGTCGTCGGCTCATCCCCGAAACAGGGCGGGCCAAATGGTCCGCCCTGCGCCTCCAGGCGCTTGCCGGCGGCATGTGCGACGCAGGCATTTCCATTCGGTGGGAAAACGAGCGCCGCCCTGAACATCTGCGTTATCCCGCCTTGGGTGCAGGCATGACGATGAAGCTTATCGAATCCTATGACTTCGTGGAAAGCGAGGTCGAATTCGACGCGCCGCTCCATGTCGGCCACATCGCGCTCGCCACTTGTCTAAGCTGGCTGGAATTCCGCGGACTGCCCGACTTCCTGCAGGGAAGGCCACGACTGGCACAATGGTATAGCTCCTTCGTGGAACGCCCTTCAATGCGTGCCACGCCCTACGGCGGCGACACGCGAGATTGATATCGATCGCCAGGCTTTCGAGTTCCAGCATGTGTCCCTCATCAGCCAGGCATTCTCGCGGCCATTTGCTGGTCGGCCTCGATAATAGAGCGCGAAACCGGTAATCTTGCCCGGGCTCGCGACCACGGCCGGCAGCTTCTGACGCAGGATTGCGCCGAAGTCGTTCAGGATTTCCTGTGCTGAAACCGGAGCAAAGCCGCCAGCCGAGAGCATCAAAATTCCTGCGACCAAGCCAATGCACAGTCGCTTCCTGGAAATGTAAGAAATGATTGGTTCTCCCGCCCGACCGCCCTGGCGCTGCCGCGCGACTTGTCCCAGGCGCAAGAACTGACATTCACGCCGATTGTTTCACCGGTTCGAAAAAATGTTGATGGCGGGCGGAACTGCGAGGATGTGGCGTTGCGGAGCCATTGAAATTTGGTCGAAACTCTCCAAAATTTTCAGCTGGTGGAAATCGCGACAGCCACCACAGACGACGTCAACAGAGGAGACTATTCAAAGCGGAGGACTATCGATGGAAGGAGCCATTTCGACGAGTTTTCCCCCAATCGGGCCCGAGGGCCCTGATGTTTTTCTTGACCGGTTGCTCCATCCGGCACGGCATTTCGAGCGACCTGAGAACGTGCTGACCGACGTGACGCTGGACTTCCAGGAGAAGCGTGCAATCCTTTCGTCATGGGCATCGGATGCCTGTGCAGTGGAATCGGTGCCGGCGCTGCGCATGCCGCCGGGCGCAACCGAACCGGTCAGCTTCGATGCCATCATGGACGCGTTGCGCCAATTGGATCAATTGGAGAAGCTTCCCGGCGCCGGTCGCGGTCGTGAAATCACCGGTTTTACAGCATCCGTCGATCGACTTTGAGTTGAACGCGGCCACTCTCTGTATCCGAGGCATCCGCCCGCCGGCGAGGAACTCCCCGGCGGGCGAGGACTGGCGCGTTCTCTCCGCGTCCATTCATGTAGGGTTCCATAGGTCCGGCTCTCGCCTGAGTGTTGAACCCTTGCGATGCGGAAAAGCGGCCGCATGCCGGCGCAGATGTTGTCTGGATGTTGGCATTGCTGCAGAGCAGCGACCGCCGCCGTGTCGCAGGTGCTTGCCTGCGAGTGCAATGCGGCCGTCAGCCATGATTTCAACGACGTTTTGAAGGGGGTCTATCCGGCGGAGGAAAACGGCATGCCGGGCATGCCGCGCAGGAAAGGACAATGCAGACCCAGTATCGTCGCCGGCTGGTCTGGGCTTCCCACTTTTTTGCGCCGTACCTGGCCTGCACCGATGCCGCGCGGGCTTGGCGACCTATATCCGGTTCCCTGTGGAGGCCGCCATGGACATGAGCAACAGAAAGACGCGGTTCAATATCTGGTACTGGGTCGCGGCGTTCGTGGGCGTGATGGTCGTCCAGTATATCTATGCCACGACGCAGCACGTCGCCGAGATACCATACAGCCAGTTCGAGACCTTGCTGAACGCCGGCAAAATCGCCGAGGTGCAGGTTTTCGGACCGCTTCATCCAGGGCCGCTTCAAGGAGCCGCAAGATGGCAGGCCGCTATTCATCACCACACGCGTCGAGCCGAACCTCGCCCGTGACCTGCAGGAGCACGGTGTCACTGTGACCGGCCAGGTCGAAAGCACCTTCCTGAGCGACCTGCTTTCCTGGGTTGTGCCGGTGCTCGTCTTCTTTGGCCTGTGGATGCTGCTTCTAAGACGCATGGACGGCGGCGTCGGAGGTTTGATGCAAATTGGCAGGAGCAAGGCCAGGGTCTATGTCGAAGCCAATACCGGCGTGACGTTCGACGATGTGGCGGGGGTCGATGAAGCCAAGGCCGAGCTGCAGGAGATTGTGGATTTTCTCAAGAACCCGGGCGAATACGGCCGCCTCGGAGGCCGCATGCCCAAAGGCGTGCTGCTGGTCGGACCGCCGGGCACGGGCAAGACTCTGCTCGCCAAGGCCGTCGCCGGCGAAGCCAAGGTCCCGTTCTTCTCGATCTCCGGTTCGGAGTTCGTCGAGATGTTCGTGGGGGTGGGGGCCGCGCGCGTGCGCGATCTTTTCGAGCAGGCGCGGTCCAAGGCTCCCGCAATCATATTCATCGACGAGCTCGACGCTCTTGGCCGCGCCCGCGGGACCATGGTCGGCGGCCACGACGAAAAGGAGCAGACGCTCAACCAGCTTCTGGTCGAACTCGACGGTTTCGATCCACAGATCGGCGTCGTGCTGCTGGCCGCGACGAACCGTCCTGAGATCCTTGATCCGGCACTTCTGCGCGCCGGCCGTTTCGACCGCCAGGTATTGGTCGACCGGCCCGACAAGCAGGGTCGCATCAAGATCCTGCAGGTTCACATGAGCAAGGCCAAGCTGGCGACGGATGTCGACGCGGAAAAAGTGGCGGCGCTGACGCCCGGTTTCACCGGTGCTGACCTGGCCAATCTCGTGAACGAGGCGACGTTGCTCGCCACGCGCCGCAAGGCGGATGCGGTAATGATGGGAGATTTCAACAATGCGGTGGAGCGCATCGTCGCGGGACTGGAGAAACGCAACCGGCTCCTGAACCCGAAGGAGCGCGAGATCGTCGCCTACCATGAAATGGGTCATGCGCTGGTAGCCATGGCGCTGCCTGGCGTCGACCCGGTGCACAAGGTGTCGATCATACCACGCGGCGTCGGCGCGCTCGGCTACACTATCCAGCGTCCGACCGAGGATCGCTTCCTGATGACACGCGAGGAGCTGGACAACAAAATGGCAGTGCTGCTCGGCGGCAGGGCGGCCGAATGGATCGTATTCGGCCATCTGTCCACCGGAGCCGCCGATGATCTCGCCAAGGTAACCGACATAGCGCGCGCCATGGTGACGCGTTACGGCATGTCGGCAAAACTCGGGCACGTGGCGCTGGAAAAGGACCCACGCTCCTTCCTGAGCCCCAACCCGCTCGCGGGCGGACCGCGCGAGCACGATTACGGCGAAGCCGCCGCCGATGCCATCGACGCGGAAGTGCGCGACATTGTGGAGGCCGCGTTCGAACGAACCGTCAGCCTGCTCACCGAGCGGCGCGACGTGCTGGAAAGGGCGGCACGCAGGCTGCTCGAGACCGAGACGCTCGATGAGACTGACCTTGCGGCGCTGGTCGGAGACGTCTCGACGGCGGATCATGCTGCGCAGTATAGTTCCAGTCCGTCTTCGCATAAGAAGAAGGCTGTGCTGCAGCCGGCCAGGACCGCGGCTGCAATCCCCACGCGCGGATCGGGGAAATTTCGGACGCAATAATGATGTTTCGGACTGCTCCCGCCGGCATAGATCGCTCGTGGAAAGCCGTGCCGCACGCTACGACGGTGACACGCAAGATCGACATTGATCTCTAGGCTTTCGAAATCCAGTATGTGTCGGTCACCAACCAAGCGTTCTCGATGCCATTTTTCGGTCGCCCTCGGTGATATTGCGCGAGACGGGTGACCTTGCCTCGCGCAGCCTTGAGGGCGACCATCAAGGCCTTTTCTTCGTCAGTGCGCCTGGCTCCGCTGCAGGGGTAAAATCCGCATGGCACAAGTGATCGTACGGGAAACGTATCGCCAGCCCTTTCCAGAAGCATCATGAAACCTCGTCGGTCTTCACCCGTGAACGGCAATGCCATCCGGCCAGCGTCGGACAAATTTGAAAGCCACCGTTCCGGCACGTGCGTCACTCCGGCAAAGGCGATCACGACATCGAGGTCTGGCAGATCAATTGCCTGCGTTGCATCACCGCACGTCGCTTCGACATGCGCATATTGAGCAAGATTGCCTTGCGCGCGACGAGCTAGTTGTTCGTCGATCTCATATGCAATCACGCGTCCTTCAGAACCCGTCAGTTCAGCGAGGACGGCGGTGAAATAGCCGACACCGGCGCCCACCTGAAGGACGGTCTGGCCGGGAGTGATGTTCAGATGGTCGAAAACCAATGCCCAAAGCGACGGCAAGCCGCTGTTCAGTCCGCGTTTTTCGTCAAGCAAGACCAGAACGTCGTGGTAGATCTCATGAAGTGCGGCTGAAGGGCTGGTATGGACCGCCCCGATTTGCAGTCTCGAATGGATACGCCATGGCCCGTCGCCAAGGTAGTGTTCGCGCGGAACCCTTGCAAAGGCCTCGATGACCGCAGGATTGTGCAAGACAGGTGATGCGACACGCAGGTCTTCGGCAAACCACCGGCGCGCTACACTAGCATCGATTTCTGTTGGCATAGAGTATCGGCTCCCGGATTGCGCGTACTCCATCATGCTCTCAGAAAACCGAGTGACGGCAAAGGGCGCCTATCCTCGTATGGACGGGGCGACGCGCGCTGTCCGTTTGCGACCGAGCGCGGTCTCGCCGAGCGCCTTCCGCGAGACTGTAAACCGTGGCGATATGGAAGAACACTCTGCCCGACGATCACATCGTCCGGCTGGCGAGCAGCCTTGTGAGCCAATCCGGATCCATTTCCGGCACGGAGGACAGAAGCCGTTCGGTATAGGGGGCATGCGGCGGCGTGAGAATTTCGCTCTTTAATCCCTGCTCAACGACTTTACCCTGGTGCATGACCACAATTTCGTCGGCGATCGCCCGCACGGTGGCAATGTCATGGGTGATGAAAATGTAGGTCATGCCGAGCTCGCGCTGAAGCCGGATCAAGAGCTTCAGGATTTCCTCTTGCACAATCTGGTCGAGCGCGGACGTGATTTCGTCGCAGATTATCAGCTCCGGATCGGCGGCCAACGCCCGGGCGATGCAAACGCGCTGCTTCTGGCCTCCCGACAGTTCGGCCGGCAGACGATCCAGGTAAGTTTCGCTCATCTCGACCATGTGCATGAGTTCGCCGATCCGCCGATCCCGTTGTGCACCCTTGAGGCCAAGGTAGAATTCAAGCGGACGAGCTATAACTTCTTCGACCGTCTGGCGCGGATTTAGGGCGTTGTCGGGCATTTGATAAATCATCTGTATGCGTCGCAGGATCTCTTTTGGGCGCAACTTCACGGTCTTGGAAAGGGCCTGGCCGGCAAAGGAAATCGACCCCGAAAGCGGGGGCAGCAGGCCGGTAACGACGCGAGCGAGCGTCGATTTGCCGGAACCGGACTCGCCGACCACAGCCACTGTTCTTCCGCGTGGAACTTTGATCGAGACATCCTGGAGCACCTTAACCGCCCGGCCGTAGGCCGCGGTGACGTTGTCTATCGTAAGCAAATATTCATCGGCCGGAACTTCGGGCTTGGCGAGCTTGCGCACGGCCCAGAGCGTCTTGGTATATTCCTGGGTGGGCGAGGCGAGCATCTGGCGCGTTTCTGCCTCCTCCACGGTTAGTCCATGGCGCAAAACCATGATGCGGTCCGCCATTTGCGCCACCACCGCCAGATCATGCGTCACATAGATTGCAGCGGTGTTGAACTCCTCCACGATGTTGCGAATGGAGGCGAGAACTTCGACCTGCGTTGTCACATCGAGCGCCGTCGTTGGCTCGTCGAAGACGATGAGGTCCGGACGGCAAGCCATCGCCATCGCGGTCATCGCCCGTTGCAATTGTCCGCCGGAAACCTGGTGAGGATAGCGAAAGCCAATGGTCTCCGGATCTGGAAGCTGAAGACGCCGATAAAGATCGACCGCACTCCGGTTCGCTTTCTCTCGGCTGGCAATCCCATGCGCCACCACGGTTTCGACAGTCTGATCGAGGAGTCGATGGGCCGGATTGAAAGAGGCCGCCGCGCTTTGCGCGACATAGGCGATACGGGAGCCTCTGAGGCGACGCCGCCCTGTTTCGCTTAGTGCCAGAAGATTGATCCCGTCGAACAGGATCGAGCCCTGTGTAATACGGCAGCCCGGCTTGGCGTAACCCATCGCCGCGAGGCCAATGGTGGATTTGCCGGCGCCTGACTCGCCGATCAGGCCAAGAACATCCCCCCGCTTCAGCGCCAGATCGACCCCGCGGACAATGGGATACCACCGCTCGTCCGAGAAACCCTCCACATGCAGATTGCGGATCTGAAGCAGATCCTT
This sequence comes from Mesorhizobium sp. M1273, assembly GCF_040318195.1. NCBI lineage: Bacteria > Pseudomonadati > Pseudomonadota > Alphaproteobacteria > Hyphomicrobiales > Phyllobacteriaceae > Mesorhizobium > Mesorhizobium sp. M1273. The sequence goes on along the minus strand of NZ_JAMYLV010000002.1, from coordinate 18,074 downwards.
GCCTTTTTCGCGCAATCCGGGAGCGCTATTTTTCATCCCGCAACCCGCTTGTTGCATTCAGGAACCAGTCCACGACGAAATTCACAGAGACCGTGAGGAGGGCAATCGCGCCGGCCGGCAGCAGCGGCGTGACGTCGCCGTAGGTGATCAGGGTCGCATTCTCGCGCACCATCGATCCCCAATCGGCGGTCGGTGGCTGAATACCGACCCCCAGGAAGGACAGTGCCGCGATCGTGAGGAATACGAAGCAAAATCGCAAGCCGAACTCCGCGACCAGCGGCGGCATCACGTTGGGAAGGATTTCCTTGGCGATGATCCATTTCGGGCCTTCGCCGCGCAATCGCGCCACTTCGACATAGTCCATTACCGCCACGTTAAGCCCGACGGCGCGTGCGAGCCGAAAGACACGGGTAGAATCGAGCAGCGCAATGATGATTATCAGGCTTGTGATCGACGAGCCGAAGATCGAAAGCAGCACCAGGGCGAAGATAAGGCTTGGGATCGACATCAAGACGTCCACCGCACGCGACAGTATCTGGTCGAGCCATCCTCTATACAACGCGGCAAGAAGGCCTAGCGAGACGCCGACTGCGAAGGACAGCAATGTAGTCGCGACGGCTATACCGATGGTGTTGCGCGCACCGTAAATCAAGCGTGTGAGCATATCGCGGCCGAGCTGGTCGGTTCCCAATTTGAACTGCTTGCTCCACGGTGCGAAGGCCTCGCTGAAGACCTGTGTTTCGCCGTATGGGGCGATCCAGTGCGCGAAGACCGCAACGACGACATAGCCAATGATCACGAGGATGCCGAACCAGGCACTGAAGGGTGCCTTCCTCAGCGCCGTTTTGGCCCGGGTGGCGCGCGAGCGCCTCAGCCTGTGAACCTGCGCGATGGGTTCGTAGCTGGTCATCGTGGATGCAAGAGCCTGGGATTGGTGGCGATGGAAATGATGTCGGCGGTCAGATTAAGGAGGATATAGGTCGCCGCGAAAATCAAGGCGCAAGCCTGGACAACCGGAACATCCCTTGATTTGACCGCGTCGACCATCAGCTGACCGATGCCGGGATAGACGAACACCACTTCGACGACGACCACTCCGACGACGAGATAAGCAAGATTGAAGGCCACCACCGTGACGATCGGAGCCCATGCGTTGGGCAAGGCATGCCTGAGTACGATGGCCATCGGCGAGACTCCCTTGAGACGCGCCATGTCGATATAGGGGCTTGCAAGCATGTTGATGATCGCCGCTCGTGTCATGCGCATCATGTGTGCGACGATGACGAGCGTAAGCGTGGTCGCCGGCAAGGCTACTCTCCAGACCTGATCCCAGAACGGCGTCTGGTCGTTCACGTTCGATAATGTCGGGAACTTGGGAACTGCGTTAAGTATCCAGTTCAGTGACACTGCAAGCCAGTGCGGCAGGGATTGTGCGAACTCGGAGCCGATGAATGTGTCGCGCGAGATGACCAGGTAGGCAAGCATATAGGCGACGAAGAACTCCGGGAACGAAATGGTTGTCAGCGTCACTGCGTTGACCACCCGGTCGAACCAGCCATTGCGGTGGAGCGCAGCGAGGATGCCCAGTCCCAAGGCGAGCGGAACTGCGATCAGCGCGGTCATCGATGCGAGGAACATCGTATTGTAAAGGCGCGGCGCGATGATCTCGGCGACGGTGCGCCGATATCCGGTGCGGCTTGCGAACGAAGAGCCGAAATCCCCGTGGAGCATCTGCCCGACCCAGACGAAATAACGCTCGACAGGCGGACGGTCGATGCCAATTTCTCGCTGGAAGGCGGCGACCGTTTCGGGTGTCGCGGATTGTCCGAGCATCGCCTTGGCGAAGTCGCCCGGCAGCATTGCAATCGCAGAGAAGATAATGATGGAGACGATGAACAGCGTGACCAGGCCGAGGCCAAGGCGCTGCAGAACCGTTCTTGCGACCGGGTTCATTTGCTCGCGTTTCCCGTTGCCGTCGCTGCCCTGCCGGCAGGGCACGCGGCTGCAAGCCGAAGCCCGGTAGCCATCGCGGGTCCGGCCCGCTCTCTCACGCAGTGGCGATCCACCAGCGTTCGGCCATCTTCAGTCCGTCGTTCTCCCAGTTCGGCGCCACTTCGCCATGTGCGAGCTTATTGGATTTGGCGCTGACGAAGTTGTTGAAGACCAGCACGATGCTGCCGCCATCATCATGCGTCAGTTGCTGCATCTCGGCATACATTGCCGCCCGCTTGGCCTCATCCGTCTCGGCGCGCGCCTGGACAAGCAACTCGTTGAAGCGGGGATTTTTCCAGAACGACTCGTTCCAGCTGGAATCGGCGGCGAAGGCTTGCGTGAACATCCAGTCGGCCGTCGCGCGACCGCTCCAATAGGAAGCGCACCAAGGTTTCTTGAGCCAGACATTGTCCCAATAGGCGTCCTCGGCCTCGCGCACGACGTTTACGTCGATGCTGCACTGGGCGGCCGTCTCGCGGATGAGCGCAGCCGCGTCCACAGCGCCTGCAAAAGCGGCATCCGCAACCGAGAGGTCCACTTTCAGTTTTTCCATCCCGGCCTTTTTCAGATAATGCTTGGCTTTCTCCGGATCGAAACTGTGCTGCGGCTGCGGATTGGTGGCGAATTTAATCGCCGGCGCGATCGGGTTGTCATTGGCCACGGTGGCGTGACCGAGAAAGATCTTGTCGACGATCTCCTGACGGTTGATCGCCCATTTCAAGGCCATTCGGACGTCCGCATTGTCGAACGGCGCCATCGTGACATTCATCGGCAACGTATAATGGCCATAGCCGGTGACCTCGACGATCTCCACCTTGGGGTTGCGTTTCAACATGCCGAGGGTCTTGAGGTCGGCGCGGCCGATATAGTCTACCTCCCCTGTCGATAACGCGGCCATGCGAGCGGCGAGATCGGTAATGGCGATGAACTCCACCTCGTCGAGATAGGGCTTGCCGTTCTTGAAGTAGTTCGGATTGCGCTTGAGCTTGGCCGAAACGCCGGGCTGGAAATTCTCGAGCACGAAAGCACCGGTGCGAACGCCTGATCCCCAATCCGCCTTGCCGTCCTTGGCCGGCATGATGACCAGATGGTAGTCACTCATGATGTAGGGGAAGTCGGCGTTGCCGCTTTTCAGCGTGAAGACAACCGTTTCGGGGCCATCCGCCTTAATGCTGGCGACGGGCTCAAGCAGCGGCTTCGCCGCCGACTTAGTTTCGTCGCCCATATGATAGCGAAGCGAAGTCACGACATCGTCCGCCGTCACATTCTTGCCGTTGTGGAAGGTTGCGCCCTTGCGAAGCTTGAAGACCCAGGTTTTGGCGCCATCGGACGATTCAAAGCTCTCGGCAAGGTCCGGTTGGACGTTGCCTTTGGCGTCGACCTCGGTGAGGCTGTTGGACATCGAGCCCGAGAACGCTGTCTGTGTGAAGGTGTCCGGGTAGCCGGCCGGATCGATCGAATCCGTCGTCGCGCCATGTGCCATTCCGAGCTTGGCGAAGCCGCCCTGCAGCGGTTCGGCCCGGGCCGTGCTGACGAAGAGCTTATCCGCAGCGGTGACCGTCAGCCCAGCGGCCAGCCCAAGCTGAATGAAGTCGCGACGGGAAATCTTGCCGCGACCGATCAGGCTTTGAGCGATACCAAGCTTGTATCCAGATTCTGACATTTGACTCTCCCATTGCGGATTTTCCGCGTTATTGTTCGTGCCGCACCCTGTGAAGAAATCTGCCCGTTAGCCGCGATCACCCTTTCTGCTACTTTTCGAATCCGTACCTCAATCAGGCCGTCACATAGATGCTGCCCGCCTCGACCGTTACTGGAAATGTGCGCGCGCGAACGGACGGATCGACCAGGGCCGCGCCCGATTTGATATCAAATTCCCAGCCATGCCAGGCGCAGCGCACGATCTCGTTTTGGCGGTGATAGATGAACTGCGCCTCTTCGACCGGTGCAGTTGTTCCACATTGCGGCCCCTCGCAAAGGGGAGCGCCGCGGTGTGGACAAACATTCAGCAGCGCGTGGAATGAATCTCCGATGCGAAAAACGCCGACCGAAAGGCTGCGGATCTTGGCGATGAAGGGAGATCCGGTTTCGATCTCTTCGACTCTACAGATGTATGTCTTCTCGGGCATCGTCTGCTTCCTCAGGCAGCATTCGCCGCTTGCGCGCGCGGGATGCGCTTGTAAACCTCCAGCGCATTCAGCCCCATGATCTTGCTCTTCCAGGCAGGAGGGATTTGCAGCGTGTTGGCATCGTCATAGTCCCAATGGGGGTAGTCGGAGGCAAACATCAGCGTATTTTCGCCGTCCATCGCCTCGAGAGTGGACCAGAGATGCTGAATATTTGCGGGCTGCTCCAGCGGCTGCGTGGAAAAGCGGATGTTGCGCCGGCAATATTCGGACGGCAGCATCTTTAGCCATGGCGTCTCCTTGCGTAGGGCTTTGTAGTCGGCGTCCAGGCGCCACAATACCGATGGCACCCAGGCGACGCCGCATTCGATGACCACGAAGTAGAGGTCCGGCCATTTTTCGAAGACGCCATGCGCAATCATGCTTGCGACATGCGAAATGGCCGACATGTGCAGGATGGCATGGGTCTCCCAGAAGAATGTCGTCGGGGCCGGAGCAATCGCGGTCGAATTCACGCCGCCATGGCCGCCCAGATGAATGGCAAAGGGCAGCCCCACCTCGGCGCAAGCCTCATAAATTGGATGGTAAAACGGATCGCCATAGGGCTTGACGGAGCCTTGCGAAGCGAGAACCTGAACCATGCGCGGGTGATTGCCCAGACGGCGTATCTCGGCGGCCGCGAGCTTCGGATCCTGTGGCGCGACGATGATCGAGCCCATGAAGCGATCGTCCTTCGGCAGCCATTGGTCGATCTGATAGTCATTGTAGGCGCTGACGAGGGCGCTGGCATAATAGGGATTGGCGAGGGTGGAAGCCTCGATCGGCTCATCGCCGGTCAGGATCGCCACGTCGACCTTGTACTTGTCGAGGTGTTTTTCCTTCATGATGAGATAGTTGTCGGCTTCTGTTTTCGGACGGACGTCCTTGCGTGAGAAGTCCTGCGGATGAAACCAGGGACGATGGCCATGCGGGAAGGCGCCAACGGGACCTGTCTTCTCGCCTTCAACGAACATGTCCTTCCATAGGCCGGAAAGGTAAGGCTCCAATACAGTCGCGCTCGACCAGTAATTGTGACAATCGCAGTCGACTATGAACACGTTGCTCAGCTCCGTAGCTTCAGCCTGGACGATCTGCCGGCCGATTTCACCGCGTGCAGCTTCCGCCTTGAGTATTGTTTGATCAAGCTTATGATCCTGCGCAATATGATCGACTTTTTCGATCGGAGGTCATGTGCAGCTAGATCACATCGAAACCTTTCTCGACATCATCGAGTCGCGAAATTTCAATCGTACCGCCGACCGGCTGGGGTTGACCCAGTCGACGATCAGCACCCGCATCAAGAATCTGGAGAGCGCGATCGGGTCCGAGCTCTTTCTGCGCGGGCGCGCCGGCGCTGAGCCGACAGCCGCCGGGCGGCGGTTCGAAGCCTATGCCAGATCCTTGCTGTCGACGTGGTCGCAAGCTCGACACGATGTGCGAGCGTTCAACCGTTTCGAGGGCACGTTGCGCATCGCCGCACAGGTGGGGATGACCCGTTCGGTCCTGCCGGGATGGGTCGAGACACTGTGCCAGGCGCTTCCAAAATCCTCGATCCATGTCGAGTCGGACTATTCGAACCAGATGGTCAGCGACCTAAGCATGGGAAATCTCGATATTGCCGTGCTTTATGCGCCTCGCTACCTGCCTGAGATCGCCTACGAGCATCTGATGGTCGAGGAATATGTGATGGTTTCGACGGCTGCCAGAACGCTGTCCGATGTCGACCCTGAAACCTACATTCGCCCAGGCTACACCGCGGTGCTGGAAAAGACGCACGCAGAGCTGCTGGCCGAGCTTGCGATCTGCCGGCTTTCGACGGGATCGGAAACTCTGGCGGAGATCATGCTGCGACGAACGGGCGGCACCTGCTACATGCGCAGCGACGATGCGCGCCGGTTCACGGCCGAGCTCCCATCGTTCCTCGTCGAGGGAGCGCCGACGCTGCACCAGCCAGTCCACACCGCGATCCTTGCGCGCCGCAAACACGAACCCATTATTCGCAAGGGCATCCGAGCTCTCCAGGTGGCTGTAATGTCCCTGGAAGTTTAATCGAAATTACCGATCATAAAGGTAGGATTGCGCGGCTGTTCAGCGGGTTTTGAAGTGGCATCTTGGCTCGACTTCAAACCCGAGTTGAATAATGAACGCACACGCGGCCTTAGGAGCCCCCGGCTTCGCCCCAACAAAGCTTCACCGGCAGTGGGCACAGACCACGCCGCAGCTTGTGCTCTGCCGACGCGTGATCGACGAGACGCACGATGTGAAAACGTTCGTTCTCACACCCGCTTCAGATCGGATGTTCTGCTTCAGCGCTGGCCAATATGTTGTGGTGCACCTGAGGATCGAGGGCGCCGCGGTGACACGCTCCTACTCTGTTTCATCACCGCCGACGCGACCGCTCGACCTGCAGATCACCGTGAAACGGACGCCGGGCGGGCTCGTTTCGAATTGGCTCCATGACAATTTGAAGCCGGGCGATGGGATCGAGATCGAAGGGCCGCTCGGCTCGTTCAATCTCGACGATCTGCCGCATGCAAAGTCCCTTTTCCTTTCAGGTGGCAGCGGGATAACTCCCGTCATGTCGATGCTGCGGGCATTTACCGACCGCGCAGCAAACCAGGATATCCACTTCATTCATAGTGCGAGAACGCCGGACGACATCATTTTTCGGCTCGAACTGGACGCACTTGCCGCTCGCTTTCCCAATGTTCATGTGACTTGCATTTGCAGTCATGGAGACCCGGCCTGGACGGGTCCAACCGGGCGAATTAACAGTGAGATGCTCCTGACTTTGGTTCCCGATCTCCATAGCCGCACGATTTTTGCCTGTGGGCCGGAATCCTACATGAAGGCTGCACGCAGTTGCCTCGATGCAATCGGGCTCGCCCCTTCACAGTATCATGAGGAGAGCTTCGGGGGCGGCAACATTTCGCGTTCGCTATCGGATTCAAAGGTTTCGTCTTCGGTCCGCTTCGCCCGCTCCGGCCTTGCATATCATTGCGCGCCCGGAGAGACCCTGCTGGAAGCGGCGCGCCAATGTGGCGTCTATGTCCCAACCGCTTGCCAGCAGGGAGTTTGCGGTACGTGCCGGATCGCCAAGCTGTCTGGCGAAGTCGTCATGGATGACCTAGGCGGACTGACCTTGGAGGATAAATCGGCAGGCTACATCCTGGCGTGCTGCAGCCGCCCACAAGGCGACATTTTGCTTGATCTATAATTGTACCCATCGCGGAACGAAATCGGGCAGCCTTTGCGTTCAACGACCAAGCCATACTACTGCGACCGCACGTGATTAGGTCTCGGAACCCGGATGGGCTCGCCCGATTTCTGGCGCAGCTCACGCTGGGCATCGCAAGCGACGAAAGTCCTACCCAGCAATACGCTTGAGCTATCATTCAGCCGTTGCATGGGATCGACCTCGACACAAAGAGGCGCGGCAATTTGGCTCCAGCTACACCGTCGCGGCCGGATCAGGGGCGTTGCGGTTGAGATGAACCGCAATCGAATTACGGTTCACCAGGCGAGCCGCGAGGACACGGTGTTCAAACGGTGCGGTGTCGCCAGCCAGCCTCTTCAAGAGAAGCTCGGCTGCCGTCGCCCCGATCAGATGCGCCGGCTGCGCGATGGCTGTGATACCTTGGGCCACGAACTGCATCCAGTCGAGATCGTCGAAGCAAAGCAGCGAAACCTCTCCCGGAATCGCAAGCTTCAGTGCGGATGTCGCCTCCAGAACGCCTGTCGACATCACACCGTCGGCGGTAAACAGGGCGGACGGCGCATTGCGCATTGTCAGCAGATCGAGTGCCTCCTTTCGGGCTGCCTCGCTGGAATAGACCGCCACGCGGCGGATCAACTGTGGATCCGGCGAAATGCCCGCAGCGCGATGGGCTTCGAGATAACCCAACAACCGTTGCCAGCTTGGATGATGGTAGCGAACGTCGGAGCTGGAGAGATCAGCGTTTGTCACAAAGGAACCAACATCATCGCGTTGGTCCGGCCCGAGTTCCGCCAATATTCCGATGCGGCTGTGTCCGGCGGCGATGACCGCCGCTATGCTGCTACGCGTTACAGAAACGTTATCGACCACGACCGAATCGGTTTCCATGCCCGCCACGATGCGGTCGAACTGCACGACGGGACAGCCGGCCGCGACTGCGTCACGAAGATGATCCGGCTTGTCCAAGAAGGTCGATGAGACGACTAAACCATCGACCTGCTTTTCCAACAGCAGCTGCACCGCCTCTCGCTCGAGTTCGGCATTTTCGTCACTATTCGTAACGATAACCCCGAAGCCGCCACGGCGCGCGACGTCCCCTATTCCGCGCAGCACGCTTGCATAGAATGGGCTTTCGATGTCGCCTACGACAACGCCGATAGTCTGGGTCTTACCGGTGATCAGACCTTTGGCCAGGCGATTGGGCCGATAACCCAGCGCAGATGCCGCGGCGCGCACCTTCTCCTGGACCTCAGGGCTGCTGTACCCGTAGTCACCAAGCACGCGCCCAGCCGTGGCAGAGCTCACTCCAGCCCGGCGAGCGACTTCGATGATAGTTGCGTTTTTGGATCTTTGAGTCACCCAGCAAGTCCCGCCGACCATGCAACGTCGTGGCGACGAACTAGCGGCAGTTAGGCACGCCCCGCAAGGCCGAACACCGCAGAACCCGCCGCTGCGCACACCATTTGAATCACAGCACCTCCGACAGAAAGCGTCGAAGACGCGGGCTCTGCGGATTGTCGAATAGGTCTTCTGGCCGGCCTGCCTCGACGATCCGCCCCTCGTCCATGAACACGACCTGGTTCGCGACCTTGCGAGCGAAATTCATCTCGTGTGTAACGACCACCATCGTCATCCCGCCCCGCCCGAGGTCGGCCATCAAGTTCAGGACACCTTTGACCAATTCTGGATCGAGGGCGCTGGTGACTTCGTCGAACAGCATAATTTCGGGTTCGAGGGCGAGCGCACGCGCGATGGCCACCCGCTGCTGTTGCCCGCCCGAGAGATTGGCCGGCCGATGGTCCTTACGCTCCAGCAGTCCGACTTCATGCAGCCTCACCAAGGCCACACTCTCAGCCTCCTCGCGCGACATGCGTTTAACTTTGCGCAGCGCCAAGGTGATGTTGGCGAGCGCGCTACGGTCGGGGAACAGATTGAACTGCTGGAAAACCATGCCCACGCGCCGCCGGAGTTGGTCAGGGGTCTGCTTGTAGATGCTTTCGCCGTCGAGCAGAATGTCACCGGCTCGGCATTCTACGAGACGGTTGAGGCAGCGCAGCAAGGTCGACTTGCCCGATCCGGACGGACCGATGAGGCAGGTGACGGTCCCGGGCTCCACTTTCAGACCGACGTCATGCAGCACCTGGACGGCGCCGTAGGCCATGTCGATATTTTTGACCTCGATGCCGCCACCCTTGAAGCGTGTGAGCGCTGCTGCAGGCAACGTCGCTGCTCCCGGCACGACGGCTTCGGCAAGCTCGGCGACCTCCTTGAGGCCACTCTGCACGGCGGTTATTCGTTTGCCGACGCGCATGCGCGCGTCGATGTAGTTGACGAGATGGGTCAGCGGCACCGTGATCACGAGATAGAACACTCCGGCCAGCAATAGCGGCGACAAGTTGCCGGTCAGCACAGCCTGGTCCTGGCCGACGCGGAACAGTTCGCGTTCGGAGGCGAGCAGACCAAGGAAATAGACCAGGCTGGAGTCTTTGACATTGCCGATGAACTGGTTGACCAGTGCAGGCAGGACGCGACGGATGCCTTGCGGGATCACCACCAGGCGCATGCCTTGGCCATACGTCATACCGAGAGTGCGCGTGGCGTCGATCTGACCCCGCTCGACGCTCTGAATGCCGGCGCGGAAAATCTCTCCGATATAGGCTCCGGCGATCAGGCTGAGCGCCAGAATGCCCAGCGGATAAGGCGATGGACCGAACAGATCTCGGCCCAACCGCGCGAAGCCTTGGCCAATGATCAGGATCGTGACAATGGCAGGAAGCCCGCGGAAGATATCGGTGTAGACTCGGGCAAGGAGTTTCAGCGGCCGGTTCTCTGAAATCCCCATGACTGCGAGGACGATACCGATCAGCGTCCCGAAAAACGTCGAGGCAAGGGCCAGGATCAAAGTGTTCTTGAGGCCGACCATCACCATGTTTGGCAGAACTTCTGCCATCGCCTGGAAATCAAGGAAGCTTCGGGCGAAGGTATCGAACCAGCTCATATCAAGTCCATCTATAACTCGGCCGGGCACCGTTGCTGACGGGCCCGGCCGGAAACGAAAATGAATACGCGCGAATTTACTTCTTGGGCAGATATTGATCCGGCATCGGAGTGCCCGGGAACCATTTCTCATGCAGCCGTTTCCAGGTGCCATCGTCCATGGCCTCGCGCAGCGCCTTGTTGAGCGCCTCGCGGAAGGCATCGTTGCCTTTCTTGACCACGAACCCGGCCGGCGCATCGAAGGACGGCACGTTCATTGTTATCTTCAGGTTCTTATAGCGCTCCACATACTGCTTGGCGGACTCATAGTCAGTGAAATGGCCATCAATCGTCCCGTTATTCAGCGCCGCCACCGCAGTGTTGTTGTCGGGAAATTTGACAATGTCGCCCTTGAGGTTCTTCTCGGCATAGATTTCCTGCAGCGTTCCCTGGATCACGCCGATGCGCTTTCCGGCGGTGCTCTCATTGCTCGTCAGTGCCGGATCCGCGGAAATGATCGACAGGTAGCCGGCGAGATAGCCGTCGCCAAAATCCACCGTCTTCTTGCGCTGCGCCGTTGTGCCGATGGCGGCGACAGCGACATCGAAGCGGCCGTTGGCAACGGAGGGCAGCAGCGCCGAGAATTCCTGGCCGGTGAAAACGACCTGCTCCTCCTTGAACCCGAGCCGGCGCGCCACATCACGGAAGAGTTCGGCGTCGAAGCCGGTGAAGTTGCCGTTGGCATCGGTGAAGACATAGGGTTTCGCATCGCCCATGGTTCCGACGCTGATCACCGTCGGGTCGATGAGGTTATAAGGGTTGTCCGCCGCGTTTGCTTGAGTTGACGAGGCCAACGTGCCAAGTCCTGTCAACAGCGCGATCGTCAGCGCCAGACCGGATTTCAAAAGTAGGCGCCTGCTCGAATTCGTGTGCATGTCTTCTCCTCTTACGATTGGCCGAACTCGGCCTTGCGATCCCACTCGACGTCTCATCTATCAAAACGCTCTTGGACGGCGTTCGGCCAGGAAGGTGAGAACGTTATCATTTTCTCTAGCATTGTCCATTTCTCGCGTCAATTGTTTCGGAGAATTTCGCAGCTAGATGGTTTCCAGTGTTAAGCGTGGGGGATCTTCGGCGTCATCTTTCCTAAGTCGATTGCTGTCGCATGGCCGATTGCCCCGTAGTACCGGCAGGTAGCAGCCGCCGCGTCCGCGGCATGGCCGAGGATGTCTTGAGGCGCCTCCTTCTTAAGCAGGCCGAACAGCGTTCTTGCGATGAAGGTGTCGCCCGCGCCCAGGGTGTCGACGGGTTTGACCAACCGCGCCGGGGTTCGGTAAGAGACGGTGTCGCCGTGAAGCACCGCGCCGGCTCGACCACGAGTCACAAGAACCCACTTTGAACCACATGCAAGCAATTCGGCCGCGATTGCGGCCAATTCCTTCTCGTCGAGACCGTCACCCGAGACACAAGCCAGATAGCAATAGGGTCCAATCTCGCGTCGATGTCCCGGTTCCCGTCGCGTGGAAAAATCATAAGACAACAGTGACTTACTTGATACAGCGGCAACCCACGGGTCCAAACCGCTGGACTGGCCGATGTGGACGGCCTGAAAGCCCGAGAGAAAATCCAGATCTTCTTGCGTCGGCGTAAACACCGAAACTCCGAGATCGAAGTCCAGGAAAATCCGATCGGCGTTGCGGTGACCTATGAGGCAGTAAGCGGTCGGTCCCTCGAGACGCCGTAATCGGGTGATGTCCACGCGCTCCGACGCCAGTGCAGTGCAGATAAGGTCCCCTGCCCGGTCTTTGCCGATCGCTCCGACATAGGCCGATCGCCCGCCGAAGCGGCTGACATAAACCGAGACATTGAGGCAATTTCCACCAGGATACATCTCGTCGCGAGCAAGATAACAATCGACCACGTTATCGCCTATCGCGGCAATCTTGACCATTGCAGGACTTTCAGTTTAAAGGGTGTGATAACGTTCGCATAATGGCCGCCCACCTGTCAATTGTGGGCCCGCCCCTAGCTCTGCCAACGAGACGAGGACGCTCATGATTTCCGCCCTGCCCTCCGACGTGGAACGCGCCCTGACCGCTACGGCGGGCACGCAGTTTTCGCACCTATTCCTCGTGGCGTGCGGCGGTTCGCTCTCGATCATGATGGCAGGCAAATACTTCGTCGACCGTCACAGCGGCACATTCGCCTGCGACATCTACAACGCGGATGAGTTCGTCTGCCGAGACCCGCGACGGTTGGGACCTGACGCGCTCGTTGTCCTTTGCTCGCAGACCGGCACCACCCGCGAAACTGTGCGAGCGGCCAATCATGCAAAGGATCGAGGCGCAACGACAATCGGCATGACGCTCGACCAGATATCGCCCCTCGCGCTGGCGGTCGACCACGCAGTCGCCTACCAGGCCTCCTACACGACGGGCAAAGCAATCGATTCAGCCTGCAGCAACTACGGCGTGCTCTATATGTTGCTCGCCGGCCTGATCGATGCTCGGGAGGATGCCGGGCTAACTGCCGATCTGCTGACGAGCCTGAGCCATCTTCAGCCGGCGATCGAGCGTGCGCACCGGACCTATGCCGACCGGTTTCAGGCCTTCGCCCCCCGTTTCGCGCCGCGCAATGCGATCTACACACTGGCCAGCGGTGCCAGCTATGGTGCGGCCTATTCGTACGCCATCTGCGTGTTGATGGAGATGCAGTGGTACGATTCGCAGGCCATACACGCCAACGAGTTCTTTCACGGCCCATTTGAGGTGGTCGACCGGGATACTTGCTTCGTGGTCTTGCTGGGTTTGGACGAAACGCGGAGCCTTCCCGAACGCGCCCGAGACTTCCTTTTCAAGTACGGCAGCCGGGAAAACGTCCTGGTGCTCGATGGAGCGGAACTCGACCTCAGCGGTATGTCCGAACACATCAAACCCTATCTCGTGCCCTTGGTGTTCTTCGACACGCTTTGGCGTTTTGCCTACGAGCTGGCCGCCCTGCGCGGCCGTCCAATGCTTGAGGGCCGGCGCTACATGAAGAAGCTCACCGACTATTAATTCCGCCGCGCTCTGCAGCCATCCAACAACTCCCAGCCCGGCTTCTGCGAAGAAGGATTTCTCTATGACCGCATCACCAAAGCCGCGCCATGTCGTTGTTATCGGCGCGGGCATCTTCGGCATCTCTTCCGCATTGCACCTTGCTCGTCTTGGCCTTGATGTAACGGTTGTCAACGACGGCGCGCCAGCCAACGGTGCATCCGGCCGTTCACTTTCCTGGCTGAACTCAGCGCGACGTGCGGACACTGCCTACCACCGCTTGAGGCTTGCAGGCATCGACCGTTATCGGACCCTGGCCGCCACAAGGCCGGAAACGGGATCGTGGCTTCGCTTTGACGGCGGCCTCACCTGGGATGCGGATGACGAGACGAACCAGATCGCGTCCGTCTGCCAGCTGGAGCAGGATATTGGTTATGACGCGCTTCTGCTCGGCCCTGCCGAAGTCGGTGCAGTGGTGCCCGGCGTCAACGCGAGCGCAATTACCGCCCAGGGTGCCATCTTCAATCCCGGCGAAGGATGGGTTGACCTGCCGTCTTTGATCAGTCTGCTGCTCAATGAGTTCCGCTCCAGCGGCGGCAAGTTTGTTCGGGACGCTGGACGCGTCCGGATAGATGCCACAGGTGGTCGCGCGCGTGGCGTCGTCACTGCCGACGGTGTGCCGGTAAAGGCGGATGCAGTGGTCCTTGCGGTCGGGCCAGCGACGCCTATCATGCTCGCAGAGATCGGAGTTCGTGTCCCCGACGCCACGCCAATTTCACTTCTCTTGAAGACCAAGCCGATCAAGACCGAGCTCCGTGCCGTGCTGAATACGCCCCGCGTGGCGGTTCGCCCGACGCCGGATGGCGCACTTGTTTTGGATTCGGCGTGGTCGGAGGAAGAAGTCGTGGTCAACTCTGACGGAACCTACACCGTGCACGACAAGACCGTCAAAGGACTGCTCGAGGAGGCTAGTGCGGTGCTCGAGGGCAATCCGCGGCTCCAACTCGCTGCCTATGCAGTTGGCCCGAAGCCCATCCCCGGCGACGGCGAGCCAGTGCTTGGCTCCGTCGAGACCGTTGCCGGACTTCACGTCGCCTTCAGCCACAGCGGCGCCACGCTTGGATTGATCGTCGGCGAATTGCTTGCCAAAGAAATCGCCTCTGGCAATCCGCATCCCATGCTTGCAACGTTCCGCCCGAATCGTTTCAGCTGAAAGGGCAATTTGGGGCAAGGCCGAACTGTCCAGATGGGTCGCGAGCCTGGGGAAGAGATGGGTGGCAGGATCGCGGTGATCAGGGTCGTGCTACGGCAACAGAGACGGCGAGAGGTCGGCGCTGCGCGTCCAAGCGCGAACGCCCGAAGAGGAATGCCCCGCAAACTATGGTCAGATAGCCACTCGCGATCCACTGGAGTGCGCTAACCGCGACAAAGTTGCGCAAGCTTCCGCCCGCAAAATCAGACACTGCGCATAATCAGAAGCCGTTGCTCCAGAACGATTTCACCTTGTCAAAAGACGGCCCGCCTTGCGGCGTGCGAGGGGTCGGCAATGACTTGACCAAGCCTTGACCAAGGGGCAGGATTGCGCCTATCGTCGCGTGCAAGAGCGATTGTCGAGCAATCCACACTCAGCTCGGCAATGAACACGGCTCACCACGTTGACCCGACGCGCGCAAGGACAGGAAATGACCATCACGGTGAAAGTTGGCGAGGCCAAAACGCATCTCTCGGAACTGCTTTCAAGGGTAGAAGCCGGCGAGGAGGTGATTATTTCGCGCGGCAATGATCCCATCGCTAAACTGTCGCGGATTCAACGCCGCAACGATGTCGAAGCCGTGATCGAAGAGATCAGCGCTGCCCGCGCCCGCGCCAAGCCCGTGACGCAGGACGAAATTCGGGCCTGGCGCGATGAAGGGCGCCGCGCTTGATGGCGATCATCGTCTGATGCCTTTCGTTGTCGACCTTTCCGTGGCGGCTGCCTGGATTCTTCCTGATGAAGACAGCGAGGCGGCGGCCGCCCTGATGCGACGATTGCCGGGAGCAACCGCGCCTGTCCCTTCCCTGTTCTGGCACGAGGCGCGTAACGTCGTATTGATGGCCGAGCGGCGTGGCCGCATCGCGGCGGGCGAAGCTGCCACCACCATGGCACGGCTGCGCCGATTGCCGCTGGAGGACGCCGGCGGCGGGTCGGACGGCGCAGTGCTGACATTAGCGGCTTCGCACGGGCTCAGCGCCTATGACGCCGCCTATCTGGCGCTGGCAATCGAAACCGAGTTGCCGCTGGCCACCCTCGATCGGAAGCTCGCACTTGCCGCACGCCGCCAGGGAGTCCAAATTCTCGGGCCGCTCGCGAATGGCAATTGACCTCTTCGCTCGGCCACCTGCCTATGTTATTCGACGTGCAGAAGTCTTTGACGCTCTCGATTCCGTGCTGCCTCTGGACCACCGCGACTTTCTCGCCGAAGAAACCCGAGAAGATTAAGGTAGACCGCACCGAAGAGTCTCTACCTTGTTGGAATCAGATGCAGTGCAGACTTCCCGCCCTTCACGGCCGCCGCTGACAGCTTGTGACAGCTTGCGGTCAAAGCTGGCAAGTTGGCCGCCGCGCGCCTTGGCAAGCGCGAGAAGGTAGGTAGCCGTCACCTGCGCCGAGGTCAGGATTTTGGCTGCATCAATGTCGCCGGAGCCAACCAGGCTCACATCGTCGGGCCAGAAGCTGTGCCCGTGCAGGGTCCGCAACTTGGTAACGATTCGCGCAACAACAGCTGGTGAGCCGGGACAATTGGGATATCTTTGGTTGCCGACGATGCGCAGGACGCCGTTTTCGGTGACGGGACACGTAGCCCATGCGGAGTTTACCGGTCTCTTCGAACCAGCCATGCGCGTTCGTCATGGGCGACGTGGCCAGGATCTATCAGTGCGATCAGCACATTGACATCGAGCAGGAGCGTCACGGCAGTTCGTCTCGCAAGGCATTGACCGTCTCAAGCGTGACAGGAGGTGCATCCGGCCGAGGCGACAGTAGAGGAATCCCGTTGCGCTCGCCGCCGGCTTGAGGCCGACGCAGCGAGCGCCGGGCGAGATCGGTGATGACCTCGCCGAGGCTGCGATCCTGCTGCCGGGCGATGGCCTTGGCTGCAACCAGGACATCGTCATCGATCGCCAGTGTGGTTCTCATGTTGCCCTGCTTGGTGCGCATCAAACATCACGCATCATATAGAATAGCGACGTCGGATACTCAACCGGTGCGAATAGCCGGCGGACTTGGCGTGGAACGCGTTTTGTGCCGGAAGGATTGTCGCTTCACGGCTTCAACCTTTGTATGCGACGAGAACTGCGCCCGCTGCTGCAATCAGTGAAACGCCAAGCCAGTTCGGCAGGGACAATTGTTCACTGAGGAAACCCACTCCGAATACTGTGTCAAGCGCGCCGCTTAGCCTGGCGTCACCGAGCAACTCCCCCTCCCATAATGCGGCATCAGGGCTGCGGTCACATATCTTGATTGTGTTTGCTGACGTCAGCCAGCTCCAGCCACGTCGACAACAGCCTTGATTAGACCGGACTTCTGCTGCGCCCAGATCGCAATATCGCGTGGGCTGTCTCGCAGGGTAGTGCGATGGGTAACGAGTCGGTCGATTGGTATTTTTCCAGCGCGGATCGAGGCAATGACGTGCTGGAAATCGCTACGCGTCGCGTTGCGACTGCCGATCAGCATCATTTCCCGCTTGTGGAACTCTGGATCTGAGAAGGTTATGTCGTCCGGCACGACGCTGACCATCACCATGACGCCGCCATGGGCAACATAGGCAAAGGCAGCCTGCATCGAACGGCTGTTCCCCGTGGCGTCGAAGACGACGTCGAAACCTGCTCCCGCAGTTCGCTCCGCTATCGTTTCGACGATCGATCCCTTCGACCCGTCGATCACCAGGAAGCCCAATTGTCTTGCGGCAAAGGCCAGCCGCTCGGCATCGACGTCCATGACGGTCACGTTGAGTTGCGCTATGCGCGCAAAAAGCGCGGTGCCAAGGCCGATCGGCCCGGCGCCGATAACCAAGGTGCGAATGCCCGGCCCCGCCATGGATCTGCGCACCGCGTGAGCACCGATGGCCAGAAACTCGACCGTGGCAGCCTCGACCGGTGACAGGCCGGCCGCTGCTATCAAGTTCTGCGCCGGCACGAGAATCTGCTCGCTCATGGCACCGTCACGGTGCACGCCAAGCACCTCGATCGACATGCAGCAGTTCGGCTTTCCCTGGCGGCAGGCGGCACAATTTCCGCAGGCAAAATAGGGGTTGACGAGGATTTGCTCTCCAACCGACAGGTCCACCGGCGCGTTGATTGCCGCGATTGTTCCCGAAACCTCATGGCCCATGACGCGCGGATAGGCGAGATAAGGATGCCTGCCCTCGAAGATGTGGTAGTCGGTTCCACATATCCCGACATAGGCGACATTGATCAGTACCCAGCCTTCGGGCGGAGTGCCTGGTGCCTGCTGCTCCTCAAACACCAGCCTGCCCGGCTCAGCGCATCGCACGACTTTGATGGTGGGGCCCATGACTATAATTCACCCCCTTGCTAAGCTGGAGTCCGGCAACAGGAAGTGGGGGGGGGGGGGGGGGGGGGGGGGGCCCGCCCCCCCCCCCCCCACCGCCGCCTGCCTTTCGCCTCGCCGCGAAACATAATCGTGAAAAC